>JASFPT010000001.1:0-79844 GCA_050115795.1 Desulfobacterales bacterium
GTATGCCAACGCGGTAATCACCATCGGCAACTTCGACGGGGTGCACATCGGACACCAGGCCCTGTTTCACCAGGTTATCGAAAAAGCCGAATCCCTCGACGGCACGTCGGTGGCCATGACCTTCGAGCCCCATCCGATCCGGGTTCTCAAAAAAAACGGAAACCCCCCGCTGATCACCCTCTACGAGCAGAAAATCGAGCTTATGTCGGCGGCCGGACTCGACGTGCTCATCGCCTTGCCCTTTACCATGGCGTTTGCCTCCTGGTCCGCGGAGCGGTTCGTCAAGGATCTGCTGGTGGACCGGATCGGCGTCAAGGCGATCGTGGTCGGCCGGGACTACACCTTCGGCAAGGGTCGCGAGGGTAATGTGGACCTGCTCAAGACCTACGGCAAAGCTCTCGGTTTCGAGGTGATGGTCCTTGACTGGATCTCGGCCCCCCGAAACGGGATCGGACGGATCAGCAGCACCCGGGTCCGGGATCTGGTCATGGAAGGCCGAATGGAGGACGCCCAGAAACTGCTGGGACGGCCCTACCAGATCCGGGGCGTCGTGGCCAAGGGAAGGGACCGAGGCGGCAAGCTGCTCGGGTTTCCTACGGCCAACATCGAACTCGCCGACGAGTTGTGCCCGAAAACCGGCATCTACGCGGTCACAGCCGAAGTCCAGGGCCAAAAATACAAGGGAGTGGCCAACATCGGCTACAGTCCGACCTTCGACGACCACGTTTTCACCGTGGAGGTCTTCATCCTCGATTTCGACCGGAATATCTACGGCGAGAAGATCCGGGTCAACTTCATCCAGCGCCTTCGCGGCGAGAAAAAATTCGCCAGCCTGGCCGAACTTTCCGATCAGATCCGAAAAGACGTGGAAAAGGCCCGGAAGATCATCCCTCTATAAATTCGCTGGGGCGAATTTATGAAGAGCGGCTTCGCCGCTTTTTTTATTCGGGCAGGATATGCGTCGTCGCACTTCCCGGTTGCCAGAAACCGTATCGATGATCTCCGTTGCCGAAATATGAAATCGCTTCGAAATTTACTGCGTCCGAGAAACGGAACCGCCCCATGAATCGCTGGATCCTCTCTCTGCTGCTGGGCGTCTTGCTCTCGGCGGCGGCCCTGTACCTGGCCTTTCGAAACGTTCCCTTCGGGGATCTGATCGCCTATATCGGCACCATCCGGATTTTCTGGCTGTTTCCCTCCATGGTTGCCATCCTCGCCGGTTTTTTTTGCCGGGTGCTTCGCTGGCAACTGATTCTGGGGTCGTCCCACCGCGTCGGATACTGGAGCGCCCACCATCCGCTGATGATCGGGTTCATGATGAACTGCATCCTCCCCGGCCGGGTCGGCGAGGTGGCCCGCCCTCTGATCCTGCGCAAACGGGACGACGTCCCCTTTACCACGGGCCTTGCCACCGTGGCCGCCGAGCGGGTCTTCGACCTGGCCATCCTGATCGGGATGTTTGTGGCCGTGATGGCCGCCGTGGACATCGACCCCGGATTCACCCGCACTTTTGCCGGCTACGAGCTCAGCGGAGAAACCCTAGTGGGACTGGCCCGGGGGATGGCGCAGCTTTCGGTGGTCCTGGTGGCGGGGGTGCTGTTCATCAGCGTGGGGAAAACCCGCAACCTGGCCCTTCGCCTGGTCGGGTTCCTCCCTGACAAACTTTCCGGCATCCTGGCCCGGATCATCCAAAACGTGGCCTCCGGCTTTTCCCTGGTCAAAGACCCCGCCCGCATGGCGGCGTGCCTGGGCCTTTCCGTGGCCGCGTGGGTCCTCACCGCCGTCTCCTACTACGCCATGGCGCTGGGGTGTCCGGGCGTCGGGCTGTCCATTTTCGAGCTGACCGCAGTGATGGTGATCGTCTGTTTTTTTATCGCCCTTCCCTCGGTGCCGGGTTTCTGGGGCCTGTGGGAGGCCGGCGGCGTCTTTGCCATGGCGCTGTTCGGCGTTCCGGCCAAGGAGGCGGCCGGCTTCACCTTGGTCAACCACGCGGTCCAGATGTTTCCGGTCATCCTCGTCGGCCTTCTTTCGGCGCTGGTCACCGGTGTCAACATCCTGCAGGTCTCCAGGGAAAGCCGGGATCAATCCGCAGACGATCGATCCGCCGACGTGGATGGATAAAAAAAATCGATCCGCCATTTTACATGAACGGCATTGCCCTTCCGAGAAGCGATCGGCAGGACTCGGCATCCCCTTTCATCGAATGCCGGATCGCGGATGACGGGCGCCGCCAGGGGGTTTGCGCTTTTCGCACCGTGTGGTAGACTTTGACAAAACCTTGAAAGAGCTCCATTTCTGTTTATTTTTCCCCCGAACCCGTATGGGTCCGTACCGTCATTATTTGCTTTTCAAGCGGCGCAGCCGCTTGCCATAAAAGCGCGAGGCGCTTTTATCCGCGGGGCGTTTTGATGTCGATATTGAGAATCGTCACATATCCGGACAAATTTTTAAAAGAACCGACCAGGGAGGTCGAGAACATCGATGGTCGGCTTCAGCAGCTCATCGACGACATGTCCGAGACGATGTATGCCGCACCGGGGGTGGGGCTTGCCGCCATCCAGGTCGGGGTGGACCAGAGCCTGCTGGTCTTCGACATCGCCGACCGGCAAGACGGCGACCGCAACCTGCAGGTGCTCATCAACCCACGGATCGTTGAAAAAGAAGGCGAGATCCTTTCTGAAAACGAAGGCTGTCTGAGCGTTCCCGACTTCCGGGCCGACGTCAAGCGTTCCGAAAGGATTCTGGTGGACGGCTTTGACCGGGAGGGAAAACAACTGCGGTTTGAAGCCGAGGGATTTGCCGCCATTGTTCTCCAGCACGAGATCGACCACCTGAACGGGACCCTGTTCATCGACCGGATCAGCGCGCTGAAGCGAAACCTATACAAGCGCCGCGTCAAGAAGCAGATGAAATGAAATCGCCGGGCGATTTCAGGAAAGACCCCGCTGGGGCGGGGCTTTCAAATTCGATTGGAATTGATTTTCCAAACCCGCCGCGTCGGATACCCTTTTCCGAGCTTTCACGCTCTGCCCTGCTCGCTCCGGAATGATGGACGAATCCATGAGTTTTCAAAAACCACGCCTTGTCTTCATGGGAACGCCCGGCTTCAGCGTCCCGTCCCTGTCGGCTCTGCACGCCGCCGGCTACAAGGTCGAACTGGTCGTCACCCAACCGGACCGCCCCAAGGGACGCGGCCGAAAATTGGCACCTTCCCCGGTCAAGATCGAAGCCCTCCGGTTGGGCCTTCCGATCTTTCAACCGAAATCGCTGAAGCCGGCGGAAACGGTCGAACGCATCGCCTCGGCAGCTCCCGCCTTTATCGTGGTCATCGCCTTTGGAAAGATTCTGCCCGGGACGATTTTGAAGATCCCGACCATCGCCGCCGTCAACGTCCATGCCTCCCTTCTGCCGAAATACCGCGGTGCAGCGCCGATTCAATGGGCCGTCGCAAACGGAGAAACCGAAACCGGCGTGACCACGATGCTCATGGACGAGGGGCTCGACACGGGAGACATCCTGCTCTGCGCGCGCACCGAGATTGCCCCCTGTGACACGGCCGGTGCCGTTCACGACCGGCTTTCGGCCATGGGCGCCGACCTGCTTCTCAGAACCCTGGAGGCCATGACGGCGGGAAAGGTCAAGCCGCAACCCCAGGACCCGGGCCGGGCCACCTATGCGCCGATCCTGACCAAGGAAGACGGGCGCATCGACTGGAACAACTCCCCCGAGACCCTCGATGCGTTTGTCCGGGGAATGGACCCGTGGCCCGGGGCCTTTACGACATTCAACGGAGCGCGACTGCGGATCTATCGGCTCACACCGGCCCGACGGTCCGAGGACCGCCCCCCCGGCACCGTGATCGAAGGCTTCCCCGACGAGCTTCGCGTGTCGGCCGGAAAGGGGGCGGTTTCGATTCTGGAGCTTCAGGGGGAGTCGGGCCGGCGAATGCCGGTGGCGGATTTTTTGCGGGGAAATGCCGTGCCGGTGGGAAAAGTGCTTGTTTAGGAGACAGGAGCCAGGAGATCGTCTTTTCATATCTGAAGACCTGGGATACGGCAGCACCCGATTTCTTAAAAAGCACCTGACAGAGGGCAGCATAATACTCGGTGCATGTATGCGGGGGATATTGATCCCAAGTCCTTGAATGTATGAACGAAATAAACCCAGAATTCAGAATATGGCAGGACATCGGAGATCGAGAAAGTGGGAGCTGGTTCTTTCGACCGCTCCTGGTTCCTGCCTCCTGTCTCCTGTCTGCTGCCTTCTGGATTCTGGGTTCTGATTTCTGATGTCAACAAATCCCCGCCATCTCGCCCTTGAGGTTCTCAACCGCCTGGAGCGGACCGGCATCCTCCTCGATCCCCTGTTGGAGGAGGTTCTGGCCGACGCCGATTTCAAAGACCCCCGGGACCGGACACTGTTTCACGCCCTGGTGTTCGGCACCCTGCGCTGGCGGGGCCGACTCGACTGGGGGATCGGTCGTTTTTCCAAGATCCCCCCTGCAAAAATTGAACCCGCCGTGATGAACATCCTGCGCCTGGGATTGTATCAGGCCGTCTTTCTCGACCGGATTCCGGTATCGGCAGCCGTCAACACCGCCGTGGAACTGGCCAAAAGAACATCAGCGGCCCACGTCGCCGGCTTTGTCAACGCCGTGCTGCGAAACGCTGTAAGAAACTGGGGCAAGGTGCCGCTTCCGGATCCGAAACACGACCCGGCAAAACATCTGGCGGTACGTTTTTCGCTTCCCCGGTGGCTCACGGGCCGTTGGCTCGATCGACTCGGACCTGATGAGTCAGAAGCGCTGTGCCGGACGATCAACGAAATTCCCCCGATCAGCGCCCGGGTAAACACCCTTCTCACCGACCGTCCGCGGTTGATCGAAACGCTGGAAAAAGAATGCCGGGAGGTTGCCACCGGATCGGTTTCACCGGATGCGGTGCTGTTTCGCAGCCCGGCGGTCTCGGTACCGGAGCTCGAATCCCACCGGAAAGGGTGGTTCCAGGTACAAGACGAGGCGGCTCAGCTCGTGGTCCGACTCCTCGATCCGCAGCCGGGCGAGCGGCTGCTGGACGCCTGCGCCGGGCTGGGCGGCAAGACCGGCCACATCGCCCAACGCATGGGCGACAAAGGCCGCATCGTCGCCGCGGAAAAGGAAATACAAAAGCTCGACCGCCTCGCGGCCGAGATGCGTCGGCTCTCTGTTTCCGCGGTCGAACCGGTCGCCGCCGACTTGTTGGCCCCTTCCGGCCCCTTTGCAGAACCCTTCGACCGGATTTTGCTCGATGCCCCGTGCAGCGGTTTAGGTGTGCTCCGCAGAAACCCGGACGCCCGGTGGCGGACCGAAAAAAACGATCTCGATCGGTATGCCGATGTGCAGCGGCGCCTTTTGTCCCGGACGTCTCGATGGCTCCGGCCCGGGGGCCGGCTTGTCTATACGGTGTGCACCACCGAACCGGAGGAAACCGAAGCGGTGGTGGCCGCGTTTTTACGGGCGAACACGGATTTTTCCGTGGAAACGGGCCCCAAACACGATCCGGTCGTCTCCGCCCTGATCGACGCCCGCGGTTTTTTCCACACCGAACCCCACCGCCACGGTACCGACGGATTCTTTGCCGTAGCGCTGACGCGCGACCGCGGCTCCTTTCCAGGGAAACAGGAAGCTTGATTTTCACCGGGCAGCCGGCGTATATAGGGATTGTCAAAAAAACGTTCCGCTTCTGGAACGTTTTTTTGTTACAAACCCTTATGCCGCCCTCCCTTTTTTGAACAATAATCGTGGAAAGCGGTGTAAACAGGGGCCTGTGGAAAACAAAATCTTCCATCGGTTTTTCCATCACTTAGGGTATTGCCGGCAGGATCGGCAAGCGGAGCTGCAATGATGCAAAAAAAGATGATCGCCCCCTCCATTCTTTCGGCGGACTTTTCACGACTCGGAGAAGAAATCAAGGCGGTTGAATCTGCCGGTGCGGACTGGATTCACGTGGACGTCATGGACGGACACTTCGTCCCGAACATCACCATGGGTCCGCTGATCGTGGAGGCTGTGCGCCGGGTCACCGCCCTGCCCATCGACGTTCACCTGATGATCGAACAACCCGAACGGTACGTGCAGGATTTTGCCCAGGCCGGCGCTAACTGGATATCGGTTCAGGTGGAGGCCTGCATTCATCTGAACCGCACGGTCAACCTGATCCGGGAGGCGAGCGCCCACCCGGGGGTCGTATTGAACCCCCACACGCCCCTTTCCAGCATCGAGTGGGTGCTGGAAGATGTGGACTACATCCTGATCATGAGCGTAAACCCGGGCTTCGGCGGCCAGGCCTTCATCGAAAACAGCCTCGACAGGGTCCGGAAGCTGCGCCGGATGCTCGAGGAGCGGAACCTGTCCCCCCTGATCCAGATCGACGGCGGCGTCAACAAAGAGACCATTGCCAGGATCGCAAGCGCCGGGGTCGATGTTTTCGTGGCCGGTTCGGCCATCTTCGGAAGCAAGGACTACGGAAAAACGATCGAAGGATTTCGGGAGTTGCTGAAAAAAAAGGCGACGGAGACGTAAAGCGCACCCAAAAGGCGAGCTTCGGCACGAATCGCTTCTAAAGGGTTGACCCACATCCGTTTCGAAGGAGCCAGTTATGGCCCGTAAAAAAATCCTCGTCATCCACGGACCGAACCTGAACCTGCTCGGAAAACGGGAGCCGGACATCTATGGCAGAAAGACTCTCGAGGAGATCGACGCCGCCGTCCGGCAAAAGGGAGATACCCTCGGCCTGACCGTTGAAACCTTCCAGTCCAACCACGAAGGGGCCCTGATCGACCGGATCCAGGCGGCTGCAGGGAACTGCTCCGGCCTCGTCATCAATCCAGGGGCGCTCACCCACACCAGCATCGCCCTTCTCGATGCGCTCCTGGCCGTGAATCTTCCCGTGATCGAAGTACACCTGTCCAACATCCACCGGCGCGAATCCTTCCGGCACCATTCCTATACAGCAAAGGCCGCCACCGGCATCATTGCGGGTCTGGGCGCCCACGGCTACCTGCTGGCATTAGAGGCCATGGCGGAGATGGTTTCCGGCTGAACCGAAAGCCTCATCCGGGAACTTATCCTGGCAAGCGCTTTATTCGGTGATTTGGCGGCAGAAGGTTTCGCGGGTCAGCGCCAGGAAAACGACCGCCAGGGCCGCCCAGCCGATCATCAGGGAAAAGCCGGCGCGGTAGGCTTCGAGGCTGTAAATCCGGACGCCGCCGGCCATCAGGCCGTCCCATTTCCGGTCGAGCATCATTCCCACCGCAGGCTGGAGGATCATCGGGCCCATCATGACGCCCATGTTGCAGACCCCCGACACGGTTCCGGTCAGCGCCGTCGGAACCGACTCCTTGACGAATGCAAAGCCGATGATCATAGAGCCGCAAAGAAACCCCACCACCACCACCGTCACGATCAGCAGCGGAAGAGGAAGAATCGGCCCGTAAACCAGCAGAGACCATCCAGCCAGCGAACCGACGGCGCCGGCCAGATACAGCGGCTTGCGGCGCCCGATCCGGTCCGAAAGCCCGCCGATGATCGGCCCCCCGAGGGCCCAGGAGACCAGAAGCGCGGAGGTGACCGCCGCACTGGCCTCCTGACTCAGATGGTAATGGGTGAACAAAAAGGGAACGCCCCAGAGGCCGGAAAAGGCCAGCACCGGACCCACCATGCCTCCCGGCGCAAGGGTAAGAAGCCAGGTGTTTCGCCGCCCCATGACCCGAGAAAGCCCTGCCCCTGCCCCGCCGCCGGAGACCGATTTGTCTTCACTTCGAGCCGCCGGGGCATAGCTGTCGAAGCCCTTTGCAGAGGGATCGTCGCGGACCACCCGCCAGATCGCCACCGAAAGCGCCAGCGACCCCAATGCGCCGGCAACCATCACGACACGCCAGTCGAACCGGTCGACCAGGATCCGCAGTGGAACACCGGCCGAAACGGCCCCGACCACGCCGACGGCCAGGGCCACGCCGCTGACCGCGGCGTAGCTTTTGGGGTGAAACCACCGGCTCGCCAGCTTCAGCATCACCACCCAAGCCACGGCCACGGATCCACCGATCAGAAGCCGACCCATGTCGGCCCAGAACAGGCTCGGCGCCACGGCAAAGACGAGGGTCCCGACGCCGGCCACGGCGGCTCCGGCGGTAAGCAGTTTCCGGGGCCCCCAGCGGTCGGCCAAGACACCCGTGGGAATCTGCATGGCGACATAGCTGTAGAAATAGAAGGCGGAGAGATGCCCGAGGGCGGCAGCACCGATTTGGAATTCTGTCATGAGCCGGTCGGTCATGACCGCCGGAGCCACCCGCTGGTAGAATCCGAAACAGTAGAAGGCGGCGCCGAGCCCCCACACCAGCCAGGAGAGGGTTGTCGGAGGATAGCGACGGGAATCGTTCATGAGCCGGTTTCCAGCACCAATCGTAACGCTGTAGATAACAGAGGCGGTGGCATCAGACATCGCAACCAAACGAAGTCTTCTTTCATAGGAGGCATCGGGTTAAATTGCAAGGCGAATGGAGAATTTCCCGCGTGTAGCCCGCCCGAAACGCCTCTGCAGAAGCTGCCGGAATCCGGTTTTTCTTTGACAAGCAAGGTTTTCCTTGGCTAAAAGTCTTTACACCAAATTGAAATTGAAGCCGGCCAGCCCGTCGTCGCAATGTGGCGTCTGCGGTTTTTCAGACAACCGAAAAAGGAGACCAACGCCATGGGAAAAGACAACATCGTTTTTCTGGAAAACATCGAGTGGTTCGACGAGACCGGGCAGGAGCTGGTCCATCGCATTCCGGAAAAAGGCTCCGGCGAAATCAAATGGGGCGCGCAGCTCACCGTCCGGGAAAGCCAGGCGGGTGTCTTTTTCTACAAAGGCAAAGCGATCGAGGCTTTCAGGCCAGGCCGACACACCCTCAAGACCGGAAACATTCCGATTCTGACCAAGATCGCCGCCCTGCCCTGGGCCATGTCCAGCCCCCTGCGAGCGGAAGTCTACCTGGTCAACATGAAAGTCTTTCCGAACCTGAAGTGGGGCACCCGGGATCCGGTGGCCTTCAAGGATTCGGAACTGGGCCTGATCCGCTTGCGCGCCTTCGGCGTTTTCAACCTGCGCGTGATCCAGCCGATCCTGTTTATCAACAGCCTTGTGGGCACCCGCGGCATGTTCACCACCGAAGAGATCGAAGAATACCTGAACCGGGTCATCGTCTCCCGTTTCAACGATTACATGGGCGAGACCATCGATTCGATCCTGAACCTGCCGGCCAAGTACGACGAACTTTCCGACGGCCTTGCCAAGCGCCTTGTCGAGGATTTCTCCCACTTCGGTCTTGCCCTGACGCAGATCTATATCAACTCCATCACCCCGCCGCCCGAAGTGCAGCAGGCCATCGACGACCGCAGCCGCATGGGCGTTTTCGACGACATGAACAAACTGATGCAGATGAAGGCGGCCATGGCGATGGAGAAGGCTTCGGAGGCGGCGGGCGAAGGTGCGGGAGGGATGGGCATGGGAACGACCATGGGGTTGATGATGCCCGCGATGTTCGCCCAATATTTTTCCGGGGCGCAGGGTCAGCCGGGCGGAGGCGGGGCGCCTCCTGCCGGCTCAGCCCCTTCCGGACAACCGCCCTCGGGCGGGCCCCAGGGCCAGCCTTCGGCACAATGCCCCGATTGCCAGCAGCATATCCCCATCGACGCCCATTTTTGCCCCTTTTGCGGGCACCAGGTTCTGGTCTTCACCCAATGCAGCAACTGCGGGAAGAACATGACCCCGAACGCAAAGTTTTGTTCGCGCTGCGGCGCGGCGGTGGAGACGACGCCGAAACCGGTTTTCTGTTCCCAGTGCGGGGCGGAGAATCTGCCGGAGGCCAAGTTCTGCAATTCGTGCGGCGAGAAACTGTAAAGCCACTGGGAGGCCGGGAAACCGGGGAGGTCGCGCTGCGCGCCTGCAGAAGAAACTGAAAATGGCAAACAGGAAGCGGGGCGGGGCGGCGCTTCGCCTTCCTGCATCCCAGCCTCCCAGCATGATGGGGAGCCTTCGCCATCGATTTTCTGATCCAACATCAGTGCCCGCAGTGCGGTGGGCCTGCCGAGCTCAAAGAAACCGACCGGCTCTTTACCTGCCAGTTCTGCCGTGTGAAATCCTTCATCGCCCAGCGAGGATATTTTCAGTATGTCTTTGCCGACAGAGCGCCGAAAGGAAACGAACTTCTTTTCTTTCCTTATTGGCGTTTCAAGGGGATGTTCTTTGCGTGCACCGGGGCCGGCGTCAAGCACCGGTTCATGGACCTGAGCTACCAGGCCGTGGAGACAAACCGCCTGCCGGCATCGGTCGGCCTGAGGAGCCAGGCCCTCAAACTCCGATTCGTCACCCCTTCTTCGAAGGGCCGCTTTCTGAAACCGACCATCTCCCTGGACAACGTCATGGAGATGTTCCACGAGCGGTTCTCCGACTCCCTGCCCAAGCCGGTCGTTCATCAGACGCACATCGGCGAGGCCCTGAGTCTGCTCTATGCCCCCTATTACGTGAAAGGCAAATTGTTCGATGCCGTGCTCAACCGGCCGGTGGCGGGCGTTTCCGTCGAGGAGGCCGATGCGTTGTTTGCCGATGCCGGAGACCCCCGCCGCCACATCCAATTCCTGCCGACCCTCTGCCCGTCATGTGGTTGGGACCTGGTCGGGAAACGGGACTCTCTGGTTCTTCACTGCAAAAACTGTGAAACGGCCTGGCAGGCCGGCAACAAAGGCCTGCAGCAGATTCCGTTCGGGACGCTCCCCCTGGCAAACGATTCGCTGGTCTACATGCCTTTCTGGCGGATTCGCGCCGAGGTGTCCGGCATGGCGCTCTCGACTTATGCAGACCTGATCCGGGTCGCCAACCTTCCCAAGGCGCCGCAGGAAGGCTGGGACAAAATCGGCTTCCGCTTCTGGTCTCCGGCCTTCAAGGTACGCCCCCAGACGTTTCTCCGCCTTCTGACCAGCCTGACCCTGGCCCAGCCGATGGAAGACCCGGAAAAGGCGTTTCCAGACGAAGCGGCCCACCCGGTCAACCTTCCGATCACCGAGGCCATCGAGGGCCTCAAGATCAACCTGGCCACCTTCATGAAGCCGCAGCAGAAATTGATGTCGGAGATTCCCTCCGTCGAGATCAAAGCCAAAAGCTTTATGCTGGTGTATGTCCCTTTCATCGAAAAACACCACGACCTGGTCCATCCCGTCTACCAGGCCGCCATCAACAAGAACCAGCTGCGCCTGTCCGGGAACCTGTAGAATTCTTCGGGCATCGGCCGGGAGTATAACGGAGAGCGTCACCCGTGCGGCAAAGCGGGAATGAATCTCCGCTACGGTTCGTTGTGGTCCGGCGCCTTTTTCTTTGGCTGAATGGGGGGTCCGTACGCTGTATAAAAGGAATCGATGTACCGGAGTTTTTCCATTTCTACGTGGGCCCGCACCGGATCGAAGCCCTGCAGGATCCGAAAAAGCTTGTATCGAACCTGACGCAGGCCTTCGTTGATCGCCAGCGCCTTGCGGTATTCTTCTACCGCCTTAAAATAGTTTCTCGCGCGCAGGTAGATATCCCCGGCCATCTCGTGCTTGTCGGCGGCGGCATCGGATGAATTGCCGACCCGGTCCAAATATTGCCAGGCACGCTGTGCGTCTCCGACGCTCAGTGCCTTCCCGGCCAGGGCCAGATCGGCGTACGCCGAAAACCGGCCCTTCATCTGGGAGGAGGCCTCCCAGTATCCGATCGCCTCTTCGGTTTTTCCCATCCGGTCCAGCAAGACGGCGTGGACGTTGTAAAACTCGCTCAGGTCTCCGCTATTTCCGACCGGCGCAAAGGAAACGATCGCCGCCGCCGCCCCGGCGCAGCATCCGATCCCGAAACGCCGCCAATTCTTGCCTCTGGCGCTGTCGATCAGCAACAGGAGTCCAACGGCCGCCAGCGGAGTGATTCCGGCCACCGCCGGCAGTCGGATCCGGGCGTTGGTGGAAAAAAGGACCAGGCCGGCGCCGTAGCCAAAGACCAGCAGGGCCAGTATCCGAACTCCCGGATGTCGATGCCATCCCAGAACGACACCGGCGATGAAAAACGGCAGGACCGCCCAGAACGGAACCAGCGGCAGTTTGAAAAAGGGCGCAAAGCGGCTCGTGAAACTGATGTCGTAGTGGTCCCCTCTTTCGCACCAGTGAAACGCCTCCAGCAGCCGTTTGCCCAGCTCCTTGGTCTGATACCCGGGGTTTTCCCCTATTTCTTTAAGCGCCTGCCCAAACCAGTACCGCCCCGCTTCGGCAGGGGTAAGCGTCCTCTTCAACCGCCGGCTGGCTTCGATCGTAAATTGCACGCCTTGTTCAGCCGGAGAGCTGGCAACAAACGGAATTCCATCTGGATACCGGGTATTGTAGATCGTATAGAGGTAAAAGCCGCCCCGGGGGGGCAGCAGGCCGCCCTCCCCTGCGACCCGGTAATTTCGGATCAAAAAGGGGGCGTGGGCGGCGCCCAGTCCGACGGCAAACAACAACACCCCCACGGCCGCGGCCTTGGCTCCCTTTTTCCGGTATGCGATCCAGCCGAACACCACGGGCAGGATCAGAATCAGAACCGCCGCGTTCGGCTGAACGCTGTCGAGCAGGCCGAGCATCGCGCCGGCCGCCGCCGCATGGACCGTCGAACGGGCCGACCGCCCCTCGGCAAACCATACGACGAACAGGGCCAGGGCGGCAAAGAGCGCCACGGCAAGGGAGGTCTTCAGGGGAACGATGCTGTAGAAGATGAAAGGCTCATACAGTGCCGCAGCGGCGCAGGCCACGATTCCGGCCCCCGGACCGCCGACCCTTTTTCCGATGAAAAAAATCAGCAAGCAGGTGATGACGGAAAAAAGGATGTTCGCATACCGGATCAGAACGATGTCCGGGGAAAACAGCCGGTAGACCAGGGCC
Source organism: Desulfobacterales bacterium (assembly GCA_050115795.1). Lineage (GTDB taxonomy): Bacteria > Desulfobacterota > Desulfobacteria > Desulfobacterales > CAFBRK01 > JAIPEL01. The sequence goes on from JASFPT010000001.1 coordinate 12,950, forward strand.
ATGAAATAGGCCGGGAGGGGGGCAAACTGGTAGATCTGTCCAGAAGAAAATGTACCTTCTGCCAGGGATTTGGCCCAATGGTGGTAGAGCTGCTCCTCAAATAGGCGGGCGTCAAAATAGACGCTTTCTTTCAGGGAGAGCAGCGCCGCAAGACGCAAGCCCGCGGAGACGGCAAGCAGAAGAATGACCCAGATCCAGAGGTTGCCCCGGAAAAGAGCAGCAATCCGGGAGGGATGTCCGCCTTTCGGTTCGATCGTGTCGGTATCGGTCATTCTCGGCAGGAATCTTCGCTCAAGGGGTTGCGACCATGTTGCCACTTTTCGTCGATCAAGGGTTTTAGAATAGTCCAGTCACCCCTCGCGGGTCAAGATACCGACATGGCGATTTGCAGAACGGGGAAAAAGTGCCGTGTGCGGGCCGGTTCGATGGCAACCGCCCGCCGGCAGATCGGGGGGAGGGTCAGTTGTTCTTTTCGCTTTGCAGCGGACGCAATTGGTAATCGGAGCGAAAACAGATCGACATACCGGTCGATTCGCTCCGGTTCACGGTTCCTTTCAACTCGATGTGGACATGTCGTACATCGGCCCTCACACTCCTCAGCTTGTCCAGGTTCAAGACGAGGTCGATTCTGACGTCGGTGCCCTCGGGAAGAGGGCTTGCGGTCCTGAAAAAAGCCCCTCCACAGGAGATGTTTTCGGTGTGAACCTCGATTTCGGCGGCAGCGGCGTCGGCTGCCAGGACCCGGATCTTTGCGGGCAGTTCGAGATCGAACCTTTCGACGCCTCTTCGCTCCGAATGTTCCATTTCGGCTCCCCCTCGGGTTGGAGGGTACTTAAGCAGGTTTTACGAATCTACCTGTTTTGACCAAAAACTCAATACGCAGCGGGTATGATTTTCAGTCGTATTTTTCAGCCCGCCTCAAGGTAATCGCGTCTAATACGAAGCACTGAAAGCAGGGTGTCGTTCACCCGATCGTACTAGAAAGACCATCGGCCCCTCATCCCGGATGCGTAAAAAGCCCGCCGCGCTCGTCGGCTAAAGATTCTTAACGGCCCAAAGCGCCGCCTGAAGGCGGTTTGGCACACTGATTTTTTTGAAAATATTGTAGATGTGCGTCTTTACGGTGTTCGGACTGATGTGGAGTTCTTCTGCGATCTGCTCGTTTTTGGCTCCGGCCGACACGAGGACGAGAATCTCGGTCTCCCGGGGAGTCAGGGGATTGGTTTTCAGCGGCGGCAGGTGACCTCCGTCTCTGGCACGGAGAAAGGACTGCGTCAGCACCTCCCGGGACACCCAGAGCTCCCCTTTGAACACGGCCTCGATGGCCTTGGAGAAAACCTCTATCGGATCCTCCCGGTAGAGGAATCCCTTGACCCCGAGCTTCATGGCCGGCTCCTCCAACGCCGAACCCGGCTCCAGATTGAACAGGAGCGCGTAGCAGGACCGGAACAAGCCGGCCCGCTCGGCTTCCAGGTCCGGGAGACACTCGGAAAGCGGCCGGCCCCGGCAGTCCCATAAGATCAGCCGCGACGGATTCGGCGAATTCAGGTGTTCGACCGGCACCTCGTCACGGGAACTGCAACAGAGACACCCCAAGCCGGCGGTTTGTTCCAGATAGCGGGCAATCAGCGAGTTTTGCAACCGTCTCGGTCCGAGAATGAAGATTTGCGTTTCCATTTTTCAGGTATCGAACTCCACGTCTTCTGTGTGCAGGCCGTGCTAACTGATGAACGGGCGATCGTAAAATGGCTGCCGGGCAATGCCGGCCCCCTGGATTTGAGCGGGCACCCCGGTCCGACCGTGCCGCCGGTCCATCTTTCCCCGACCGGTCCGAAGTTGACTCCAGTGCGGTCTGTTGCCGTCTTTCGCAGAAAGCAAAACACCTATCTGTCGTGGCAGCGATTACCTTCTCGTGGTTGTGGTTGGCGCATCGCTGCCTTGCCGGGAAGCGAGCGATGAAGTTCCGGGTTTGATCGTGACAATCTCCGGCTCGAAAAACCGGGGAACGTGAGCTGGGAAACGTAGAAAAAGGTATAATTATCTTTCACATACGGCCTGAAATGTCAATACGAAAGCAAGGGGACCAACAGCACGGATGCTGCCGGGCCGGGGCGCTGGGCCCATTGCCGCCGGTGGCCGGCAAAACCCGGCCCTGCCCGGCGGCCGGTGGGTCCCAAGCGCCAAAAGCCCGGCGAAACGCCATCAATCAGGCCCTGAATGCGACCGGCCGGAGTTCTGCAGCCGGACCACGGAGGCCGAACGACGGCCGTCGATCTTGAGCACAAGCGGGGTTTCCGGTCGGACTATGCGGAGAAATTCCGTCTCCTTGGCAGCCGGCAGTCCGTCGAGCACCGGCCAGCGAATAAAATCCTCGCTTCCTTCCGAGACCGTAATATACGGAATGCCCAGCGATGTGATGTTCTGGAAAAAGTGGGAGCCCTGGGACGGGTCGGCCCGAAGATCTTCGTTTCGCAGCTCGACCATCGCCCCGACCCCGGAGATGTCCTTCCAGCGCACCGGGATTCCAAGCCAGGGATCGGCGGTTCCCCAGCGACCGGGGCCGATCAGCAGATACGGCCTGCCCGCCTCCAGCAGTTCGCTGTTGATACGGCCGATTTGACCGGCGATCTGCTTGGTGGCGTCCTTTCGAAAAGCCTTCGGCTTTACGTAAACGATGTCTGCGATCTTCTCGTCAATGCCGTTTCCCAGGGCTCGGGTGGAGAAGAGAAAGGCACCGTTCAGATCGCTGTCGTCGATGTTCACCTCGTAGGCGTCGGTTCCCGATGCCATGGGCCGCATCTGCAGGAAGAAAAATTCCCCCTCCCCTTCCCGGTCATTGGAAAGCGAGGCAGAAAACTCGACCTCCACGGGACAGCCCATCCCCTTTTTCCCCAGTTCCAGAATTTCTGAGAGGATTTCGGGCAGCGGAAACCACCTGTATTTTAGGATGCGCGCAAACGTCAGCACCGGGGCGCCGGGGAGTGTACTGCTGTCGCGGATTGCATTTTCCTCGGGAGAATAGGTGCTGGCCAGCATTCTGACCGGCACCTCGGAGACGGCATCGTCCACATCACGCCTGACAAGGTTGGCAAACCGGTCGAAGGCCAGGTCGTCTGGATAGTCTTCAATCCGAAGCGCGTAGAAAAACCGTTGCGCGTTGGAAAGGATGTCGTCGATGGTGGAAAACTGGGGGAGGATCTCCGGATGCCGGGGACTGAACCGGAGCGACCGCTCCCCTTCCATGACGCATCGGCCAAGACCCAGCGCGATCCGTGCAATGCCGTCTTCGGCCCGCATGCGCGAGACGGGGTAAAAGTTGTGGGACTGGGCCACCCCTGAAAGGTGAGGATAATAGAATTTCCCGAAGGGACGGCCCGCCAGCTCCTGGATGATGACGGCCATCGACTCTTCGTGCGGAGCATTTCCGATCTTGCGGGTGAATGCCTTGGGGCTCTCGAAATAGGTGGAGGCAAACACCCGCTTGACCGCCTGTTCCAGGTGCGCCAGACGCAGCGCCGAGTCCGGATGGTTGTTGGGAATCATGTACGTGTCATAAAGTCCGGCGTAGGGCTGGAAATGGGCGTCTTCCAGAAGGCTCGAGGAGCGAATCGACAGGGGATAGCGGACCTGCTCCAGGAATGCCGACAAATCCTGGATCAGCCACCTGGGCATTCGCCCGGCCAGGAAAGCGTCCAGCACCTGGTCATCGTGATAGGAGGCTCTGGCAAATCGCTGCAGGTCGTTTTCCGCAACGAAGGATTCGAATCCTTCCGTGCTGAGCACCACGGTCTTGGGAATGCGAATCTTCACGCCCGGATATCGTTCGTAGATTCCCGCATTTTCCTGCAGCAGGGTCGACATAAAGGCGAGTCCCCGGGCCTTCCCCCCCAGCGAGCCCTTGCCGATCTTGACAAAATCCATCACGTCCGAATCGAAGATTTCCCGGCGATACACGGTGACGACGCCCCGCTGTCGCCACCGTCGAAGGGCGTTGATGTTGGAAATGAGAAATTCGCGCAGCTCATCGGCGGTTTCGAATTCACTGGCCTGCACTTCCCGAAACCACGAGGCCAGGACGATCTCGCTTCTGCCCATGATCCAGTTGGAGAAATGGTTCCGCTCGGCGTGGTACCAGAGGGATTCGTCCGGCACCGATGGAAGCTTTTTTTCCAATTCCCGGAGACTGGTGGCGCGATCGACCTCGGTGCCGTCCGGCATCCGAAAGACAAAATCGCCGAAGCCCAGATGGGTAAGGAAAAAGTCATGCAGTTCGCTGAGCAGGTTGGGCGAATTCTTGTCGAGGAAGGCAGCCGGAACCGCATCTGCCAGCGCGCGGTTTTTCGGATCGGAGCTGAGCATGAGCAGCGGCAGGTCCGGGACTTCCTCCCGAATCCTTGACAGAAGCCGAAAGCCGGCCTTTTCGTCCATCTTTCCTTCCCTTGGATACCGGGCGTCGGACAGCACCCCGAAGGCAAATTCCCGGTAATGTTCGTACAGTTCGGTCGCCTCCTCGAAGCTGCTGGCCAGCAGAATCTTCGGCCGGGCCCTCATTTTCAGCAGGCGGTGTTCCTCGTTGAGCCCCTCTCCTAAAACCGCCTGGGTCTGGCGCACGATCTCCTTGTAGATCAGCGGCAGGAAAGACGAGTAGTAAACCGGGGTGTCCTCCACCAGGATCAACACCCGCACCCGGGCCCGGCGGGTGTCGGATTCGATGTTGAGCCGATCCTCCACGTTCTTGACCAGGGCCAGGAGCAGGTCCGAGTTGCCCGACCAGATGTAGACCTTGTCGATCCCTTCGACCTTTACCTTGTCCGGCGCGATGTACTGGCTGCCGTGGGCCAGAAGAATCACCGGCATCTTCGGCCGGATTTTTTTGATTTCCGCGCCCAGGGAAAACGCGGTCATATCCTCCAGGTGCGGCATGGTGATCACCATGTCGTATTCGCGTTCCCGGAGGATCTCCAGGGCGGTCACCGCCGAGGCGGTGCGGGTGATGCGGGGGGGCTGGCTCAGATTCAGTCCGCTGTATTCGTTGATGATCCGGGAGGCCAGGCTCCCGTCCTGTTCGATGATAAAGGCATCGTAGGGACTGGCCACCAGGAGGATCTCCCGGACCTTGACCGCCATCAGTTCATGAAAGATTTTGAAATTCGGGTAGAATTCGGAAGTTTTCGAAGGTTCCATGGCGGATTCCAGGTTCAAGGTTCAAGGTTCAAAATTCAGCATTGAACACTCCCTGCAGCAGGCTGCAGGAAATCTGCTACCGCAAGGTGTTCGGTCTGTTTTCGATTCGCTCGCTGATGCGGTTCAAGATTGAATGTGTTTCTTAGCATAGGAGGAGGTGTAGCGCCAAACCGGCCGCCGGATCAAGCGCCCGGATCGGGCGTGACTTGCAGTTCTTTGCGATCTTCGATAACTTCTCAGAGCGGTTTCGCACCCGCCGGCCTTGCTCTGAATTTCGAAACTGGAATTTTGGTTTTCTATCCATGGACATCGAACGAATCCGAGTCAGTACGGGCGTCAGCCAGTTGGACCGCATTCTGGAAGGGCTTTTTATCGGCGACAATGTGGTCTGGTATGACGATGCGGGCAGTCTGGCGAAGGTCTTCTGCCATCATTTCATCGAAGCCAGCCAGAGCCGGGAGTGCCCCCTGATCTATGTCAGCTTCGACCGGTCCCCCCGAAATCTGCTGGAAAAGCTCGGCCCGCTGGCCGATTCCCCCCGCCTGACCGTGCTGGACTGCTTTACCTGCGGCAAAGGCGCTTCGTCGGAGGTCTTTCTGCGGTTCTACGATGCACCTGAAAAGACATGGCCTTGCCGTGTCATCCGGGTGGAAAACCCCATAAACATTCAAGAGGTTATGGATGCCTTTTACGGGGTCCACGGAAAAATGAAAGGCGAGGTGCATTTCGTGTTCGAAAGCCTGACCGGCATGCAGGCCCTGTGGGGCGGCGAGGAGCAGATCATCGATTTTTACGCCCACTCATGTCCACGGCTGTACGAGCTTCGCACCGTCGCCTACTGGATCATTGAAAAACAGGCGCACTCCCAGAAACTGCGGGCGAAAATCAACCAGATCGCCCAGGTGGCCATCGAGCTTTCGGTCAATCGGGGGAAAACGGCCCTGACCGTTATCAAGGCCGAAGGGCGCAACCCGCAGAACCTCAACCGTGCCTACAGCTACTGGAACCGCGACCTGCAGATCACCTTCGAAGACCAGCAACGCGGCCAGGGGCGGTTTGAATTCGGGGGGCGGCTCAAGGAGCTGCGCACCAAACAGGGCCTCTCCCAGACCGACCTGGCCAAGTACATCGGTGTCACCCCCAGCACGATCTCCCAGGTGGAAAGCAATTTGATCTATCCCTCCCTTCCGGCGCTGTTCAAAATGGCCGAGGTCCTTTCGGTGGAGGTGGGTGCTTTTTTCCGGGATTCGGGGGCCAATGACCCGCGGCCGGTGTTTCCGGCTTCCGAGGCGGTGACGGTCAAGTTCCCGGACCTGCCAAAAGGATCGCTGAGCGGAAAGCTTCTGATCGCGCCCGACCTGGAGCCGAAGGCCGAACCGTACCTGATCGAAATCCCGCCGAAGAAGACCCTTCCTGCCCACTTTTTCATTCACAAGGGCGAGGAGATCGGATACGTCCTGTCCGGACGCCTGCAGATGAAGTTGAAAAAATCGATCCGGCAGATCCGTTCAGGGGATTTGGTCTACCTGACCACGGAGATCCCCTCCCAGTGGAAGAACCCGGGTCCGGGCATCGCCCGCCTTCTGTGGCTCAAAATGAAATAGCGCCCCTCACGGGACGCTCATTTATGAATGGCGGCTTCGCCGCCGGAAAAGGGCAAATTGGATCCAGGCGGAGCGGTCTTTGTGAACCCCTGCGCCACCCCCTGCGGTCCAGGTTGCTTCAAGGAAAAGAGGCGGCTCCGTGACACCCCGGAGCCGCCTCTTTTTGTTTGTCCCGCTTTTTCTTATTCCCGGAAAATTGCAGAGCAATTTTACGAGTTGAGGATCTTTTTGGCGCTTTCGTCGTTGGCGTCGGCCATGTGAGGGATGCCGGTCTCCCGGGCGGTCTCCCGGTTTCCGGAAAAGATGTCGCCGCGCGACAGCTGTCGGATGGAGAACTTCCGGGCCCCGGCCAGAAGCTGCTGCAGCCCGCAGTGCAGCTTGTCGGCCATGGTCCAGAAAGCGATCGCACCGTAGGGGATGTCTTTCATCTCGTCTTTTCCGACCTTCTTTTCCACGTCGAAATATCCGGAGAAAATTTCCCGGGCCGAATTGCCCACGGCCTTGACCGTCTTGGGAAGCTCGGGCCAGTGTCCGTTGACATCCCCCCGCCGCTCGGGATGGAGTGCCCCTTCGATATTGGCGCCGACAAAGCCGGGGATCATGATCGCCCGGCCCATGCAGATCATTTTTGTGAAAGGGGCCCCCAAGGCCAATCCCTTGAAGATGCTGTCCTCCAGCGCAAAGCCGCCGGCAAAGGACATATCGACCACCTTCTGCCCCTTGGCCGCCAGGATGCTGGCATACTCGTAAGCCTTGGAATGCAGGGTGATCGAAGGAACGCCCCAGCTTTGCATCATGTTCCAGGGGCTCATGCCCGTGCCCCCCCCGGAGCCGTCGATGGTCAGCAGATCGAGCTTGGCGTCGGTGGCGAACTTGATCGCCATGGCAAGCTCTTCCATGCCGTAGGAGCCGGTCTTTAGGGAGATTCGCGAAAAGCCCAGACTGCGCAGGTAGCTGACCGTATTCATGAAATCTTCGCGCACCTTGGCCACGGTGTCCAGGTTGGTTGCCCCGAGCCGGCTGTGCCGCGCAAAGGAACGAACCGCGCCGGATTCAAAGGCTTCCTGGACTTCGGGCAGGGAGGGGTCCGGGTCGACCACGTAGCCGCGTTCGCGCAGGAAGGCGGCATAGTCGAGACTGGTCACCTGGATCTCTCCACCGATGTCCTTGGCCCCCTGGCCCCACTTGAGTTCGATGATCACCTTGTCGCCGTATTTGTCGGCCACGAATTCGGCCACCCCGTTTCGGGTATCCTCCACGTTCAGTTGCACGAATATGCCGCCGTGACCGTCGAAGTAGCGCAGATACCCTTCGATGCGCCGCTCCAGCTCGGGGGCCTTCCTGATGCGCCCTTTGCGCTCCGGGCCGGCGCCGATTTCCGAATTGCGGTCGACGCCGACCACGTTTTCGCCGATCACAACCGGAATTCCCACGAGGGCTCCGCCGATGGCAAACGAATCCCAGTATTTTTGAGCCACGAATGTCGACCCAAGCGCACCGGTCATCAGCGGCAGCCGGGACTTGGTTTTCACCTCGTTGCCGAATTCGGTTTCGATCGTGACGTTCGGAAAGATGCAGTCGTCCGGGTCGTTGGTCATGCCCTCCCGCAGGCCGTGGGCGCCGTAGGCGTATCCCTGGATCCGGAGAGAATTGTAGGAAACCCCCACGTGTGTCGTGTTGCTGGCCCCGGCCGTGACGATGCCATAGCTGCGGGGGTAGAGCAGCTCGCGTCCGACCAGGCTCGAAAACCAGGTTTCGCATTTTCCCTGGCAGTCGGCTCGGCACAGGGTGCAGAGGCTCGATTCGGTCGGATTGCCCCGGTTCGTGGTACCGAGAGCGTCGTTGCTTTTGGAAAACCGCATGGTCTCCTCCTTGTTGTTTCCTGTTGGCGATACCCCGTCCGGTCCCCCGCCGCCGCAGGTCGAGGTAAAATCGGGCGGAACCTGAAAGCAGAAAAGCGCCCTGCCCCGATGGGGGCCAAGACGCCTTTGTCTTTTGCCGCGTGAAACTGCCGCACGTCGTTGTGCGGCGTTCAATAATACTTCTAAAATTTCATATTTCTTAGTATTACTAATATGCCTTGTCAATGGATTTTATGGCCTCTTTTCCGCTTTGTTGAACACCCCCTTCAGCAAGCGGCAGTCCCGCCGAGGCCTGATGCAACCGCAGGGTATTCGGACTGTATGGTTCGATTCGCTCGCCGCTTCTGCCATCGACGGGTCTGCAAGTCGACGACCCGCGCCGCCTGGGCAAAACGATGCGCTTGGGCAAATGCGCTCGCCGGCGCGGTTCACATGTCCGTTCATCCCGGCAAAACGCGGGCCGAGCCTCGCCCCCGGCTCCAATGCCTCTTGACCCTGCGGGGAAAATGCATAAAATCCAGCTACTGGAGGGGTTGTTTCATGCTCGGCTGCGTTGAACCGACCACGCGAAAGGAATTCTCATGACAGATACCCGGGATATTTTCGACATTTTCGAGCATGACGAGAGCTTCAAGACCATCATGAAGCGGCTGCTGGAAAGCTCCATGGAGTTTTCATTCAACTCGATCGTGATTTCGGAGGCGGGTCCGGGTTACCCGATCGTCTATGTCAATCCGGCTTTCTGCCAGTTGACCGGCTACGGACCCCACGAAGTGATCGGCAAGTCACCGCGGATGTTACAGGGCCCGCAGACCGACGTGGAGGTGATCCGGCGCCTCGAAGAGAACCTTGCCGCGGGACGCCTGTTTCACGGCCAGGCGATCAACTACCGAAAGGACGGATCGGAGTTCATGATGGAATGGAAAATCGCTCCCATCCGAGACGACCGTGGCGAAATCTCCCACTACATCGCCATTCAGCGGGACGTATCGGCGCGAGAACCCACCGCAATTTAGATCCCCTGAGCCATTTCGACACGACAATCGTGCTCGCTGAGATCCGTTGTCTCCTTCGGGTCCCTGCGCTTCCCAATAGCAGGTTGCACTCGGCGCCTTCCTGGTCTAATCTGAATTCAGCAGTGGTTCCATCGCAGGTCGGGGGCGTGTTCAAGCCACCTAAACGCAAGGAGGAGCCATGGGAAGTCGAAGCTACGACCCGGCGGAGATCCGGCAAGCGGGGGGGGAATCCATATCCGCGCCGGATCCGGAATATTCCTTTTTCCTGGGACCAACTTCCGAATCCAACCAGGTCTATGCCTTTGCGCACAAGCTCGATGCGCTGCTGTTCATCCGGGGCTTTTACGGAGACCACCTCGGCGAAGCCGAATCCCAGGCTGTTGAGTCGCAGATCGACCAGATCTGCAAAGAACTCAGCGACGGCAACACGGCCCCCCTGGCTGAATTGATCGGAGACTCTGAATCCCTGGAGATCTATGCCGACGGATACTGGGACGATTTTGTCCTGGCGTCTCAACCGTTCTGGGAGGATTGGATCGAAGAGGCGGATGAACCGCTCCTTCAGCCGACGCTCCTGGACGAGGACGATGACGAGGAAGAAAATCCGGACAAGATTGTGGATGAAGCAGAGGACCGGGTCGGCTCGTTTCTGTTTCTGGAGCCCCCGGAGGATGTTTTCAACGTCGAATTCGTGGATGCCTTGATGCGAATCATTCCGGTGGCGTGACCGTCTGTCCGGCAGCGGCCCCGTATCCGGCGCGGGGCGGATACGCGGCGATCCTCCGCGACAGCCGCCGGGCGAGGAAGGGGTTTGCCTTTCCCAGCGCCCGGTGGATCAGCACAGCTTCTTTCCGGTATTCGGCTACCTGCCGGGAGGTCCAGATAGGCGGCGGGGCGGCCAGGTTGGTGAGCCGGTCGGCCATTTTCACCAGCCAGATCTCCCACGGCTGCTTTCGGATACGTTCCAGGTTTTCCGCCAACCGTTCTCTTCGATCTTCAATCCGCACGTTTTTCGTCAGCGCCTGAACACCGTCTGCGACGGGCTTTCCAAACCGCGTTTCGATCTCTTCCACCTTCCGGTCGCTATCTTCCAGGACATCATGCAGAAGGGCCGTCTGCAGCGCAAGATCCCCATCCCACCCCGGCTCGATCGAGAGCAGCGCAATAATCTCCATGGCCACCAAGGTGGGATGAACGATGTAGGGTCTTTCAATTCCTGGAAGTGTCTGACCGCGGTGCGCTTCGGCGGCAAACCGGTAGGCACGGATGTATTTCTCGCGGGACCAGGGGCTCATGCGGTCTCCTCAGCATGCCCGCGCGAAGAGGCGCAGACCGTCCTTCCAGGTCAGGGGTTGTAGACGACGACGATCAATTCGGTTTCCTGCTTCCCGGGATTTCGCATCATGTGACGGATACCGGAATTGAAATGCAGGGCGTCACCGGCTTTCAGGCGGTTGACGTGATCGCCGACGGTAATTTCAATTTTCCCGGACAGCACGTAGACGAATTCTTCCCCCTCGTGCTGATAGCCTACGCCCTTGTGTTCCTTCATCGACGCCACGGTCACCCGGAAGCCCTTCAAGTGCTTGTTCTCGGCCCCGGGGGTCAGGGTGGTGTAAGCGTAATTTTCCGTCCGCTTGGTGTAGGCCCGCACCCGGTCCTTTTTCTTCGACTCTTCGACCCGGAGCAAGGCGACGGAATCGATTTCGAGCGCCCGGGAAATTTGCAGCAACGCCCCGACCGGGGGGACCTCCTTGCCGCCCTCGACCTGCTTGAGGTAATCGACCGAAAAGCCGGTCTCGTTGGCCAGGGCGTCATAGGTCATCTTCTTTTTCAGACGTGCCTGCTTGATCCGCTTTCCGACCGGGCCTAAAGCGCCAGCCTTTTTCTTCGCCATCGACCGCCTCCGTCATGGTTGACTGGTTGAAGGGTTGATTGGTCAAATTGGGAGAAGTCTTCGGTGTGAAGACCGTTTTCCCGTCGCCTTTTTGAACGGTTCAATGGATATGGCAAAATGCCGTTCTGCCGAATCGAGCATTGCTCCAATCAACCACCGGACCTGCTGCGGGTTTCATCCTGCCTTCTGTTGCTTTTCGATGTGCACCATCGTTGCCCCCACCGGTGCAAACGACAGAAACAGCACATTGAGCACCGGGATCAAAAACCAGACGCCGAAGCCGAGATGCAACGGCAGGGAGCGGACCAGAAACCGAAACCGATCGGAAAACGGCTCCAGGCGCCGGGCCGGCACCAGGTCGGTGTTGTCCCAGGCCAGAAAAACGGCGGCCATCAGAGTCGAAATCAAGGTGGTCACCGGTGCAAGGGGCGTCATCCAGCCGCCGGCCATCAGCAAAAGGGCCACCAGCACCGGCAGCAGCGCCCGGGGGACTTCCTGCCGGAGAAGATAGAAAAAATGCCTGACAGCCGGCATGGACACCGGGTTCTTTTCGGTGCCGGTCAGCAGCTGTTCGGTTTTGCGGGACATCATGTCCATGATCCACACCGAAAACAGAACCTGGGAAAGCACAAAAGCAGCCAGCGCCGAAGCCCCGAACAACAGCAGGGCGACCAGCCATGAAAAAAGATGCCAGAGCCATACCAGCCAGGCGCTCTCCGGAAGTTGCCAGACGGCGGCGGTGATGTCCCGATAGTAGGTGAACACCAGCAGTGCGCAAAGTGCCGTGGCCACCAGAATCACCCCGAATCGGACCAGCCCCATCAGCATCAGGGACGGGTGCTTCAGCCCGAAGCGAAGCCCCTGCAGATTGTAAGCGAATCCCTTGAAAAATCCCATGCTCTTTTCCCTCGTCCCCCGGCTCGGATGCCGTCGGGTCTGCCGTGGATTTGAACTTTCGTACTATAAACGGGAGGGGCGGTTTCCGTCAAACTTACCGGCCGTTTTCCCTTCTCCATCGGGTCGGTACCGCATCCGTCCAGCCGAACCGCTCCAGTACCGACTGAAAGTTGGGCCCCAGCGGGGCCGTCACCGCCAGCCGGTGGCCGGTGACCGGATGCGTAAAACCGAGTTCCACTGCGGCGAGCATGAGCCGCCCGCAGCCGATCGTCTCCTTGAAAAAGCGGTTGTGCCGATTGTCACCGTAACGCCTGTCGCCAACCACCGGGTGGGCGATGTCGCGCAGATGCCGGCGGATCTGGTGCATCCGTCCGGTCTCCGGCGTCACCTGCAGAAGCGAATAGCGGGCGGTGGCATAGGGCCCAACCGGGTGCGGCACTTCGATCTGGCAGAGCCGAACGAAACCGGTCCGGGCGGTTTTCAGGATCTCTTCCGGCCTCTTGCGGTAGACATCTCCGCGAAGCGGAAGATCGACCGTGCCCTGCTCGTCCAAGAACCCGCGAACCACCGCAAGGTAGGTTTTCTGAACCTGGCGGTGGGCAAAATAGCCGGCCATGATTCCGGCCGTTTCCGGATCGAGGCTGAACAGGAGCGCACCGGAGGTCGGCTTGTCGAGCCGGTGCACCGGATAGACCCGCCGGCCGATCCGGTTGCGCAACATCTGTAAAACGAACTGCTCGCCCCGTCCGGCCAGTGGGCTGCGGTGAACCATCATGCCGGCCGGTTTGTGGACCACGATCAGGTGTTCGTCTCGGAACAAGATCTCGAGCGAATCGTTGGAGGGCATCGCGCTTCCAGCCTTTCTCCGGTAAAACAGCCTGGGATCTCGCAGGGGCCGGGTTGTTTGGGGCCGGCAGGGTCCTAAGGCCGCCGCTGGGTCCCCGCCGTCGGTTTTGCCGCAAGGGGATCTTCCGGCCAGGGATGCTTTGGATAGCGGCCCCTGAGCTCTTTTCTTACCGCCTCGTATCCGGTTTTCCAAAATCCGGCAAGGTCCCGGGTTACCTGAACGGGCCGGCGGGCCGGAGACAGCAGATGAAGCAGCACCGGCACCCTCCCGCCGGCCACTGCCGGTGTTTTTTCGGTCCCGAACATCTCCTGCAGCTTGACGGTGAGCACCGGAATCTCCCCGGAATAATCAATCGGGCGTTGAAATCCGCTGGGCACCGCAAGGCGAACCGGGGCCATGGTCTCCAGCTTCCGATGCAGATCCCTGTCCAACTGCGCAAAAAGAGCGGATGTCAGGATTTTCGCCGAAAGGGCGTCGAGCCGGAAGATGCCGTCCAGAAAAGGTCCCAGCCAGGCTTCCAGCGTATCGCGCAGGACGGGGTCGGACACGTCGGGCCAGCGCCCCTCGGGGAAAACGCCCCTGAGAAAGAGGACCCGTTGCTGCCAGCTTCGAAGCGCCTCGGTCCAGGGGAGCACCGCAAGTCCGAGCCGGCGAATTCCCTCGAGCAGGGCCTGGCGCACGCGCTCCGGATCCGCATCGGGCAGCGGACCTTCTTCCAGAGACAGGGCGCCGAACCTTCGAATCCGTCGGCAGACCACCGACCGCGTTTTCGGGTCGAAGCGCACCGACGCCTCGGTCCGGATCCGTCCGGAGAACTGGGCCTCGAGGGTCTCCCGGTCGTAGGCGGCGGCCAGGAAAATCTTCGCATCCGGCCGCCGGCCGTCGAGTTCAGGGGTCACCAGCATCGCCGCTGCGCAGAGCGGTTCCGGGGCGGAAAACCGGGCACCGCCGCCCCCGCTGAGTCGAAATCGTCCGTAGCGGCCCTCTGCGGCCAAAGCGATCCGATCTGGATACGCCAGGGCCAACAATCTGCCGGCCGCCTCCGGCCGGATGCTTCCGAAAGGCGCGCCGGCGCGCCGACACACCCGTTCGGCCCAGAGCAGGATTCGACGACACCGGCCCGCAGGGGCCGAAACGTCGGCATCCGGAAGACCGCCCTTTCCCCGGAAAGCGTTGAGAACCTCGAGTCGAAGACGCACGTCCGAGTCCCGGGGCCCTTTTCCGGCATCGAACAGGTCCTGCTCCTCCAGCAGTCCCGCCAGCACACAGGCCGTGGCCGCCATCCCCTTCCGGGCACCGTCGATGACCATGCGGCCCAACCGTGGATGAATCCCCAGCCCGGCCATCGCCTTTCCCGCCGGGGTGATCCGCCCGTCTGCATCCAGGGCCGCCAGCTCCGTCAGCAGGGCCCGGGCCTGTCGGTAGGCTCCATCCGGGGGGGGATCGAGCCAAGCCAGTTCAGCCGTGTCCCGGATTCCCCACAGCGCCAGTTCCAGCGCCAGCGGTGCCAGATCGGTTTCGAGAATCTCCGGAAGAATCCGGGCCGGCAGCGTTTCGTGAAACGGTTCGGACCAGAGTCGAATGCAGCGCCCCGGTCCTGTTCTTCCAGCCCTTCCCCGTCGCTGATCGGCAGAGGCCCGGCTGACCCTCACGGTGGCCAGCCGGGTCAGCGCCGTGCGCGGATCGAAGCGCGGCACCCGTACCCACCCGCTGTCGATCACCACATCGATTCCGTCGATGGTCAGGCTGGTTTCGGCAATGTTGGTGGCCAGCACGATCTTTTTCCGGCCGGACGGTGGCGCGGCGACCGCTCGGTCCTGGAGATCCCGTGACATGGCGCCATAGAGGCGATAGAGGTTCCACTCCGTGCCGATGGCGGGGCGAGCCAGGCGCCGGGCCGTTCGCCGGATTTCGCCGGCCCCGGGGAGAAACACGAGGATGCCGACCGCCCCTTGCCGGACGGCTGACCGCACGTCCCCGGCCGCTGCCGCTTCCATGTCACGAGGGTCGGAAACCTCCCGGTAGACGGTTTCCACCGGAAAGAGGCGGCCTTCGGCGCGGATCACAGGAACGCCCCCGAGAAGGTCGGCCACCGGTCCCGGATCGAAAGTGGCCGACATCACCAGGATTCGGAGGTCCTCCCGAAGCCCGCGCCGGGCGTCGATACAAAGGGAAAGTCCCAGGTCGGTGGCCAGGTGCCGCTCGTGAAATTCGTCGAAAATGACCAGCCCGACCCCCGAAAGGGCCGGATCGTCCTGAATCATCCGGGTTAGAACGCCTTCGGTGACCACCTCGATGCGGGTCTGCGGCCCGATTCGCGTGTCCATCCGTACCCGGTAACCGACGGTTTTCCCCACCGACTCGCCGAATAAGCGGGCCATCCAGGCGGCGGCCGCCCGGGCGGCCAGCCGCCTCGGCTCGAGCATGACGATCCTGCGCTTGGCGAGCCAGGGCGCCGACAGCAGCGCCGGGGGAACCCGCGTGGTTTTTCCGGCCCCAGCCGGCGCCTGCAGCACCGCCCCGGTCCCCTCTGCCAGGACGGTCTTCAGGTCGGCGAGGACGCCGTCCACCGGAAAAGCAGGGCTCAGGGTTTCTTTCATGTTGAATGATGGATCCTTTGTTCGAATGCTGGGAGGCTTGGACGCTGGACGGCGGAAAATCGATCAAAACGACCTTTCCACGCCACTCGGCAAAAATACCCAGGACCTCACCGCCAAAGCTGGCAAAACATCATTTCGTTTCGGGTTCCGACAGCCGGGTTCCATGTTCGACTATCATCGGATTCAGGCACCCCAGCCTCCCAGCCTCCCAGCGGCGGCAAAGCCGCCCTTAGCCTATTGCCCCCCTTCCCTTCTTGTCAAACCGCCGGCTTTCGGCTATTGGAACACCGTATCGGAGTCCTCGACCGGCTCATTTTCCCCGCCCGGGTCCGGGAAGCGCTGGCGGTGTCCATATCTGTTTCCGCTGAAAGCGAAAATTTCATCAAATCGCGGCATCGATTTGATCAGGATTGGCCATGATCACTTTGCTCGACTACGGCGCCGGCAACGTCCGAAGCGTCGTCAACGCAATCGAACGGCTGGGAGAGAGCGTTCGACCCGTATCCCGCCCCGAAGACATCCTCTCGGCCGAAAAGCTCCTCTTTCCGGGTGTCGGTGCCTTCGGCAGCATGATGGAAAGCCTTGTTCGAAACGGCTATGTCGCTCCGCTCAGGGCCTACATCGACTCCGGACGCCCTTTTTTCGGCATCTGCCTCGGGCTGCAGGCCCTGTTCGAACAGAGCGAAGAGGCCCCCGGCGTGCGCGGTCTGGGTGTTTTTCCCGGCGTGGTCCGCCGGTTCGAGGTCGATCTGGCGGTTCCCCATATCGGCTGGAACGGCCTTCGCTTCCACAAGGGGTCGCCGATGTTCAACGGCCTGTCGGGAAGGGAAAAATTTTATTTCGTTCACTCCTTCTACGTCGTGCCCAAGCAGCCGGACGCAGTGCTGACCACCACCGACTACGGCATCGAATTCGTCAGTGCCGTTCAGCGGGGCAGCCTGATCGCCACCCAGTTTCACCCGGAAAAAAGCGGGGATCCGGGCCTGCTGCTGCTGAAAAACTTCATCGCCGCGGACCGGGCGGCGGTGATTCCCTCCGGGACACAGGGGCCCACGCGCCTTGCCAAGCGGATCATCGCCTGTCTGGATGTGCGAACCAACGAGCAGGGGGATCTGGTGGTGACCAAAGGAGACCAGTACGACGTCCGGGAAAAAGGGACGGTCCGCAATCTCGGCAAGCCGGTGGAGTTGGCGCAACGGTACTACCGGGAAGGGGCCGACGAGATCACCTTCCTGAACATCACCGGATTTCGGGATTTTCCCCTGGAGGACATGCCGATGCTCGAGGTGCTCCGGCGCACCTCGGAAAACGTCTTCGTTCCGCTGACCATCGGCGGCGGTATCCGGGACTACACCGACAAGAACAGGCGCCGCTACTCGGCCCTGGAGGTGGCGGCCGAGTACTTTCGCAGCGGCGCCGACAAGATCTCCATCGGAAGCGATGCGGTCCGGATCGTCGAGGCGGTCCAAACATCCGGGAAGGCCGACGGTTCCAGCGCCATCGAGGCGATCTCCCGGGTCTACGGGAACCAGGCGGTGGTGATTTCCATCGATCCGCGGCGGGTGTATGTCGCCGATCCGAAGTCGGTGCCCCACCAGGTCGTCGAAACCGATTTTCCCGGTCCATCCGGGGAGCGCTACTGCTGGTACCAGTGCACGGTCAAAGGCGGGAGGGAGGGGAGAGATCTGGACGCGGTCACCCTGGCCCGGACGTGCGAGCGACTCGGCGCCGGCGAAATCCTGCTCAACTGCATCGACCGGGACGGCACCAACGCCGGCTTCGACATTGAACTGGTCAACGCGGTCCGGTCGTCGGTCACCATTCCGGTGATCGCCTCCAGCGGCGCAGGAAGCGCCCAGCACTTTTTGGAAGTCTTCACCCGGACCGACGCGGAAGCCGCTCTGGCCGCCGGAATCTTTCACCGGGGAGAAGTCCCGGTCCAGGCGGTGAAACGATATCTCGACGGGCGCGTTGAAATCCGGCCGTGGTCTGCCGCATGATCCCCTCCCCGCTTCGGCGATACCACCCCATCGTGAACGATCCGGCGGCTTTTGAAGAGGCCCTGGGCAGGCCCCTGGACCGGTTCATCTGGGTCAATCGCCTCCGGATCTCGACGGATGACCTCAGGGCTCTGCTCGAGGAGGACGGCTTCCGGCTCACCCCCCTGCCGTGGTTTCCCGGTGCATTCCGGATCACCGGGGAGCCGGCACCGCTTGGCGGTCACTGGACCTACCAGGCGGGGCTTTTTCACATCCAGGAAGCTTCATCCATGGTGCCGGTGCGCCTGTTGTCCCTGCAAAGAGGAATGCGGATCCTGGATCTTTGCGCAGCGCCGGGGAACAAGACCGTCCAGGCAGCGGTGGACATGGGCAACCGGGGAACGATGGTCGCAAACGATCTGCGCTACCACCGAATGTCCTCGATCCGGATGCACGTGGACCGACTCGGCCTGGTGAACGTCAGCACCACCTGCTGGGACGGCGGAAGCTATCCGAAAAAGGCCGGGCTGTTCGATTCGGTGTTGGTGGATGTTCCCTGCAGCTGTGAGGGCACCTCCCGAAAGAACACGGACATCCTGCAGCGCCCGGTTCCGGGCCGGGCACGGTTGCTCAAACGCCAGCGGATGCTGCTGGAACGGGCGGTCCGTCTGTGCCGCCCCGGCGGGCGAATCGTCTACAGCACCTGTACCTACGATCCGGAAGAAAATGAAGCGGTGGTGGATGCCGTTTTGCGCTCTTTGCCGGACCGGCTCAAAATGGTGCCGGTGTCCTTGCCGGGCCTGACGGCCGCCCCCGGCCTGTCGGACTGGCAGGGCACGGCCTACCACCCGGATCTTCGATACGCCCTGCGCATCTGGCCTCACCTGAACGACACGGGCGGCTTTTTCGCCGCCGTGCTGGAGCGAACCGGTGCACTGCTGCCGGCGCCGCCTCCCTCGCCGCGGATGTGCAACCCCGCCGCTGCGCCGACATCCGTCGACCCCGTAAGGTGTTTTCCGGAATCGGAGAAAATCGCATCCTTGCTCCGGACGCGTTTCGGCATCGAAGCGTCGGCACTGGCGGGAATGCACCTGCTGGAGCGAAACCGGCGGCAGGTTTTTCTGGCCGCCGATGATCACCACCCGCCCCTGGATCCACCCGCGGCCACCGGCCTTCCCCTGATGCACCTGGCGATGAAAACCCCGAAGCTCACCACCGCGGGCGCCGCATTTCTCGGCCCCCATGCCGATCGCAATGTCATCGACGTGGACGATGAACAGCGGCGGTTGTACCTGGCCCGCCGCACCTTTTCTCTTCTTCCCGATCAGCTCGCGGCCGGGATGGACGAAGGACATGTATTGATCCGGCACCGGGGCACCGTGCTCGGCGTCGGCGATCTGCAAAAGACCCGAGGGGAGGTGCACAGCTATTACCCCAAGCGCTTTGCCTCCGTGCCTGCTGTCGGAACTTGACAAACGCCCAAGATCTCGCAACCTTTCCCTGTGGAAGCATCATCGATATCATCCGCCGGAATCCTTTGCCAAGGAAAGCAACTTCTGGCGCCCTCACCACCTGCGGGTGGGAGAAACCACGGAAAGCGAACTGAACCGATAGCGGAGTCGAAAGCCGGCAGGGGCTTGCCGGCTCCTCTTCTACAAGGGAGCCCGACCATTGGAAGAACACAACGAAGCGGCTTTTTTTACGATGCTCAAATACACGGTGGAGTCTTACGGGTGCAAGATCATCGACGTTGACTTCGAAACGCACCGGATCGATATCGACGGGCCGGATGACCAGGTGGCCGCCTGTGCGGAGGCCATCGAACGGTTGATGAATTGACCTGAAAAGAGAGGGCAAGGTGGAGCTGCCCGAAGGCCGGCTTTCCCCGAAAAAGGATTGCGTCTTTCTTGCACCGGATGAGGTCGTCTCCGCGATCCGTGAGGATTTCGATCAGTACCCGCCTCAGCCGACCCTCTTTTTGAACCTGTGCCCCTTGGTCCTGGGTCCAGGGCAGGTCGTGGACGACGCCAAGCGCCGCGGCGCCTGGACCATCGCCGAATCCCGGGGCCGCATGCAACTCATCGAATACCGGGCCCTGGGAGAGCGGATCTGCCGCGCACTGGAACAGCAGCCCCCCGGGCTGGAACGCCTGGCGGTCATTTGCCGAATGGTTTTCCACACGCGTGCAATCCCCGGGCAGGTTCACGGGGCCGGAGGAATATTCATCGATACGGGAATGGAAGGCTTTCGGTGCGTTCAGTGCGGGCAGTGCTGTATCGCGATCGGCTACCCTAAAGAGGCGGGGGAAGCCGATGTCGCCCGCTGGAAGAAAGCCGGCCGGGACGATATCTTAAAATGGGTGGGGCTGAAACGGCGTCAGGGAAGCACCACCGCATACCGGATCTGGATCGAGCCGGGTGCGAACCGTCCGGCCCAGCGATGCCCCTGGTTGATGCGCCAGCCCGGCACTCACCGGTATCAGTGCGCGATCCACGAGGTGAAACCCGACATCTGCCGACTTTACCCGGGCAGTCGAAAGCACGCGGTGATGACCGGATGCCGCGGATTTGACAATGAAACATGAGCAGGACCCGATAGACGCCGTTTTCCGGAAGAAGACGACCACCCGTTGCGTTGACCGGCGCCCGAACGACTGTTGCTTCCGGGTTCCGGAAAGACCCGTGGAAAAGGCCCCTGATATCAGAAGCGAATTAATTACCCGACCGGTGGATCTTTCCGGGATTTGGGCCAGCGATATGCCCTGACCGGACAACAGCCTTCGGAGGAAAAACCCATGAGCCATTCAGACGCCAAGTTCGAAAAAGTCGGACGCTCAGGCAAGCCGCTGTATGGGCCGAAGAAACTCCTGCTTTGCGGGTTTTCCGGCGAGCTTCAACAAAGAATTTCAGCGGTGAAAAAAACGGCGGGCCTCGGGGAAGTCGCTGCGGTCTGGCTGGACGAGACCCGTGCCGAGGGCCGTCTGGCCGACTTGATGGAGCTTCCGGACGGAACCGGCCAGGGCGATCCATCCTCCCTGCCCAAAGCGGTCATCGTGGGCGGCATCAGCGAATCCCAGCTGCGCGCCCTGATGACGGTCGCCAAAAAATCGGGGATCCAGAAGGTGCTCTGGGCGGTGCTCACGCCGATCTCGGAGACCTGGACCCTTTCCCGGCTGCTGGCCGAGCTGTCGGCGGAACGCCGCGCCATGCAGAAATGAAATTGCTGTGCGATCCGATGAACGGCGCCTTTGCCGCCGGGGCGAGGCAACAGCCTTGAATCAAGCCCCGGCGGACGGGACCGCAGCATGGAGGCATGAGATGCCGACCATCGAGTACCGATGCAACCAATGCGACGCCCAGTTTACGCGGGTCGTCTTTTTGGGCGACGAAAAAGTGCGACCCGAATGCCCCGCCTGCGGGAGCAGCGATGTTGACAATCCGTCCAGCGCCCCGGCTCTTTTTGAGGGGATCGCCTCCTTCAGCCGTCTTGCCTCGGACCGCGACTGAACGCGGTAGCCCCCGGCGGCGGTCGGCCGCCTCGAAACCGGCAGCCAAAGAAGCTTTGATGCATCCCCTGGCCGACTTTTCTTGACATCCAGCCAAGATTCGATTAATAGAGGATCGCTGCAAAACATATCATGCAGAGAGGCGCGAGGGAACTGGCCCGTCGACCGCCCGGCAACCTGCCACGCAAGGTGCCAACGCCAGACCCGAAAGGGAACCATGCGGTCCGCGAGACAAACGGATGACAAGGCCTCCCTTACCGGGAGGTTTTCGCGTTTCTGGGCGCAAGACCGATCATTGGCTGAACATCACATCATCTACTGGAGATCATTTCATGCAGAGGCGCAAGCAGGACGAGTTGGGAGACTATGCCGAGATTTTCGGCATCATGAATCGATTGACCGAAGAATATCCGGGCGCCGTCGACGAGCCTTTCCCAGGCGGCTGGCAGGACCCCCTGGAGCTCTACGGCTGCTACAGCCGCTCTTTGAAGACCCATGCCGTCGACCTGGAAAAGGAACGCGTCGCCGTTCGAAAACTGATGGAGGATGACCGCTATTCTCCGGCCACCATATGGCACGCGCGCCTGAACTTGGTGGCCCGGCGCATTTTTGAAAACGGGCTGAACTGATCGTGAAGGTCATCAAGATCGGGGGCGGCTGCCTCCACGGAAAAAAGACCATCGCTGAAATCGTTGAGCTTCTGGCCAGCCGGGGACGGGGAAACGTCGTGGTGGTCTCCGCTCTTTCGGGGATCACCGACCTTCTGATCCAAAGCATGGAGACAGCGCGGCAGGAAGAGACCGCCATCACCGGCATCATCAGCCGCCTGAAAAACCGGCACATGCTCGTGGCCCGCCACCTCATGCCGGCGGCCGCAGCGCAGCGTGGCTTTGGCAGGGATTTCGACCGGTATCTCACCCGGCTTGAGCGGCTTTACTACGGTTTGAATTTCACCCGTGAAATCACCCCCCGGCTCTACGACACCATCAGCAGCTACGGGGAACGGTTTTCGGCAATCCTTCTGTCGGCTGTGATGCGGTCACGAGGGGAAAAATCGAGCTGCCGTATGCCCCAGGAGATCGGCCTGATCACCGACGGCAAGTTCGGCGACGCCACGGCCGATCTTCCCAAGACCGAGAAAAACTTTACCGCACGGCTGCTGCCGACCCTCAACGGCCGCCAAATCACCTTTGTCCCCGGATTTTTCGGTGTAAGCCAGGCCGGGGAGATCACCACCTTCGGCAGGGGCGGCAGCGACTACAGCGCGGCCGTGGTCGCTGCCGCCTCCAGGGCCGACAGGCTGGAAATCTGGAAAGATGTGGACGGCTTCCTCAGTGCCGACCCGAGATTCATTCCCGAAGCAACGCTCATCGAGGAACTCTCCTACGACGAAGCCGCCGAGCTGGCCTATTTCGGCGCCAAGATTCTCCATCCAAGAACCGTGGAACCGATGCGGCGGCACCGCCTGCCCATCGAGATCCGCAACACACTGCATCCGGACGCCGTCGGCAGCCGCATCACCGCAAAAAGGCGCGTTCGTCGCGATGTGGTCAAAAGCGTCACCCATTCCACGGATATTGGAATTTTGAAGGTCCACGCTTCCGGCGTCGGCATGCGAAAGGGGATCCTGAACCAGGTGTCGGCCCGGGTTGCGGAAAGCGGCATCAACATCCGCTCGGTGGTGACCTCCCAGACCTGCATCAGCCTTCTGGTGGCCCTGGAAGATCTGGAGCCGGTGAAAAAGGCGCTGTTGACGCTCAGGCCCAGACCCTTCCGACGACTCGAGTCGGTATCCGGCGTTGCGCTGGTCTGCATCGTCGGAGAAGGGCTCTCCTCCCGGTCCGGTATTGCGGCCCGCTGTTTCACGGCCGCGGCAGAATGCCGGGTCAACATCGAGATGATCGCCTTCGGCCCCTCTCCGGTGGCGCTTTATTTCCTCGTACGCAGGGAGAATCTGCAAAAGGCCGTTACGGCGATCCACTCCCATTTTTTCGGCCGGACCCGTTGCCAGCTGTAGGTTCCCCGCCGTCGCCTCCGCATTTGCAGGAAGATGTCGATCCGTTGCTGGATCGAATATCGCTGGACTTTCCCGGGTTTTCTGTGGCATGGTCACGCGGATATCGCGGCCACGATCGCGGCCAGCTGCCGCCGTCAGCTCTTTCCCAGGCCCCATCCAAAAAATCGCCGCACCCCTGTGCCGTCGGTGCCGTTCGGGTGCTCTGCTTCTGGCGATCCGCATCTCGATCAGGACGGCAATGCCATGAAGTTCTTCAAATCGCTTCGAATCAACAGCAAGCTGCTCCTCACCTTCATCCTCTTTTTCATCCCTCTGGCGTCCCTGGGCACCGTCATCGTCTATCTCCAGGTCAAGCAAGCCATCGAGACCGCTATCGAAAGCGAACTTTCCAACACCACATTCGCCATGCTGAAGGTGGTCAAAAACGACGCAACCGTCGCCATCCGCAATCATCTCCGCGCCGTGGCCGAAAAGAACTTGGAAATCGTCTCCTACATCTACAACCATCAAATCCAGGAAGGGAGGCCCTGGACCTTTTTCAGCGGTACAGCGGCGCGATTGCCGTCGTCATCCTCGACATGATCATGCCGGATATGGCAGGAGACAAGACCTTCGAAGCGCTGCAGCAGATCGACCCGGAGGTCAGGGTGCTTCTGTCCAGCGGTTACAGCATCGACGGACAGGCCCGGCAAATCCTCGACCGGGGCTGCAACGGGTTCATTCAGAAGCCCTTTACCCTTCGGGATCTTTCCGAAAAACTGAAGGAAATGCTGAACATTGAACCGTGAAGAAAAAAAGATCATGCGCCTTACGGTGGGCGCCCATGGGCTGGTTCACCTGTACGAGGGGGTTCTGCCGCCGCTGATTCCATTGCTGATGAAGGAATTTTCGACCGACTATTTCCACCTCGGTCTTGTGGTGACGGTCTTTTCCTATGCCTTCGGCCTCGGATCATTGCCGGCCGGCATTCTGGCGGACCGCATCGGCCCCCGGCGGCTGGTCACCGTGTTTCTCTTCGGCGCCGGATTGTCAGCGGCATTGATTTTCCCGATCGATTCCCTCCTGCTGTATGCTGCGGCCATGGGGGTCGTCGGGGCCTTCTGCAGCCTATACCATCCGGCGTCGAACACGCTGATCTCCCTGGGCATCCGCTCTCCGGGCCATGCCTTCGGGATTCACGGCATCGCCGGGAGCCTGGGGGTGGCCACCGTGCCCCTGCTCTCTGCCTGGATCGGCTCCCAGGCCGGATGGCGTGCGCCGCACGTTTTGTATGGCCTGGCGGGAATGGCCCTGGGGTGCTACTCGCTGACCCTCCCTCGCTACTCGACCCGCGCCCGGGAAGCGACCAGCGCTTCTTCGACCGATGCTCCGAAACGGGGCCATTCCGTCGACATGCTGGCCCTGACCCTCTTTTTTCTGTCCGCCACCGCCCTGGGGCTCTCCTACAAGGGGATCATGACGTTTCTGCCGGTCTACATGGGCCAGAACGTGATCGGAGGCGGCGGATTGGACCCGGTCGCGCTGGGGGGCACTTTTGCCACCATTGCCCTGGTCTCGGGAGCCGGTGGGCAATACCTGGCCGGTCGTCTGGTCGACCGCTTCCGTCCGGAAGCAATCTATCTGGGATCGGTCGCAATGGGCACCGTATTCGTATTTGCCATGGCCGCGGCCAAGGGCTGGCTGCTGGTCGTCTTTTCCGTGCTGTACGCTTTTTTTTACTTCTCGGTTCAGCCGACGCAAAATTTTCTCATCTCCCGCTATCTTCCGGCCCATCGTCGCGGGCTCGGCTACGGGGTCCTGTTTCTGCTCACCTTCGGCGTGGGTTCCACCGCTGCGGCCGTTTCCGGCTACCTTGCCGACCGATTCGGCCTCGAATCGGTTTTCTGGGCCATGGGGCTGTGTTTTCTGGCCTCGGCGCTCCTGGTTACCGCCCTTCTCCTCCGGTCCGGAAAGCATCGCCGAGGCGATATTCCGGCGGCTGCTTGACAACCTTTTTATCGCCGTTTAGAGTAGACGTGTTCTTCTCTTAGCGGAATCCTGCTCTTCGAAATCGTGAAACAGCCGCCGGACGCATCCGACCCCGCAGACGCCCGGCGGCCGCGTCGGTGAACCCATCCTTCCTTTTTTCGTCTTTCCCTTCTTCTCTTTTCCGGTATCCGCATGTCCATTTTCCCGTTCATCGGCGGCCGCATTTGGCGGGCCGGTGATGAGCCCGCTTTTCGACCGTGCCGCGCGATACAGGCGGCGGGACGGCAACGTCGGCAAGCGGCTGTTTTGCCAAACCCAAAGGAGGAATGTATGCGGAAAGCAAAAAATGGAGACACGGTCAAGGTGCACTTTACAGGGACGCTCGATGACGGGACGATGTTTGCAGACTCCCGCGAAGGAGAGCCGGTCGAGTTCACCATCGGAGACGGAGCACTGATAGCCGGCTTCGAAGAAGAGACCATCGGGATGAGCGAGGGGGAGCAGAAAACCGTTCGGCTGGAGCCGGACAGGGCCTTCGGCCAGAAACGGGACGACCTTGTCTCCAAAATCCCGCGGGATTCAATACCGGAGGACATCGAACTGGCCGTGGGTCTCCGGCTTCAAATGAGCTCTTCGACCGGAAATCCGGTTCAGGTGGTGGTGACGGATGTCTCCGAACAAGAAGTCACCGTCGATGCCAATCCACCCCTGGCCGGCCACCCGCTGAATTTCGACATCGAGCTGGTCGAATTCTCCTGAAGACGCCGCATGCCGGGAAGCCGGGAGGCTGGGTCGAAATTACGACGGTCGCCATTGCAAAGGCGTGCAGCGAGATCCGGCATCCAGAATTTTACAGCATTTCCGGATCCTTTTCCGACTTCGCCCATGACGGTGCCCTTCGGCGGAGCTCGGGAGTGAAAACCTGTCGAACCGCGGCCCACGCCTTGCTTCCGGCATCGCCGGCCACGTCGCTCGGCCTGTGGCCGTCATGACGGATTTTGACGCCTTCGGGCCTCGAAAGGCGGGGGGGAGGCCGTCCTCATCATCCAGATTAGAGCATCAGATAGATAAACGTATAGGCCCCGTCATTGATGTCCACGGTCAGATTGCCGCCGCGGGATTCGGCAAACACGATCCAGGCGGGGCGCAGTCTGCTGCCGCACTCGAAATCGGGATAGGACTTCCCCCGTTTGCGATCGTTCCACGACAGCAGCATCGCATCAGATGCCCGCATCCTGGCCTCACGGGTGGCAATCTCCTTGGCCCGGGCAAAGTCGAGGTCCGGCTCGTTCACGGTCAGTCTCCGGTGCTCCGGCTTGAATTTCGCGGGATCGGGATCGATTCTCATCGGTTTTCCTTCCGCATCGAAGATTTCGGGGACCCGGTCTGCTCCGGCCCTCCACCGCCGCGGCCCCGACGGGCCAGGACAACGGCGTATATCTGACCGGCAAACAGAAAGCCGAACAATCCAAGAGCGGCCCTTGAAGTGGCCCAGGGAATCGGAGGGGCTCCGCCGCCCCGGGAGCTGAGATTCACCGCCGCAAGAAAAAGGAAAAGGCTCGCGACGGCCAAGAGGGCAACGTTTGCGATGGTCACGAGCCATACATGCCTCAGATAGAACCCGGCAGCGCCGAAGAAAAACCAAAATGCGCAAAAAATAGCCGCCACCCCCGCGTCCAGGGCGGCATCCGGCACCTGATATGCCGCAATCCCCCTTCCGGCCAGGTACCCGGCGAGGATCAGGTAAACGACAATGAAAAACCACCTCAGCATGGCCGAAATCCGTTATCGTCTCAAAGAAACCGCCTGAACGTCTTTTTACCCCAGTGAGGGATCAGCCAGAAAAGAGCCCGACGTGCCCTGCTGCATCTGCCGGATGCGATCGTCCTTCCGGGACCAGAGGGTGTTGAGCCATTGATGGAACCGAATGCGGAATTCCCGGTCCCGGGCGTAATCGCCGACAAGCGCTTTGGATAGGGGAATCTTCCGCACGTGCACCCGGACCTGGGATATTCTGCCACACAGAAAGTCCCAGAAGGTGACGTTCGGTGTCGGATAGACAATGGTGACATCCAGGATGTCCTGTATCCGATCCCGCATGGCAGACATCACGTAAGCGACGCCGCCGGCCCGGGGTCGGAGGAGATTTCGATAGGGAGATTTCTGTGCTCCATGCTTTTTTTCGCAAAACCGGGTTCCCTCCACGAAGCTCATCACGGAAATCGGCACGGTCTTGAATTTTTCACACGCCTTTCGGGTGATGTCCAAATCCATGCCGATGTGTTCCGGATGACGCTTCAGGTAGCTTTTGGAATAGCGTTTCATGAAGGGAAAATCGAGGGCCCACCACGCCTGGCCGAGGATCGGCACCCAGAAGAGCTCTTTTTTGAGAAAAAACTTAAGAAAGGGGATTCTCCGGAAAAAAATCCGCTGCAACACGAGGATGTCCACCCAGGAGCGGTGATTGGCCATCACCAGGTACCACCCGCGCCGGTCCAGATCCTCGGGCATGTCCACCACGAACCGGGTGCGCCGGCAAAACAGCAACTGACTGGCGATGTTCACCGCGATCCATCCATCGGCCAGGGAGTTTTGAAGGCGGTCACACCCCCGGCGCCAGGTCCCTTCGGGAAGAAGCCGCTTGACCAGGGCGACTAAAAAGATGGGCCCCCACCAGAAAAGGGTGTTGACGCCGTACCCGGCAAGCGAAAGGGCGCCGCGTACCGAAGCCGTGAAAAAAGATGGCGCTTTTTCTTCGGCTTGCATCCCGGAAAGCCCGTTCAACACGCTCTTTCTCCTATGCGGCCTGGGCGGCGGCGGCCTGGTGGAACTCCAGAACCAGCGAGTTCATCAGTTCCTTGACGGACTCAATTTTTCGAACACGGTATGCATTTTGGCCGGCGAAGGCAAAACCGTTTTTGAATCGTCCCTTGCGCGCGTTGGCCAGGGCCAGGGCAATGCAATAGGGGCTATTTTTCGGATCGCAGGTCTTGATGCAATGAAAGGGGCAGGCAAACGGCTTTTTGTGCCCCTGTTTGATTTCTTCGACAAAACCGTTTCGGATCACCCGGCCCGGCATGCCCACCGGACTTTCGATGATCATGAGATCCTCCTTTTGCACCTGGAGGTAGAGCTGCTTGAAGGCCTCATCTGCATCGCACTCGTGGGTGGCGACAAACCGGGTCCCGAGCTGCACGCCGGCCGCACCAAGCTCCAGAAACCGGTACATGTCGATCCCGGAAAAGATGCCGCCTGCAGCAATCACGGGGATCGGAAGCTGATCTCTGGTTGGAAACTCCCGAACCGCTTCGATGACATCAATCACCAGGGATTCCAAGCAGAAGGCGGGATCGTCGATCTGGGCTCTGGTAAAACCGAGATGACCGCCGGCCTTGGGCCCTTCGACAACGATCGCAGCGGGCAAGACATCGAACCGTTTTTTCCACTTTTGACAGATGATCCGGGCTGCCCTTCCAGAAGAGACGATGGGGACGAGTTCCGTCCGGGCCCCTTGGGGCAGCAAGCCGGGTAGACTCAGCGGAAGGCCGGCGCCGACAAAGAGAACGTCCGCCCCTTCGGCGACCGAGGTGCGGACCATGTCCTCGAAATTGGTCAGGGCGACCATGATGTTGACGCCGATGATCCCGTCGGTTTTTTGTTTCGCCTTGCGCAGCTCCTGTTCCAGCACCCGGATGTTGGCCGCCCTGCTGTTTTTGGCAACATCCGGCTCCTGGATGCCCGGCATTGCTGCGGAAATCACACCGACACCTCCCTGTTCGGCCACGGCAGAGGCCAAGCCGGACATGGAGATTCCCACCCCCATCCCTCCCTGGACGATGGGCAGACGGCTGACCTTGTCACCGATTCTCAACGGCGGAAGCTGCATTGCACCCCCTTGGTTTCGGGTATACCGGCGGCCGGTTTGAACGCACCCTGGAACGTTGAAGAGCGGAGTCGGCGCTTTGCTCGCGATATCGGTCGAAGGGCCAAAATCCTTATGGCTTCGGCCCGCTGTCGCCAATGCGGTCCGCATCCGGGGTTCCGTTCTTCCAGGATACCTTCATGCCCCGGTTCCAGGGTATCTGTAAAAAAGAGTGGCAAAAATCTCAAGGATTTGGGCGGGTAAAAGACGGTTATTACAAAAGTATTACAAAACAGGGGGTTCGGGGGGTGGTCCCGGATCGAAAATGTATCCGACGGATCGGACCGTTTTGAAAAACCGGGGCGCTTTGGGATCCTCTTCGAAGTATTTTCGGAAGCGAACAATGAATCCGTCGAGGGTCCTGGTAGAGACCTTGCGGGTATATCCCCAGACGATTTCGAGGATTCGATCCCGGGACAGAGGTCTTCCGGGGTTGGCTGCAAAGAGCTTCAGGAGTTTGGCTTCGGTGTCTGTAAGGGTGATTTCGCCCCCGCGGCAGCGGGCGATGCCGGTCGTAAAATCGATGGTGTTGGCGCCGAAGGCGTATCGAACCTTTCCCGGAGGGGCGGCATAGAGGTGCTCCCGGCTCCATTCTGCGCGTTTGA
This sequence comes from Desulfobacterales bacterium, assembly GCA_050115795.1. Taxonomy (GTDB): domain Bacteria; phylum Desulfobacterota; class Desulfobacteria; order Desulfobacterales; family CAFBRK01; genus JAIPEL01. The sequence continues at coordinate 42,853 of JASFPT010000001.1, forward strand.
TCAGCCGATCGATCCGTAGCAGGAGTTCCTCCAGGTTGAACGGTTTGGAAAGGTAGTCGTCCACCCCGTAGGACAATCCCTTGATCTTGTCGTCGGATGCGCTCTTTGCCGACAATACCAGAATCGGGAGCCGCTCATCCTTGAGTCGGATCGTCTGGAGAACCGATAGGCCGTCGAATCCAGGAAGCATGATATCCAGGATAATCAAATCCGGGGACATCGTCTCCCACTCGCGCACGCCGGAGGGCCCGTCCACAGCAATGGCGGTCTCGTATCCCTGCAGGGTGAGATTCAGCGCCAACCCCTCGGCGATATGTGCGTCGTCTTCGATGATGAGAATTCGCTTCTTGCCCACGGGACCACTCCGGTTAACCGGCCGGCAGAACGACGGTAAACACCGATCCCCGGCCCACGCCCGGACTATCGGCAGTCACCCGCCAGCGGTGGATCCTTGCGATGGTCTGGACCAGGTACAGTCCCAGCCCGCTCCCCTTGGCCGTCATGTTGTCCACCCGACCGATTTGGTAGAATTTTTTGAAAATCTTGCCGACCTCTTTCTTTTCGAATCCGATCCCGTTGTCGGCAAATCGAATGCAGCGCCGGGAGCGGTCCTTTTCGAACCGGATGTCCAGATGCGGTGGTTTTGAATCGTTGTACTTGGCGGCGTTGGTTGCCAGGTTCATCAGCAGCATTTCGAACATCGACCGATTCACCCGGTAGGAAGGCATCGGTTCGGCCGGCGGATGGATCCGGACCCGGGCACCGGAAAACAGGTGGTCGTTGCTTCGGAAAAAGGTTTCGGTCGCCTCGACCAGATCCACCTCGGAAAATTCGTCCCGGTAACTTTTGCTTTCGATCTTGGCCAGGTTCATGATCCGATCGATGTTGTCCATGAGCCGGGCGACGTCTGCGATCATGAAGCCGAGGTATTTCTGCTGGTCCTGGCGAGGCAGGTCGTGTTTGGCCAGGGTCTCGAGAAACATTTTCAGGGAGGTGACCGGCGTTTTCAGCTCATGGGTGAAGTTGTTGATGAAATTGTTCTGCAGCCGGTATAGCTGAAGGGTCTTCTGGCCGTAGACGAAAATGCTGAAGATGCCCATCAGGATGATTCCCACCAGCAGGGACAGCACGATAATCACAAACCAGGTGCGGGACTCGAGCACCTGGCCCTGATCGAGATTGAAATTTTCGATGGCCGCCTGCAGCACGACATTGGCTTCCACATACCAGTGGATGTATAGAAAAAGCGAAACGCCCAGGGCGGCAATGGAAATGATGAAGATCAGGATCGGGTGAAGGAACCATCGGGGTGGATTCATGGGACCCCCGGTCTGCCGGTAAGGGGTTCGGACCCGCCGCTTCCCTTCACAGGTTCCGGGTCGGGTCCGGGCGCAAGACCATGTGCCGGAGCTCGCCCGGCGCCACGAGTTCAACCATCCCAGCACCGGCCTGTTGATACGGCAAATTCATGATTTTGTAAATGACCCCCGCCGAAGCCTCTTGGCTATTGCACTTTTCGCCGGCATGGGTAAGGTGATGGAGGGATGCAAACCGAGCACCCCAAATGGATTTGCGAAAATCCCCATAACCGATTCCCTATCATACCAACCGGACGGTGCCATGAAAAGCGGGAAACATGTGGTGACCATGCTTGTGGAAAACGAGCCGGGCGTAACGGCCCGGGTTTCCGGCCTGTTTGCCAGCCGGAACTACAACATCGAAACCATCTGCGGGGCTCCTACAGCCAATTCGAAAATGTCCCGGATCACGATTACCACCGAGGCCGATCCGGACCGAATGGAACAGATTATCAAGCAGCTTCGCCGATTGGTGAACGTGATCAAGGTCCGGGACATGACCGGGGAAAACGCCGTACGGAGGGAAATGGCCCTGATCTGCGTCCAGGCCCGGAAAAAAGATCGGGAGGAGATTCGAAAGCTCGCCGAGACGTTCCGGGCCAAAATCGTCGACACCGGTGCCAGCCACTTTATTCTCGAAATCACCGGCCGCTACGATAAAATCAACGCCCTGATCCGGCTTCTGGAGCCCTTTGGCATCAAGAAGCTGACCCGCTCCGGGATTTTGGCCCTGTACCGGGAGCCCGAATAAAACAGCTCCGCAATGTTATGGTGCGCGACAAAGCCGGTGAAAAAACGCCGGCAGCCGGCTGTTGCTTTTCAATCCCGCCGCTTTCAGGAGTTGTACGGAATCACCAGCACCGGGCAGGGGCTGTGGTTGATGACGTGCTCGGTGATCGTGCCGGCCACAAAATCCGCGATATTGTCCCTTCCGTCGGTTGCGATGACGATCAGATCCGCCCCCACCTCTTTTGCCACCTCGGGAATCGTTCTGCTCGGCTTTCCCTCCCGGAGCATATAGTTCAGCGGAACGTCGTCGGCGTGCAGATCGTGAATCATCTCTTTCATTTTTTCCCGGGCCTGGATCGCCGTTTCCGCAAATTTTTTCTTCATCTTTTCGACACTGACCCGGAGCATCTCCCGCTCCTCTTTGTTCATGAACTCGGCATGAATGTTAAGCAGCGTGATCTTGGCACCGAACTGGTGGGCGAGCTGTACCGCCTTTTCAAGGGCGAGAAGCGAACGATCCGCCAAATCCGTGGGACAGAGAATGTGCTGAAACATGGCTTTCTCCTTTTCCGGTGATCAAACCGTCTGTGCCCTTTCGGCGATCGGGTGGCCGCCTCTGGAGCGGCTCGGGCATGCTGCGCCACAGGCGGCCGATGCTATGCTCCCGCACGCCGATGCTTTTTCATTTCCTCGACGAGCCAAGCCGGGTCATCGGTCAATATGCCGTCTGTTCCGGCGGTCGACAGTTTCTTCAAAGTGGCCGAATCGTTGCACGTATAGGCAAAGACCTGTTTGCCGAGACCGTGGGCCCAGTCTACCAGCGACCCCGAAACGGCGCCAACGTGGATGCAAAAAGCGCTCAGCCGCCCGGTGATCGTATCGGGAGCCTTTTTCAACCGTCTCGCATCCGCCTTCGAGACATCCAGGACGAGCCGCAGATCCGGGGCCTGCTCCCCGGCATACCGGAGAACGTCCGGATCAAAAGATAAAATCCACAGAGAATCGTGATGCTGCACAGCTTTCGAATCGGACAGCGCCCTCAGGACGCAGTCCGTCAACCGGGCAGCCCGCCCGGAGCGGCGATCGGCCTTAAACGCCTTGATTTCGATGAACAACCGGGTGCGGCCGGCAAGCATCGCCATCATTTCGTCGAAGCCGAGAAGCGGCTCTCCGGCAAAGGCCGGGTCGAACCACGATCCGGCATCGAGCCGCCGGAGTTCTTCCCAGGTCAGATCCGCCACCCGGCGGCGGAGTCCGGCCACTTTTTTCAGCGTGCGGTCATGGTGGATCACCACGGCACCGTCTGCGCTCATTTGCACATCGAGTTCGACGCCGTCGATCGGGTATGACAATGCACGACGAAAGGCAGCGCCCGTATTCTCCGGCGCCTCGGTCCGCGCTCCCCGGTGGGCGATGATCCAGGGGCGCCCCGGGCCCGGGTCCACCTGCGGCGGCAAAGCGCCTCGTCCTGGTTTGATGGAAAGTTCGTCGGTCATCGGACCCGATGCTGGTTGCTGGTTGCTGGTTGCTTGCCCAAGACCATGCGTTTGTTTGGGGATGAAGTCAAGCCGGGAAGCCCGCCCCAAGGCGGAAGAGCCCCAATCTCGCACGGGGAGTCCCTTTTCGGGCCCGCGACCGGGGTTTGTCATCGGTTCATCGGCTGCGCCTCAGCGGGCCCAGGGGCAGCCGCCGCGCACCCCGTATTTGGAAAACAGGATCTGCCACAGCTGGAGGCGCCGCGCCCGGAAGCTTCCGGCACAAGAAAGCAGATAATAGGACCACATGCGGAAGAAACGCTCATCGTATTGATCGCGAATCTGGTCCCAGGTGCTGCAGAAATTATCGTACCATGCCATCAGGGTCGGATCGTAGTGGGGGCCGAAGCAGTGCCAGTCCTCCAAAACGAGGTGGTTTTCGGCGGCCTCGGCGATCTGTCGGACCGAAGGGAGCATCGAATTGGGAAAAATGTATTTCGAGATCCAGGGGTCCACGTCTCGGACCGACTCGGTGCCTCCGATGGTATGGAGCAAAAACAGCCCGTCTTCTGCCAGGCAGCGGTGCACGGCCTCCATAAAGACCGGGTAATTCTCCACGCAGACATGCTCGAACATGCCGATGGAGAGCACCCGGTCGTAGGTGCCCTCGATGTCACGGTAGTCTTTCAGCTCGATGCGGACCGGCAAATTCCCCGCCTGCTGTCGGGCGTATTCGACCTGCTCGCGGGAAACCGTCACCCCGACCGCCTCGACCTGAAAATGCTCCGCTGCATACAATACGAAGGCCCCCCACCCGCAGCCGATGTCGAGCACCCGCATGCCCGGTTTGAGCATGAGTTTCCGGCACGTCAGATCGAGCTTGGCCTCCTGGGCGGTGTCCAGGTTGTCGGCATTCGGCCACCAGGCGCAAGAGTAATTCATCCGGCGGTCGAGCATGCGACGGAAAAGATCGTTACCGATATCGTAATGATGTGTTCCGACTTCAAAGGCCCGGCCCCGGCTCGACCGGTTCTTCAGCCTGGCCTTGAAGGCTGCCCACAACAGCGAACTGTTTTTCACCACCTTCTCGTCGAGACGGGCGGCCATGATCCGTTCGAAAAACTGGTCCAGGGCCTGGCAGTCCCACCAGCCGTCCATGTAACTCTCCCCCAGCGCCAGGGATCCACCGGCCAACACGCGGCGGTAAAAATCGTCGTTGAGCACCTGGATGTCGAACGGGCGGTCCCCGTCGATCCGGACACCGGCCATATTCAACAGCGCTTCGACCGGCCCCTTTTCAGCAGGCGGGCTCATCGGCAGCCTCCTTTCCAAGGGGGAGTCGAGACGCCCGGCTTGGCTGTCCTGGCAGCGCACAAAAGCCGAACGGGCCTCCCCCGGAAAGGGAGGCTTCAACTGCCCCCGATAACGGTCAAGAATGTTGCCGGAGGTGAGAATCGAAATCCGAGTCACAAATGCCTTGCACTTTCCATTGCTATCTTACCACGGTCAAATCTTCTGGCAAGGGCTTGCAATCTGCCTGCGAATCGTTATATTCACGCGTTTCGCCAGAAACCCAAGTTTTGAGGAACGAGCACCCCCTGCAGCGACTCGACCGAGCTCGTCGAAGTCAGCCTCCAGCCATGCCAGGCCGGGATTCTGCGGCAGGAAATTCTATCCATTTTCGATCCGCCCGCCAACGCGAGCGCCGCGCTTGGGCGGGATGTTCGCTTCGCACCGGCAAGTCGCCGCCGCGCCAAAGCCGCCACGACGGGGGCTTGCTGCGGAAATGCGCTCGCCGGGGCGGTTTGAACCAACACCCGTACAACGGGAACCGGGCGTCAGGAAACGAGAGCCATGCAAGCAACGGCGGTCAACCCGCAAATTCGAAACATCGCGATCATCTCCCATGTCGATCACGGCAAGACGACCCTGGTCGACGCCATGTTCCGGCAAAGCGGCCTTTTCCGCGCCGGTCAGCAGGTCGAGGAGCGGGTCATGGACTCGCTGGACCTGGAACGGGAAAGGGGGATCACCATCGCCGCCAAAAATTGCTCGGTCCACTGGAAAGACGTGCGGATCAACATCATCGACACCCCGGGCCATGCCGACTTCGGCGGGGAAGTGGAACGGGCGCTTTCCATGGCTGACGGGGCCATCCTGCTGGTCGACGCCTCCGAAGGCCCCCTTCCCCAGACCCGCTTCGTGCTGAAAAAGGCGCTGGAAGCCGGCCTGAAAATCATCGTGATCATCAACAAAATCGACCGGACCGACGCCCGACCCGCCAGGGTTCTCGATGAGATCTACGACCTGCTCATCGATCTGGAGGCAGACGAGGCCCAGCTCGAGTTTCCGCTGCTGTATGCGGTGGGCCGGGACGGTGTGGCCGGCGGTCGGCCCGAACAGATGGAACCAAACCTGAACCTGCTGTTCGACACCATCATCGGGGCTGTACCGGCCCCGGCCTACGACCCGGAGGCGCCGTTTCAGATGCTGGTGGCCGACCTGGATTATTCAGATTACCTGGGCCGTCTGGCCGTGGGAAAGGTTTTCAACGGTTCGGTTCGGTCCCGCGACAGTCTGGTCTGCGTGGACAAGGACGGACGCGCGCGGCCCCTGAAGGTCAGCCGCCTGCAGATCTACGACGGGATGTCGCTTTGCGAGGTGCAGGAGGTCGAGCCCGGCGATATTGCCGTGCTGGCCGGCATCGATGACGTCAAGATCGGCGACACGATCTGCACCCACGAATCGCCCCGTGCCCTTCCCCGAATCCGGGTCGGGGAGCCGACCGTGTCGATGCGATTCACGATCAACGACTCGCCCTTGGGGGGCAAAGAAGGAAAATACGTCCAGTCGAGCCGAATTCGGGAGCGCCTTTTCAAGGAAACCCTGAAGAACGTGGCGATCCAGGTCATGCCGGGAGACGACCGCGACAGCGTCCTGGTCAGCGGACGGGGGGAGTTTCAGCTGGCCATTCTCATCGAGACCATGCGCCGGGAAGGCTTCGAGTTCTGCGTCGGGCGGCCGGAAGTCATTTTCCGATGGGAAAACGGCAAAAAGCGGGAACCGATCGAGCGGCTGCTCGTCGACTGCGAGGAGCGGTTTCTCGGTGTGGTCACCGAGAAACTGTCCGTGCGAAAGGGGAAGATGACAAACCTGGTCAACAACGGCACCGGGCGGGTTCGGATGGAATTTTCCGCACCGTCCCGGGCGCTGATCGGCTACCGCGATGAATTTTTGACCGACACCCGCGGAACGGGGATCCTGCACACCGTCTTCGACGGGTATGACGATTTTCGCGGGGACTGCCCCAGCCGTTTCACCGGATCCATCGTGGCCGACCGCACGGGCAAGGCCGTGGCCTACGCCCTCTACAACCTGGAACCCCGGGGCCGGCTGTTTGTGGTCCCCGGCGACACGGTCTATGAGGGGATGATCATCGGAGAACACAACCGGGGGGTGGACATCGATGTCAACCCGTGCAAAGAAAAGAAGCTGAGCAATATGCGCGCCGCCGGCAAGGACGAAAACGTGGTCCTTTCCCCGGTGCAGGCCCCCACCCTGGAGCAAGCCATCAGCTTCATCCGCGAGGACGAACTGGTTGAGGTGACGCCGCTTTCGATCCGGCTTCGAAAGGCGATTCTTCCGGCGGCCAGACGCCACAAGTTGAAGAAGACGGCCGCGTGATGAGGTTGATTGGTTGAGTCGTCTATGGGTCGGATGGGGATATCCACGCGGCCCATCCGCCAATCGACCCTTTGACCCATCAAACGCCGGTCCGGTGCCATGGAAGCCGAAATTGTCCTCCCCTTGTGGCTGTTCATCCTTCTGGCGGTTCTTGCGTTGCTGGCGGCACTGGACCGCTTCCTGATTCCCAGCACCCGCTGGCTTCTTCGGCGGCGAATCAACCGGGTACTGGAGGAGATCGGGACCCGCCTCGACATCGAAATTCGACCTTTTCAGCTCACCAAGCGGCAGGTGTTGATCGATCGTCTGGCTTACGATCCGATCGTGGCCGAAGCCGCCCGCCAATACGCCCGGCAGCACGACATGCCCCTTGACGTCGCCCAGGACAAAGCCTTGTCCTACGCTCGCGAGATCGTTCCCTCCTTCAATGCCTATCTCTATTTCCGGATCGGGTATTGGGCGGCGAAAAAGGTGGCGCGCGTGTTGTACCGGGTCCGGGTCGGGCTGCTGGAGGAGGACCGGTTTTCTGCCATCGACCGGGACTCGACGGTCGTTTTCGTCATGAACCACCGCAGCAACATGGACTACGTGCTGGTCGCATTTCTGGCGGCGGAAAGAACCACCCTCTCCTATGCGGTGGGAGAGTGGGCCCGGATCTGGCCCCTTCAAACCCTGATCCGGGCCATGGGCGCGTTTTTCGTGCGTCGGCACTCCGGCGACAATACGCTGTACCGGCGGGTGCTGGAGCGCTACATCCGCATGGCCACTGCAGAGGGGGTCTGCCAGGCGGTCTTCCCCGAGGGACGGCTGAGCCGGGACGGCAGGCTTCAGCCCCCGAAGCTCGGCCTGGTCGATTACATGTTGCGGGAATACCAACTGGAAACAGACCGGGACATCGTTTTCATTCCGGTGGGGATCAACTACGATCGAACGCTGGAGGACCGAAGCCTGCTGCGGGAGCTCAATCCGGACGCCCCCAAAAGAAGCCGCTGGTTTGTGATGCGCACCGCGTTTCGCTTCGTGCGCCGCAGCCTGCTGCTGATGGTGCTGAGCCGATGGGAGCGCTACGGCTATGCCTGCGTAAATTTCGGGGCACCGGTATCGATGCGCGAATACTGCCGACGGCACGGCATCGATTTCAAACGCCTGGAGCGGGCAAACCGCTTTGTGGAAGTTCAGCGGTTGTGCGAGCGCCTCATGGAGCGGATCGCTCGGGTGGTTCCGGTCCTTCCGGTCTCTTTGGTGGCAACCGTTTATCTGGAAGCAGCAGGGCAATCCATGGATCTGATCGAGATCGAAAAGCGCTCCGAACGCCTTTTGATGGCGATGAAACAGGCCGGTGCCCCCGTGTTCGAGGCCCCCAGAAGCACCCTGAACCACCTGGTCGGGGGCGCCGTCCACACGCTGCATCTTCGCCGGATACTGCACCGGGACGGCGATCGCTACCGCGCGGATCCGGAGCAGACGCCGCTTTTGCGATACTATGCCAACGCCGTGGCGCACTGGCACCCTGCCGCGTGCGCCGACGTCGATACGGCCCGCCTCACGACAGCTTCAACATCAGAGCTTCCAGGTAGCGGGACTTGACCTGCTCCGAGGCCAAGGCTCGCTGAAGGGGGGGAAGCCGCAGGATGACGCCGAGTACTGCGGCCAACGCCCTGTGGGAAAAGAGAACCTGATTGTCGAAGATCAGGTTCTGCAGTTTTCCCCGCTCCAGGGCCATCACCACAGCCCGGTGCGCGCTGGTTGCGGGCGTCAGCACCCGCTGGGGTCTTTCTTCCAATGCCATGGCTCCTGAAGGGCAGACCCGGGCGCAAAGCCCGCATCCCAGACAGCGCATCGGATCGATCCGCACCGTTTTTCGCTTCGGCCGCTTCGGATCGTTGGCCGAAACCAGGCTCACCGCCTCCACCGGGCAGATGTCGACGCACTTTCCGCATCCATTGCAGCGGTCCTCCCCGATCCGGGGAAAATAGTTGGTGGTGTGCACCGGCCGCAGAATGGCAAACCGCCGGGCGGCGATCATCGCTTCGCAGCAGCAACCGCAGCAGTTGCAGATGAAATTGACGCCCCGTCGAACGTTTTCTCCGAACTGGACGAGGTGCCGGTCGTAGGCGAGCTGCAGCAGGTCCATCCCCTCGGAGGGATCCACTTTCCGCGCGTGACCGTGCCGGATCAGCGACTGGGCGGTGGTGTTGAACGTCATGCAGATGTCGAGGGGCGCTTTGCAGGCCCGGCCCACGTGCACCATTTTGTGCCGGCAGTAGCAGGTACCGACGGCCATGGGCGTCGCGGTCCGGATGACCTCGCTGGCCCGCTCATAGTCGAGCACGTGAATCGCGGATTGGGCCGGAAGCGCCGGTTCGTGGACGAAAACCCGGCCCAACTGGGTTTCGCCCTCGGTAAACAGCTCCCGAATAAAGTCTTCCTCCACATTCAGGTACTCGTAAAAGAGTTCGCTGAGCAGCTTCTGGTCGATGTCGCCCCGGACCCGCATCAGCGAAAATTCGAAAAATCCGGCCATGGGCGGGGGCAGGACATAGTGGCGGCGACCGTTTTCGTCAAAATCGACCAGAAGCGCCCGGGAGCACAAGGTGTCGAGGATCTTTCGCGCTTGGGCAGTGTTCATCTTCCAGATGCGGGCCGCCTTTTCAACGGCAAACGGCCGGATCGGAAGCAAAGAGACCAGCTCGGCCTCCCGTTCGTCAAACAGCATCCGGAGAATGGCGAAAAGAAGCTTTCCGGGCGGAGCGCCCTGGGGAAACCGGTTCAGCCGCCGGGTGAGGCGGCCATAGGGATTTTCGGAGCCGTGGTGGGCCATGGGCTCAGCCGCTGGGGCGCGGCTCGTGTTCGGGCCGCCGGGTTCTTCGCGCCGTTTCTTTCGGCTGGAAAAACCCGGCGGCAGGTTCCAGGTGCCGGTCTTCAGATCTCATCGAGGGTGACGCCACCATACCGTATCCCCCGTCGGATATGCAACCGGAGCCCGCATCGGACCTGGCGGTTTCCGTCATGGAGGACCGAGACCACCGGCACCGTCGCGCTTTTCTCAGACCCGCCTGGCCGTCAGACGGATCTCGATGCTGTCCGACAGCGCCTTTGAGACCGGACACCCCTTCTTGGCCGCCTGTGCTTTCTCCTGAAAGGTCTTCTCGTCGATCCCGGGAACCTTCGCCTCGGTGGTCAAATCGATTCGGGTGATCGCAAATCCCTCTGCCTGCTTTTCGATGGTCACCGCAGCCCGGGTCTCGATCGACTCGGGGGCATGACCGGCCTGCGCGAGGATCAGGGAAAAGGCCATGGAAAAGCAGCCGGCGTGGGCGGCTCCGATCAGTTCCTCCGGATTGGTGCCCGGGCCGTCTTGGAAGCGGGAGGAAAACGAATACGGCGCCTCCAGGGCCCCGCTGGCGACGCTGATCTTTCCGTTTCCCTGTTGAAGGCTTCCTTCCCAACGGGCTTGTGCGTTTCTTGTCGGCATATGCAGTTCTCCTTTTCGCGGAATGATAGACCTTAGATGGATGTGTCCCGGTATAGTAAGCATCGCTTCACGGTCTTAAATAGGGTGTCCCCCGTATTTGGACAAAGACTCTCCCCTTTACAGATTTGCCGAGACCGGCAGTCCGTTTCGACTTTTGCCGTTTATGCGCGCCACCGGCTGTGGTATAGGATTCCCCCGATTGCGGGCTGCTGCCGGCTGCCCGGTGGCCTGCCGGGCCGCCCCGCGTTTGGATGCCGGCATGATGTTTTTCCCATCGGAAGCCGGACGGCTTCGTCAAGGAGAACGACATGGGTCAGGAAGTCAACAAGGTCATCTGCTCCATGGTGCGGGTGAGCAAATATCACGATAAAAAACCCGTCCTTCAGGACATCTCCCTTTCCTACTTCTACGGGGCCAAGATCGGGGTGCTGGGCCTCAACGGCGCCGGGAAAAGCTCCCTGCTCAGGATCATGGCCGGCGTCGACCGGGATTTCAACGGCGAGGTGGTCCTCACCCCGGGATACACCATCGGTTTCCTGCAGCAGGAACCGGTTCTGGACGATGCCAAGACGGTGCGGGAAACCGTCGAAGAGGCGGTGCAGGAATCCGTGGATCTTCTGGCCGAGTTCAACCGGATCAACGAACAGTTCGCCGAGCCGATGGGCGATCAAGAGATGGACCGGTTGATCCAGCGCCAGGGAGAGGTTCAGGAAAAGCTCGACGCCGCCGACGCCTGGGATCTGGATTCTCGATTGGAGATGGCCATGGACGCCTTGCGGTGTCCCGAAGGAGAAACCCCCGTGAAGGTGATCTCCGGCGGAGAGCGAAGGCGGGTGGCCCTTTGCCGGCTGCTGCTGCAAAAACCGGACATCTTGCTGCTCGACGAGCCGACCAACCACCTCGATGCCGAGACGGTGGCGTGGCTCGAGCGCCACCTGCAGCAGTACGAGGGCACGGTGATTGCGGTGACCCACGACCGGTACTTCCTCGACAACGTCGCCGGCTGGATTCTGGAGCTGGACCGGGGTCGCGGGATTCCCTGGAAGGGGAACTATTCATCCTGGCTGGATCAGAAACAGGAGCGGCTCCGGCAGGAAGAAAAATCCGAAAGCCACCGGCGCAAGACCCTGGCCAGGGAGCTGGAATGGATTCGAATGCCCCCCAAGGCCCGGCAGACCAAATCGAAGGCTCGGATCAGTGCCTATGAGAAAATGCTTTCGGCGGACGTCGATGCCGCCTCCAGGGAACAGGAAATCTATATTCCACCGGGGCCCCGGCTGGGCAATGTCGTCATCGAAGCAGAGGGGGTCTCCAAGGTTTACGGAGACCGTCTTCTCGTCCAGGAGATGACGTTTTCCCTGCCGCCGGGTGGAATCGTCGGGGTGATCGGTCCCAACGGCGCCGGGAAGACCACCCTTTTCCGGATGATCACCGGACGGGAGATGCCCGACGCGGGTCGCTTCAAAATCGGAGAGACCGTTGAGCTGGCGACCGTGGACCAGAGCCGGGAGAGTCTCGACCCGGAAAAATCGATCTGGGAGGTGATCTCCGGGGGCGAGGACGTGATCCAGCTGGGTGCCGTTGCGGTCAAGTCCAGGGCCTACGTGGCCCGGTTCAACTTCACGGGGACCGATCAGCAAAAGAAGGTGGGAAGCCTCTCCGGAGGGGAAAGAAACCGGGTGCACCTGGCCCGGGTGCTGAAGCAGGGCGCCAACGTCATTCTCCTGGACGAACCGACCAACGACCTGGACGTCAACACCATGCGGGCCCTGGAAGAAGCCCTGGAGCACTTTGCCGGTTGCGCGGCGGTCATCAGCCACGACCGGTGGTTTCTGGACCGGATTGCCACCCACATTCTGGCCTTTGAAGGCGACAGCCGGGTGGTGTGGTTCGAGGGAAACTACAGCGAATACGAAGCGGACCGAAAAAAGCGGCTGGGCGCAGAGGCCGATCGACCCCACCGGATCAAGTACCGGCGGCTGACGCGTTGAGGGCGGCCGTCGGCGGGTGGTCGCTGCGCAGCCGTCCGCGCGCCGACAGGCGGTGTTCCGAAAAAGAAGCCCCGTATTCGGGGGTGGGTTGTATGGCCGTTTTCGCAGAGATTTGAGTGTGAAGACGAACGACCGACCGTAAAAGGAAGCGAAAAGACAAACCCGATGCGAAAGAGAAACGACCGACCCAAAACGCCGACATACTACGCCTTCTATCTGCTGTTTTCCACCGATGCCTGGCGGATCGCCATGGGATTTGTCCTTTCGGTGCTGACCACCCCGCACCTGGCGCCCCCTGCGCTTTCACCGGCGGGCCGGGCCATGCTCTATGTGATGGTGGCGGCCATCGGCTGGACGATCACCGGTGGGCCGGCCCGGTGGATCACCCGCGCCCTGAAGAAGGCGATTCTCGGAAAAAACTAGTGGCCATCTCAAAACTCCCTTGAACCCCGCCGCGTTTCCTGGAACCGAATTTTTGAGATCGATTCTACGTGTTCTTGCCGGGATCCGGTTTCGGCAGCAAGGTGCGAAGGATATCCTCCTTGCCCAGGACGCCGACCACCCGTCCGCCGTCCACCACCGGCAGCGTGTGAAAATTCTTGTCCACCATCAACCCGGCCGCCTCCTCCAGATCGGTATCGGGCGTCACGGTGACCGGCTTCAACGTCATGGCCTCGGCCACCGTCAGCGCTGCGATTTTGCGGACCTGCCGCTCGATCTGTTTGGTGGAAGACAGGGGAATATAGCCGTCTAAAATGGTAAAAAGGGTGGGAACCGGAAACTTTGTCTGCTGGGCGATCAGATCGCTCTGGCACAGGATTCCCACCAGGTGTCCACGATCGTCCACCACCGGAGCCCCGTTGATCCGGTTTTCGAGCAGAATCTTCGCCGCCCGCCCGATTTCGGTCTCCGGGGTGAGGGTGATCACCTCTTTGGTCATCAGGTCCCGGACTTTCGACATGGCTGTTCTCCTTTCCAGCCGTTTGGAGCCGATCCACCGTGTTGAGCCGCCAACGGCATGATCTCACCGCTGACGATCTGGAATCGGACCCCTTGCAACCCTTGAGGGTCATTTCATGCAGACAACCAGAAATCTGTCGCTCCCGCAAATGCGGGAGTCGGGCAAAGAGCGCTCTGGATTCCCGCCGCAGCCTTCCCCGCACACGATGCGGCGGTAAAGCCGAAAAGCGCTGCCAGGGGCGATTGCCGCATTTTCTGTTTAAACCGCACTTCCGGGACACGACACTAGGAACAGTTGACGATCACCAGCTCCACCCGACGGTCGAGCACGTCGCGCTCGTCGTCGGTGCCGATGCCCACCACATTTTCCGTCGAGCCTCTTCCCTCGGCACGGGTGCGGCGACCGGCATCGGGCAGCACCGTCTCCAGCATTTGCTGAACTTTTTCGGCCCGCATCAGGGAAAGGGACTTGTTCCAGCTTTCCGGACCGGTCTTGCTGCAGTGGCCCACCACATCGAGACAGAGGTCGGTCCGGCTGAAATAGGCGCCGATATGCCGAATCCAGGCCTCGTATCTCCTGGCGGCTTCGGGGCCGCCCCAGAACGCCACGCTGTTGACCTTGAACAAAAAACGAACCGTCAGCATCCGGTGCTTTTCGACACTGATGGATACGATTTTTTCGAAGGCCTCTTCGGCCTTCTGCGCACGGCCGAGCTTTTCGTAAACGAGATACAGACCGGCGTAGGTCCGCAAGGTATGGCCGTCCGGTCGGCCTGCGGCCTCGGTAAACAGGAAAAGTGCGGTTTCCAGGTCGTCTTTCTCGTAAGCCGCGGAAGCCGCCCGCAGCAAGGCCAGCGTCTGGACCGAATAGTCTTCGAAACCCGGTGGGCCCTGCGCTTTCGGGGCTTCGCCGGACACCTTTGTTTTTCGGTATCCGGGATCGAAAAAAGGATTGTCCCGGAATATCGCCATGGGGGTGTAGTCGAGGCCGGGACCCGAAATCCGGACCGACGCGTTGCCGAGAAGTCGATTTTGCCGAAGATCCTTGATCGCCGCCCGCAGCCGGTACCGGTCGGGGGCGCCGGGCTCGGGGGAAATCCTACCGGCGATCAGATACGCCGCCGACTGCCCTGTGTCCGGCGACAGCCGCACCAGCCGAAATCCGGTGCGAGAACCGGTGGGATCCTGCAGCATGGCCTCTTCGATCTTGACGGCGGCATGGGGCACCTGGCCGCTTCCCTCGTCGACGAACAGATCCACGGCCACGATCTGAACGCCCACCTCGCCGGGAGACGCCCTTGAAAGAAGGGTTTTGGTGAGTCGAGCGGCACCGGTTTCCAAGGACAGGATCTCCTCGTCTCCCGCCGGCCCGGGGATGCTGGCACAGGCGGTTGCCGCCAGGACCGCTGCGGCAAGGGCGGCAGCCCGGCATATTCCAACAAGGGGATGATCGCGTTCAAGGCGCATGTCGGCTCCTCCTCGTTACAGGTCGGCGGTGTGGGTGAAGCTGAGGGTGTAATCGATGGTCGGCGCTTTGACGGTTGCAGCCCCGGCGGCCTGGTCGATCTGAGCCGGGGCGACGGCTTCTTTGGCATCGAACATCGTTAGAAAAACCCGTTCGAACATCAGTTCCAGAAGATGCCGGACGATCATCCGCCCCTGCCCGATTTGAAGATGCCGCTGAAGCTGTTTGATGCGCTCCTGGCGCTTTTTCAGCGACGAAAGCCGATCAAATAGCGCTTGCAACTGCTCACCATTGCCCTCGACCGTGCTGCTGCCGGCCTTCTCCATCGCCCGGATCAGCGCCTGGTGGGAACAATTGCAAAGATCGCTGCGAGCTCTCGGGTTCCGGACCACCTCCTGGCTCTCCACCGCCGCCAATACCTGCCGCTCCAGTTCGTCCAGCGTCCAATCGAAAAACACCGCCAGTTTTTCCATGACGGTTTCGGGCACCTCCACGGAGACCGCTTGGAGAGGGCCGGCGTATTGTTTGACTTTTTCGGCAAACTCGTCCCGTGCGGCGCTCCAGAAGCGGGCATTGTAGGACAGGAACTCGGGTTCCAGCGGCTTTTTCGCAGCAGCGGCCTCGCTCAGGGCCTCGATCAAATCCGGCAGGAGGCCGGCCGCTTCGGTAAGCAGGCGTCTGCCGGTGACGATGGAAAAAATGATGCAGATGACGGCGTGCCAATCCTGAAGGAAAAAAATCCGTTCGATATCCGAATAGCAGTTTTCCAGCACCCGGTTGGGCGAAAAATTCGACGGCGTGGCGTAGGTAGGAGTGCCGCCGAGCTGAGGCTGTCGCCAGCGGTTGCCCGGGTCCGGACAGATCACGGCCGTCTCCAGATCGATCAGACCGATGGAAAAATCGCCGGCCGAGGCAAGAAACGTCGGATAGCGGCCCGAACTGCCGCTCACCAGCAGGTTGTCTGGCTTCAGGTCCCGGAGGGCGACCCGACAATGATCCAGCCATTGAAGCAAATCCAGAAGGTTGGTTACCAGGGCTTCTTTTACCGGGCGGGTTCGTCTGAAGGACAGCGATTGGGCATAGGGCAAAGCCAGGCCTCGATAGGCATCCACCACCTCCTGCTTTTCCTGAAAGAGGCGGTCGAGCAGATCGGTTGCAGGGGCCAGCAACGCGTCGGGCCCGCCTGCCAGCGAAGCGCTCGGATCGCAAAGGCGCCGGTGAAACCAGCCCTGTTTCTGCTGGATCGAGGGGGGGCTGCCTCCCGGGGGCAGCAGCTTTTCGAGGGCGGCATCGAAACGCTGATAGAGGCCCTGCAGTTCGAGGCATATCCATCCCTTTTCGGCACCGTACCGGGTCTCGAATCCCCGGCAGTCTGCGATCAATCCGGCATCCTCGGCCAAGACCGATGTGAGGTTGTCCCCGGCAGGGCCCGCCATGGCGCGACTCAGAAAGTAGTCCCGGGAAAGGTCCATGAAAAAGGCATAATCGTTGTCGATCTTGAGGCAATGGTGCAGTCCGGGAGCTCGCCGGAGCAATCGGATGTATTCGTCCTCGATCTGTTCGGCGGACCGCAGGGCCGCGTCGTCGAGCCGTTGCACCTTGCCCAGAATCACAGAAACGTTGGGAATGATGCACTTTCGGGGGGCAAGGGCCCGAACGGTCTCGGTTTCGAACTGGATGCGCTGGATGTAGTCGGAAAAATCACGAATCGGAACCGCCGGGATCTTGACCACGATATGGGTATCGTAGATCACATAGAAGCACTGGCTTCTGCTGCCCGTGGCCTCTCCGATGGGGCGGATGGACATGTAGCGCCACTTCCAGTCGTTTTGGAGCCGGATCCCGAGGCGGTATCGTCGGATCGGATTGTCGGCTTCGGGCTCCAGGGCTTCGATCTTTCCCGGTGCATCGGCGGGCGCCTTCAACTGCATCCGGTAGATACGGAAAAAATAGCGGACCACATCGTTGAATCGTACCAGTCGTGGGGAAGCCGAACTCGCTTTCTTTTTTTTCGAAGCAGGAGGGGGCGGCTCCGGATGGGGCTCCGGGTGGGGCTCTGGGTGCGGTGCTTCAACTTCCCCGGACCGATGGCGAATCGCTGCGGCCGCCCGGATGCCCACCACGGTCAGCAGCACCAAAAAAATAATCATGGCGATGCCAAGCCAACCGCCGGGAAGAAACGGAACCGGGTCGACCATCTGGGTCCAGTTTCGTTCCGTCCGGGAAAGATAATAGGACAGGCGCCGACCTACATCTTCTCCGGTCATCCGAAACGCCTCGGACCGGAAACGAATGTCCCCGTTGTCGATCTGCTGCACGCCCTGGGCGTTTTCATAGAACGTCTGGTCGTTCTGAATCCAGCTCCTGGCCGTCGCGATGACGCGTCCGTCTTCCATGAACAGCAGGTCGCTTCGCAACAGGAGGAGAAGTCCCGCGATCCCAAACAACACCGCAGCCAACAAACCGATTCCTGCCGGCCGGAGCTTGCGGATGATGCTTGCACTGTCGTGTTCGGCTTTTGTCATTGATCCCTTCGGCTGTAACCGGGCGGTTTGGCGGGCCCCATCTCGGGATCTGCGCCGGGCGTCTCCTTCCGTGAGGCTCTTAAAACCATACCCGGTGGAATGTCAATCCTGCGGGGGCGCGCAGCGCCCATCTCCTGCACGCGCCGCCTTGCTCCGGAACAGAAAAGAATTCACGGTCTGCCTTGACTTTAGCCCATTCATCCATAGGTTGAAAGCGGTTTGTCCAATAAAGCCCCCCGCAGCGAATCGGCCGATCCCGGTCGAAGGGACGGGTCCAACAAGGATCGGCCGACAGCAGAAAAAGGGGCCATGCGCCCGCGGCCGCCGCTGAAAGGAGATTGCCATGGATACGGTCGAAAACGGAAAATTCGTCAGTGTGGCGTACACGGGAACCCTCGAAAACGGAGAGGTGTTCGACACCAGCAGGGAGGGACAGCCCATGGAAGTTCAGGTGGGCACCGGTCAACTCATCGAGGGTTTTGAAAAAGCGCTGATGGGGATGGCTGTAAACGAAAAAAAGGTGTTCACCATCGGACCGGACGAGGCCTACGGAGACCGCGACGAGAGCCTGACCCGCGATTTCGCCCGCAAGGAGGTTCCTCCTGAATTGAATCCGGAGGTCGGAATGACCGTGGGCCTGACGACCGCCGACGGACGGCAGATGCCGGCGCAAATCGTCGCTGTGGACGATGAAAAGGTCACCGTGGACATGAACCACCCGATGGCGGGCAAAACCCTGACATTCGATATCGAAGTGGTGGGAATCAGCGACACGCCCACCCAGGCGCCGATCGGCTGCGGGCCGGGATGCGACTGTTCGTCGGGGGGCGGTTGCTGCTAACTGCCGGTAAGTCAGTCGTATTTTTCTGACCCGCATACAGATGTGCATGAGATGTGTTCTTTGGCAGCGGCGGTGGCGGGCGGCCCGTGGCAGGTAGCCGACGGCTTGCGCGATTTTTACACCCGCGACATTTCACAGCCCGCACGCCGCAGGGCGTGATCCGCCCTTTCCCAACCCGAAGGCTGACGGCCACGCCGCTGCGAGCTCTCCGGTATCGCTGCTTCGATCGCGGCGTTTTCGCTCGAGCCTGCAGTTCAGGAACACAGGGCCCTTTTGCAGAAAGAAACGGCAGCCTCCCTGACCGTCTTTGATTGCTCCAGCTTCAACACCCGTCGGCGCATGGCGCCGTTGATCATGCCGATCAGAACATCCACGGTCGGGGTGATGGGCATGGAGACGAACTGGCCGGATTCGATTCCCTCCTTGATGCATCGCCGGAGATAGGCGGCCACCCATTTCTGCTGCTTATCGACGATCTTGCGGCAGAGATGTTCCGGATCGTTTAGTTTCGCCGGGCAGGCGCTGATGATCAGAAACGCTTCGGCGGGCATCTCGTCGCCCACTGAAAAATGAAGGCTGATCAGCCGCTCAATCCTCGAAAAGGCGGTTCCGCCCTTGTTTTCCAGGTCCTTGAGGCGAGCGAAATATCTATCGAATCCGGCTTTGAGGATACTGGTAAACACCTCGTCCTTGCCGGTGAAATGATAGTAGATCAGCGGTTCTGTGACACCGGCCTCCGAGGCGATCTGCAGGGTGGTGGTCCCGTCGAAGCCCTGGCTTGCGAACAATCGCGCGGCTGCCTTGAGAATGTTCTCTTTCTTGGTCATTTCTCCTCCTCCAGGGTTCGCGGCCGAAGCCGCCGCCCTCCCCCTTTTGCTCCGACGCGGAAAGACATCGGGCAGCCGCCTTCATTTCCAGGCGGCCCGCGTCCTCTTCATAATTTTAGTATAGTTAAAATTTTTGTATAAATACTCAATCCTTTCAAGTCAACCGAAAACTCCAAGATAGAAGCGATCGCCCGAACTGAAAATCGACGGGATGCTTTATTTTGACATCATCCTGCACCTGAGATAAAATTATATGCTATCGGGCATCTTTTTGTTCCCCTTTCTCGGCGCTTCCTGATCCGGTCATTCTTGATCTCCGCTGCCCTGGATTCTATAGGAAACCGCTTTCTTTCCGGCTCTGCACATTCGATCTGCATGACTTTCCACGCTCTTTAGAAAGGAGGTACCATGAGGATCGAATTTCGACGGATCCTCTGCGCCACGGATCTCTCCGAGTCCTCCGAAGCGGTTATCGGATACGGAGCGGCCATCGCCGAGGCCTTCGGGGGCAAACTCTACGCCGCCTATGTGGTGGAGGTTCCCGTTCCCGCAGCCCCGGCCGCCGCCCAGGCGCTGAGCACCGAACAGATGACGGAGATTGCCGAGGCCGGCCGTCAAAAGCTTTCCGACCTTCTTTCGGGAAAGGCCGAAAAAACCGAGGCAATCGTGCGCCACGGACCGGCGGCAGAGACCCTGGCCGACCTGGCCGTGGCACTGAAGATCGACCTGGCCGTGATCGCCACCCGGGGGCTTTCCGGCTTCAGGCGATTGGTGCTCGGATCGGTGACCGAGCGCCTCATTCGGATCATTTCCTGCCCGCTGCTGATCGTAAATACGAAACAGGCCGGCCCCGACCGGATCCCGGCCGGGGCATGGCAACCGAAACGGATGCTGGTGGGGTGCGATTTTTCGCCGGACTCGGCCCGTGCCCTGGAGACCGCCCTGAGCCTGGCCCAGGAATTTGAGGCCGAGCTTCACCTGCTGCATGCGATCGAGCCGTTCGCCTACCGGGACATGCTGCTGCCCGAGACGACGTCTGAAAACCTCAAGGATCGGATCGCACCGGAAATGCATCGCCGGCTTCAGGAGATTATCCCGGAAGATGTGAACGCCTGGTGCAGTATCCAGATCGCCTGTCTTTCCGGAAAAGCCCACGAGGAGCTTCTGCGATATGCCAAACGTCAGAAGATGGACTTGATCGTCCTTGGGGTGCGCGGACACAGCCTGATGGAGTCCCTGCTGCTCGGCTCCACCACGGATCGGGTCATCCGGCAGGCGTCCTGCCCGGTTCTGTCGGTCTGCCCGCCCCGATCCGGGGCCGATGCTTGAGGGCGGAAAAGGGAAATGGGAAAAGTGCCGCTGCCGGGTAGATGGTCTTTTTCACAGAGCGATCCCGACCCGACGGGGGACATCCAGTCAGCTTCGGTCCAGTTCCGCCCGAATCGCCGGTCCGATCGCCTCCAGCAGGTAGGGTTTTTTTACGTATGCGCCGACACCGAGGGCCTCGGCCTGGCGCACGCGCGCGCTCTCTGAAAAGCCGCTGGCGATGATCGCCTTTTGTCCCGGCCGGATTTGAAGGATCCGCCGGTAGGTCTCAAGGCCGTCGATACCCGGGTCCATGATC
The DNA here is from genome assembly GCA_050115795.1 of Desulfobacterales bacterium. GTDB lineage: Bacteria > Desulfobacterota > Desulfobacteria > Desulfobacterales > CAFBRK01 > JAIPEL01. The sequence goes on from JASFPT010000001.1 coordinate 63,807, forward strand.
ATGTCCAGAATCACCAGGTCGACGGGGCGTTTCTGCAAGAACGCGACGGCAGCCTCTCCACTGTCGACGGAAGCGACCTGATAACCGAGCCGGCCCAGCATCGCTTCGGCCAAATCCCGCTGGTCGGCCACATCGTCGACCACGAGAATCGTCTCGCCGCTCCCCCGGTATTCGTCGGTGGCTTCAACCGATTCGGCTCCGGCGGCCACCTCTGCGGAAACCGGCAAAAAGACGCTGATCGTGGTGCCGACCCCCTGCCGGCTCTTGACATCGACATAGCCGTTGTGGTCCTTCACCGTCCCCCACACGACGGCCATCCCCAGCCCGGTACCGCTGCGACCCATGACCTTTTTCGTGTAGAAAGGTTCGAAGATCCGCTCCACGTCCTGCTCGGAAATTCCCACCCCCGTATCCGACACCCGCAGCACCACATAGTCGCCCACCGCCACATCATCGTAGCCGCGGATCGGTTGGTCGATGTACCGATTTTCGGTGGCGATGGTTACCGTCCCGTTTTCCGACACCGCTTCGGCCGCGTTGGACACCAGATTCATGATGGTTTTGGACAGATGGAAGGGAGAACCGGACACCGCCAACAAGTCGGGCGACAGATCGAGAATCAGTTCGAAACTCGGCTGGTGGCGCCGGAGGGTCTCATACTCCGGGCTTTTCAGGTAGTCCTCCACGACCGTGTTGAGATTGACCGATTCAGACACGGCCACTCCCCTTCGGGCCAGGGTCAGCATGTCCTGGACGATATGGGCCGCCCTTTCCCCGGAGGCCTGGATCTTTTCAACCCGCTCTCGCATGGGGCTGTCCGGCGCAAGATCCATCAGCAGGAGCTGGGGATAGCTGACGAGGCCGGAAAGCACGTTGTTCAGGTCGTGGGCCACGCCCCCGGCCAACATCCCGATGGCTTCCATCTTCTGTGCCCGCTGCAATTGCTCCTCGAGCCTCGACCGCTCGGCCTCTGCTTTGCGGTTTGCCGTGATGTTTCGTACCACGGCCAGGGTCTGATCTCCGGAGACGGCCACCATCCGGCATTCGAAGGCCTTCTGGATGTCGTTGAACCGCAACTCGTAGTCAAAAACGGCCATCTCGCCGGACGAGAGCACCGATACGATCCGCTCCATGAAGGTGTCGGCCACCTCGGCCGGAAGCACCTCATCCAGCTTTTTCCCTAAAAAGGCCTCCGGATCCATGGCCAAGTCCTCCTTGGCCCCCTTGCAGTCGATGAAGGTTCCGTGTCGATCGACCTGGAAGACCAGGTCCGGAAGGGCATCGAGAAGCGCCCGGCTTTTGGCCTCGCTGCGGCGGACCAGTGCTTCGCCACGCTTGCGCTCGGCGATCTCCTTTTGAAGGGATGCCTCCCGTTGCCGTATTTTAGCCGCCATCTGCCGAAATCGGCCGGCAATTTCGCTCAACTCCTCGTGGTGAATTTCTTCGAACTGGTAGTCGTGGTCCCCCCTGGCGACGCGATCGATGCCCTTTTGCAAAATGGCCAGGGGTTTTCGCATGAAAATGCGCAGCAGCAACCCTGTGGTCACCGATATGGCCACCAGGGAAAGACCCATGATCATAAACAGGGTGTTTCTGAGCCAGGCAAGGTTCTTTCGATAGGCTTCCAGTGACAGAGAAAAGGTAATCCGTCCGATGTCCTGCCCTTCGTGGAGAATCGACGCGGTCCGCCGGATGCGGTCCCCCCCGGAATCCGTCTTCCGACGCTCAAACAGCAGGGTGCCGTCGATGTCCTCGATGCGGACTTCGTCGACAATATCGTTGGCGGCAAAGCCGACGCCGATTTTGCTGATCTGTTCGTCGTCGAAATCCCAGATCGGTACCGCCAGAACCGCACTCAAATTGTTGGCATATTCGTCGGCCTTGGTCTCCAGTTCCCGAAGAGCGGCACTGGATTGGCGAAAATAGAGCGCCCCGAGCAGGATCCCTTCCAGAACGACGAGAATGATCACCAGGCTCAGGGTGAGTTCGCTGGAGATCGACCGGCCCGCAAACCGGCTGCCGGCATCGGTCGAAAGCCATTTTTTGAAGGAACTGTCGGTGGTTTCTCGGCTCATCGGGTCATTACCGTTCGGGGAAGTAGTCGAAGCGTGCACAGATCTTTCGATAGGTTCCGTCCCGCTTCATCTGGGCCAGGGTCTGCTGCCAGGCCGCTACCAGTTCTTCCGGCGTCTGCAAGGAGAAAACGATGTAGTTGTCGACCCGGCGGAAGGCAAACGCCTCGACGAAATCGTTCGGATCCTCGCCGGCCTGCCGGACCAGATAGGGCATGTTGAAATCGGAGCTGACCCACAAATCGATGTCTCCTTTGAGCAAATGCCTCACATTGCTGATGTTCCGGTTTGCGCTGATCAGATTGGTGAACCCCTTTGCCCGGAGAAACTGCTCCTTGGCGTCCTTGTGATAGGTCCCGATGCGGGGGATCTCCATTGCCTCGGCAAGGGTGCGGATTCGGATGCCGGAACCCTTTTTGGCGTAAAAGCCCCAGGTCTGCGTGTATACCGGACCCACCCAGTGAAAGAGTTTCTCCCGCTGGGGCAGCCGCGTGGTGGAAAACAGGCCCACCAGCGGTTCGCTCAGCGCCATGCTGTATCCCCGGGCCCAGGGCACGACTTCGATCGTGTCGGGCAGATCCAGCCTCCGAAGGATTTCCTTGACGATCTCCACCGCCAACCCGGCTGGTTTCCCGTTTTCCAGGTAATTACCGGGAGGCGAGTCCTCCGTGTATATTTTCAGGTCTGCCGCGACCGCGGAAGGAAAAGACTCGGCTTCCGGATACCCGGCGATGGCTTCGGGGGGGAGCCACTCGCGGCTGATTCTGAAAAAGCTGCCGTCCCGCTTCATGCCGTCGAGGGTTTGCTGCCATCTTTCTGCGGTTTCCGTCGATGTTTGTCTCGAAATGGCGATGTAGAGGGTGAATTTCTCGAACGGGAAGACCATTTTCAGGGCATCGGGAGGAACGCCCATTTTCTTTACCGCTTCGTAGGCCCCGATGAAATCCGTCAACCACAGGTCCACCCGCCCGGTTAGGAGCTTTTTCAGATTGCTCAGCTGCGAATTGGTGCTGTCCAGATTTGAAAAGCCCAGCTCCTTGAGCCGCTGCTCCCGGGCGTCATCATGATACGTGGCGATGGCACCGACCTGCTTGACGTCCTCAAGCGTCGACAGCGAAATTGTCGATTCTTTTTTCGCAAAGAAGGCGTTGGTGACATTGTACAGCGGGCCGACCCAGTGGAACTGATGCTCCCGCTCGGCCGTGCGTGTGGTGGAAAACAGGACTACGCCCGGACGGGTTTGAAGAAGTTGGTAGCCCCGGGCCCAGGGCATCAACTGGATCGGCCGCTGGTGGGCCATTCGGCGCATCATCTCCTGAACCACCCTGGTGGCCGCACCGGTGATCTCTCCGTTGGACGAAAAATTAAACGGGGGATAGTCTTCGGTGATGACGGTCAACGATTCGGCCCGGACGGTCGGGGCGGAAATCATCAGAAGAGAAACGATGACAACTGCGATACGCCGTTTCATGATTGTTCCCAGGGAGCTACGTGCCGTGCTCCGGCGCTAGAGCGTTTTCAGATAGGCGACAATGGCGTCCACATCCGCTTGCGGCAAGTCCGGAAACGGCGGCATGCTGTCAAAAGGCGCCTTGATCTGGCGCCGCAGATTTTCTTCCGTCGCCGGCCAGTTGCTGACCGGAAAGCGGTCCCGTTTCAAGATCCCTTTCAAGCCGGGGCCGATCTTGTTGTCGGTGGAGTCGGCGTGGTGACAGAAGCTGCACTTTTGGCTGAACAGCTGTCGCCCGGCATCGACCTTGGCAGGATCGAGGCTGTCCGGGGCAGGAGCCGGCGCAGCCGGTTTCCCGGAAGGTTCGGCTCCGGTCTTCGGCGCCGGCGCCTGGACCGGTTCGGCGGGGGCGGACTGCCGCATCTCACCCGGGCTCTGTGCCCGCTCGCCGTAGACAAGTTGCGCACCGAAGTAGCCCAGTCCGACGACCACCGCCAGGCAAAAAAGATAAACGGGGACCAGGCGCTTGATCGGGACATCCTTTTTCATCCCCTTGAAAACGGCCACCCCAAGGGAAATGATCAGCAAAAAGGCCAGTACCATCTTGATGATAAACGGCGGCAGCCAAGCCCCGCCGTAAAAATGCTGCCAATCCAGAAGCCCTGCCGCAGCCGCCACCGGAGCCGACAGCAGCGCCAGAAGCGCGCAATGCCTGGCCGTCTGGGCCAGTCCTGCATGGCGCAAAAACATCGCCGCCACGGAAAAGAGAAAGACGGCGATCACCAGGCCTGCCGGAAGGTGGACGGCGACCGGGTGAAGCGGATGCCCGTAACCGATCGATTCCAGCGCTGCGTAGATGCCTTCGCCCATGGGACGCTCCTGCTCGCTTCTGTTTTCGGGATATGCCGGCGCGAAAATAGATATCGAATCGAACCGAGAAAATCAATGCAACGCTCGGAAGGGGGTCTCTGCGGCCGGCGGGTAACCATTACCCGATTTTGTCGGCCCCCCCCGGTTTTGTGGATACTTTTGTTACAGGCGGAAACCCCGATACGGGAGGAGCGGTCTCTCCGGGGTGTAACTATTTTTGATTTGATTTCAATTTGTTGTAACCGAAAACGTCTCTTCTGATCGGTACTGGCATAGGCTTTGCTCTTATCGGGGTCGACCCGGGACGCAAGGGATTCCCGAAAGAAAACCAAAGACCCGACATAAACCAAAAGGAGATCGAACATGACAAAAGGCCACACCACCAAAATTTTGACGGCAATCGCCCTGGTCGCAACGCTGGCCGTCGCCTCCTACGCGTTTGCCGACTGGGGGCAGGGCTGGGGAAGGCATATGGGCTACGGGCCGCATCACCGCGGCTCGATGGGATACGCCGAAGGCTATGGCCCGGACGGGGGCCAGTACGGGCGGGGCTACGGTCCCGACAGAGGCTATCCCCGCCAAGAGCTGAGTCAAGAGCAGATCGAGAAAATCGAGGCGCAGCGGGAAGCCTTCTTCAAGGAGTCCGAACCCATCCGGCAGAAACTCTATGAAAAGCAAATGGCGTTGAGAAGCGAAATGGCAAAAGAAAATCCAAGCCTGGATACGGCCAAACAGCTTCAGGAAGAGATTTCCAACCTTCGCGCCGAATTCGACCAGAAGCGGCTGGAACATCAGTTTCAAATGCGAAAGATCGTCCCTGAAGACGGTCGCGTCTTCATGGGTCGTGGGGGCCGCGGCCCCAGAGGCGGCGGACCCGGGTACGGATATGGGTACGGTCCGGGCGCCTGCTGGCGGTAGTCCGGGACAGTGGCTCCGGAAACCGCTCGATTCCGGGGCGGCCGCCTCGCCGGCCGCCCCGGCAAACAACCCTGCCTGCCTTCCGCTGCGCTTTTCCGGCGATTCCTCTCCGGATGAACGGCGCGCCACCCCCTGCGGTCTTGACTTGCCCTTCCGGTGGTCTATACTGGCACTGCTCTTGACAGAAATCAGGCGATACACCGCAGGCCGCCGGCAACACCGCCGCGCGGAAGGAGAACCCCGATGCCGATCTATGAATTTCGTTGTGAAGACTGCCGCAGAGAGTTTGAGGAAGTTATCCTGACGAACCTGGCCGACTCCCTCGACGAATTGAATCCGCAATGTCCGTCCTGTGGAAGCCGAAATGTACAGCGGGTGCTTTCGGCAGGCAGTTTCCGGCCCCATGGTATCCCGAAGGGCAAAGGCGGATTTGATCCGCCCAAATGCCGTTCCTGACCGGAAGAAAAGGAGAGCCCCATGGTGTTTAGAATCGCGTGTTTTGCAGCGGCCGCCTGCCTGCTGATGGCAGCGTCTGCTGCGGCGAATATGTACTACTGGATCGATGAAAACGGGGTGAAGCATTTTTCCAGCGAAGCGCCCCCGGAAGGGACGCCGGTGATCGAAAAGTCAGAGGAGATCCCCCACGACGAAACCGAAGCCCGGCAGGTGGAACAGGAGCAGCAGCAGACTTGGCAGGAGCTTCAGCGGATTTGGGACGAGCGCCGACGCCAGGAGACGGCAGAAGAGCAGAAACGCCAGGAAGCGATCGAAGCCGAAAAAAGGCGGGCTGAAGAAGAGCGGCTGCGCCTGGAGCAGGAGAAAGAGGCCAACCGGCAAAACCGCTACGAAAAAGGAACCTACGAACAGAAGCGCCGACGACGGGAACGGGCCCAGCAGCAAAGTCCCTGAACGAGATTTCGATCAGCCCTTCTGCTGGCATCAATTCCCGCCGATGCGGCACCCTTCCCAAATGAAGCGGCCGTCCCGACGCCACAAGTCAAGCAGGGAGAAGACCATGCACCGAATCGTTCTTCTCAGACACGGAGAGAGCCTCTGGAACCGCGAGAACCGGTTCACGGGCTGGACCGATGTGGACCTGACCGAAACCGGAATCGCAGAGGCCCGTGCTGCCGGCCGCCTGCTCAAAGAGAAGGATTTCCGTTTCGATGTGGCCTTTACGTCGGTTCTCAAGCGAGCCATTCGTACCCTTTGGATCGTTTTGGACGAAATGGACCTGATGTGGATTCCGGTCCACAGAAGCTGGCGCCTCAATGAACGGATGTACGGGGCGCTTCAAGGGCTCGACAAAGCAAAGACCGCCGAACGATACGGGGATGAACAGGTGCTGATCTGGCGGAGAAGCTATGACACACCGCCGCCTGCCCTTGCGCCGGACGACGAGCGCGATCCGGCCCGGGACCCCCGGTATTCGGACCTGAATCCCGAAGAAATCCCCAGAACCGAGTCGTTGAAAAGTACCATCGATCGATTTCTTCCCTACTGGCACGAAACAATCGCCCCTGCGGTCTCCGAAAGCAAGCGGGTTCTGATCGTCGCCCATGGAAACAGCCTCCGGGGTCTTGTCAAACACCTCGACGACGTCTCCGAATCCGAGATTCTGGGGCTGAACATTCCCACCGGCATCCCCCTGGTCTATGAAGTAAACGACCGGCTCTCCTCAATCCGTCATGCATATCTCGGCGACCCCGAAGCGGTGAAAAAGGCCCAAGCCGCCGTCGCCGATCAGGCACGGAAAAAGTCTTGATGCCGGTCCGCAAGGCCCGGATCGCGGCGGCACCGCAGACGATGAGCTTGTCTTTTTGGCGGGCGGACGGCAAGCCATCGATGGATTTCTGAACACCGGCGCCGGATCGTCTACCGCCGCCCGCAGGGCTGTGGACAAGGTAACCTGCATGGACCCGATAGCCGACCCCATCAACCTGCCCGCCGCCCGGCAGCTTCGGGAAGACCGGAAGAGCGACGGCCGGAAAGAAGCCCCGAGCCGGGCGCCTTCTGAGAAAGCCGAGTCGCAGGAAAAAAAGAAGATTCTCTGCCGTCAATGCCGACAGGGGATTACGGATCCCGAACAACGCATCGCGGTCCAGGGAAGCCATCTGCACACCTTCGCCAATCCTCACGGTATCGTGTTTGACATCGGATGCTTTCAGACTGTCAGAAACTGCGCGGCGATGGGCCCGGCCAGCATCGAATTCACCTGGTTTGCCGGATTCCGCTGGCGGGTTCTGATCTGCGGGGGGTGTCTGACCCATCTGGGATGGATGTTTAGCGCCGATGGCCTGGAAAAATTCTTCGGCCTCATCATCGACCGGCTCGTCTTTCCGCAATAGCGTGCCCGGGAGAAAATCGTTTCAGAACCCCGATGGTCCGGTCACCGTCTTCAAGGTCGACTCGGCGGGCCGGAAACGGCACGAGCGCTATTTGACAATTGCCCGGATTCGGGTCACAGTGGCGCTGCAGCCAGCGGGGAGTATCCGGCGGCGGCAGGACGGAGTCTACCGGATCACCTTGGTGCCGAAGCCTTATCCGACCGCTTTCGGCACCGGAGGGTCTGCAACTGCTGAGCCGCCGTCGGAGGAATCGAACAACATGCGGAGAAGAAGATGATGAAGATATTGATATCCGGCTCATTGGCCTACGACCGGATCATGGATTTTCCCGGCCATTTCGAGGACCACATCCTGCCCGACAAAATCCACATACTCAATGTCTGTTTTACGGTAAACGGACTGACCGAAAAGTTCGGCGGCACGGCCGGCAACATCGCATACAGCCTCGCCCTTCTGGGCGAGCAGCCCCTCGTTTTGGCGGCGGCCGGAAAAGATTTCGACGCATATCGGAAATGGCTGAGCCGCCATGGGCTGCCGCTGGAGGGAATCGTCAGCATTCCGGATGAATTGACTGCAAGCGCCTACATCACCACCGACAAAGGGGACAACCAGATCACCGGTTTCAACCCGGGCGCCATGAAATACCCCTCGGGATATTGCCTCGACGGCTTGAGGGGCAAAGACGCACTGGCGATCATCTCCCCGGGCAACCTGGAAGACATGGTCGACTACAGTCGGAAATACAAAACCGCCGGCATCCCTTACATTTGCGACCCGGGCCAGTCGATTCCGGCCCTTTCCGAAGGCCAGATGGAAGAGATGCTCACCGGATGCGCCGTTTTGATCTCAAACGACTACGAGCTGGAAATGATCCTGAAAAAAACAGCCCTGGGCCTGGAAGACGTGATTGAACGGGTGGGCGCCCTGATCACCACCCTGGGCGAAAAAGGCGCCGAAATCCGCCGTAGGGGCGAGCAAACGCGGATTCCGGCGGTTTCGGTTTCCCAGGTCAAGGACCCCACCGGCGCCGGAGACGCCTTTCGGGCCGGACTGATCAAGGGAATGGTGGACGGAAAGGACCTGCTCGATGCCGCCCGGATCGGAGCCACTTGCGCCGCCTACGCCGTCGAACAGCTCGGCACCCAGGAGCACCGGTTTTCCCCGGAGCAATTCTGGGAGCGCCACCGCCGGGCCTTTTCCTGAGCGCGAAATTCTCGTCGGCTCAGGCGGCGACCTTGGGCCCAGGCTGAAAGGAGGAAACGATGACACTCAGGGAACGGATCAAGGGGGATCTGACCCGGGCCATGAAAGAAAAGGACGATATGCGAAAGGAGGCCCTGCGGGTGATCCTCGGTGAATTCGGCCGTCAGGAACAAAAGGACCTTTCCGACGATGATGTTGTCAAGATATTGAAAAAACTTCTCAAATCTGAAAAAGAACTGCTGGCGAGCCGCGGTGACGATCGGTCGACCTTCTCTGAGATCCTGGAATCGTACCTGCCGCAGACGGCCTCAGACGAAGAAATCCTCGGCTGGATTCGGGAACACATCGACCTGGCCGAATACCACAACAAGATGCAAGCCATGGGACCGATCATGAAGCATTTTGGGGCCTCGGCGGACGGCAACCGGGTCCGGCAGCTTCTGCAGTCGCTCTGACCGGACACCGCAAAGCGGCCTTCCGTGCCGCATCACCGCTGCAATCGTTCTTTTTGCCACGACCTGGGATGATGCCCAGGCGGTTGCACCCGGAGGAGCGCCCGATGCCGGCCCGCACCGATCAAGACGGCAGGCGACAATTCCTTCTTCGTCGAAGAATCATGGAGTTTCTCTACGAGCGGTTTCAAGCGTTTCCCTATGCCTTCACCGAACTGGAGGCGATCGAAGAAGCGTGCGAGACCTCGAGCCGGGAGCTGAACTGGAACCTGGTCTACCTGGAAAAGAGCGGATTTCTGGAACTGGCCAAAACCCCGGACAGCTTTCCCTACGTCGCCGCAGGGGCCGCGCTGACGGCCCGGGGGATCGACCTGGTGGAAGATGAAAACGAATTCGATCGGAAATTTCCGCCGTAGCCGATGGCAAATTTTGCCGGCCCGAGCCGGACGCACCGCGCAGGATGACCTTTTGCCGGGGCGACCGGTTTTTTGAAAACGGCAGCCGCTGGAGAGGGAAACCGCTTGAAGACGTCCGCCGCCTCGAAGTCCGCGCCCGAGCGCAGCAGCTTTCGCATCCGGCTTGCGGCCATCGGCCTGTCGCTGTTTGTCGGCATCGCGCTGATGATCGCCAAGTTTTTTGCCTATTATCTGACCGGCTCTTCTGCGATCTTTTCCGACGCCCTGGAGTCGATCATCAACGTGGTGGCCAGCGCTTTTGCGGTGGTCAGCATCGTCACCGCCGCAAAACCCCCGGATGAATCTCACCCTTACGGCCATGGGAAGATCGAATTTTTTTCCGCCGGATTTGAAGGGGCGTTGATCATTCTGGCGGCTGTCGGGATTTTCCGAAACGCAGCGGCGCACATCCTCCACCCCGGACCGCTGCCCAACCTGGGAGAGGGGCTTGCCATCCTGCTGGCTGCCACGGTCGCGAATCTGTTGCTGGGTATCCTGCTCCTTGGCACCGGCAAACGGACCGATTCGCTGACGCTGATTGCCGACGGCAAACACGTCCTGACCGACGTGTACACCTCCGCCGGCGTATTGGCGGGCCTGGTTCTGGTACCGGTGACCGGATGGTACCGGCTCGACGGCGTCATTGCCGGCCTGGTTGGGCTCAATATTCTGTGGACCGGCATCGGCCTTCTGCGGCAGGCATACGCCGGCCTGATGGACGAGTCCGATCCGGGGCTGCTGGCGGAGGTTTCCGCCCTGCTGGCCCGGAATCGAAACGATCTATGGATCGATATCCACCAGCTTCGGGCCTGGAAGGCGGGCAATCACGTCCACATCGATCTGCACGTGGTGCTCCCGCGGGATCTGGACCTGAACCGGGCCCACCTGGAAGCCAAGAGGATCGAGTCGATCCTGATCGATCATTTCGCGGAAAACGCCAGTATCCTGGTCCACATGGACCCCTGCACCGAACCGGACTGCCCGGCATGTCGTCGAGTCCGGTGCGAGATGCGGATGGCCGAAGCCCGCGAGAGCGGGAAATGGGATCCCGCCGCCCTGACGGCCACCCGGCTTGACCACGTGTCCTCCAGCGCAACAGGCCGGGGCGATTCCGAAAACTGATTTGTCCGCATGGCCGCCTTCCAAGCGAAACCGTGCGCCATTGTCGAAAACGGCGGTTATGGCGCCGGCCCTGCTTGCGCCGCACTCAGAAGCCGACCACCAGCGTACCCAACGCCGCCAGGACGACCAGCAGCAACATCATCACACAGTCGAGCAACCCTTCGAAAATCCGCTGTAGCATCCGCCACCTCCTGTTTTCCCTCGAGGGTGTATTCTCATCGATCGACCCAGGGCCTAGCCGGGATCGTGGAAAAACGCTTCGGCCTCTTCCACCGAGTCGAAGAGGATCCAATCCCGGAGCAGAATGCTGTCGCCCCGCTTTCGAACCCGCTCCACGGCCGTATTGCCGTGGTACTCGAAGATTTCCTGGTACTCCGGAAAAAATTCGGACTGGGTCATGGGGCCCCTCCTTTTTGTATGGGTTTCGGCCAGGACCAATGTTCCATGACCTGCACCGTAACAGGGGGGTTTGACAGATCCGGTCACAGGTGGGGCATTTTTTTTCAGGGGATCGGTTCGATTCGATGCGGCCTGACAAGCCCTTCGGAAAACAGCGATGAACGACCGGGAGGCGGCGGTGCCGGAAAGGCGGAGAAAGGAAAACAGCCGCTCCCGGCGGCTGCATAAAGAGAAGATCGGCCGCCGGGAGCGCGGAGATTATTCGGAGACGTACTTGAAGGAAAGCTTGACCCGGGCCCGGAAGGCGGTCACCTTTCCGCCCTCGATTTTCATGTCCAGCTTGGTGACTTCTGCGATTCGCAGATCCCGGAGGCTTTTGCCGGCGGTCTCCACCGCCGCCCGGGCGGCATCTTCCCAGGATTCGGGGCTCGAACCGACAAGGTCGATGATCTTGTAGACGCTCTCTGCCATGGTGTCCTCCTTTCATTGGGGTCGGGATGAATCCGGAAACACGGGGGAAAAACGTCACAGGGAAATCATGATCCGATTCTGGGAGATGGACCGTTCGATGTCAAGCAAAAGTTGGCCCCCCGGGGGACGGCTACCCGCCCTGGGAGCCCGTCACCGGTCGCCGGAAGGCGGTGGGCTGGTTTTCCCGGATGTAGGAGCGGATGCCGTCCACGATGCCCCGACATAGCTGTTCCTGGTAGTCCGGGCTTACCAGCCGTTTGCACTCCCGGGCGTTGCTGATAAAGGAGGTTTCCACGAGCACCGCCGGCATCTGGGCGCCCAGCAGGACGTAAAACGGCGCCTGTTTGACCCCCTTGTCCCGGATGAGGCTGTAGCGGCTTTTCAGCCGCCCGTAGATCTCCTTTTGCACGTGGGTGGCCAGCCGGCTCGACTCGTTGATCTTGGCGTTTTGCATCAGGTCGAGCAGAATCGTCTGCAAATCGGAGATGTTCTTTTCGGAGGTGGCGTTTTCCGTTGCAGCCACCATGATCGATTCGTTGTCGGTGGCCAGGTTCAAAAAGTAGGTTTCGATGCCGTACGCCCGACGGTCCCGGTGCGAGTTGGTATGAATGGAGATGAACAGGTCCGCATTCTGGGTGTTGGCAATGGCGGTCCGCTCCTCCAGGGTCAGGTACCGGTCGTCCCGCCGCGTCAGGATCACTTCACATCCGAGTTCGGACCGGATCTGTTTTTCCAGCCGCAGGGCGATGCGCAGCACCACATCTTTTTCGTGGACGCCCTTGAGATAACCCGGCGCCCCGTAATCCCTTCCGCCGTGTCCCGGATCGATGACGATCCGACTCACCCCGAGCGCAAACTGCTTGGCCAGGGCATTGGCGGGGAGTTCGGCGGCGTTGGACCCCTTCTGCGGGGATGCCGACGCCACCTCGGCCGACTCTCCCCACACATCGATCACGATCCGGAACGGATTTCGAAGGGAAAAGATCTTGTAGGTCTTGAACGACTTGATGTCGATCACCACCCGAACGGTGTCCTGGGTGTACTGGCCGGCCCGAATATCGCTGAGCAGGTTGTCGTTGATCGGAACCAGTTTGTCCAGGTCCTTGTCGAGGACCGCACCGGTCAGATCGACAAAGAGGCGCGGGGGCTTTCCGATCGAAGGGTCCTTTTTAAGCAGCCGGTGTGTAAAACCCGTGTCGCCGTCGGCGTCGACCACCACGCGGGTGTAGTTCGGGTTCGACCAGTACCGCAGGCCGGAGACCAGGATCCGCCCGCTTGGGTCCGAATCGGAGGCCGAGGGGGGGGGCGGGCCCGAGGATGGATCCGTATCGTCCGCATCGGAAGGCTGGGAAGCGATAAGGGAGTCCACCCCGTTGTCGTCGACGGCCTCGCCGGGCACTCCGCTGTCGGTCATCCGCTCGATATCGGCCAGCGCCTTTTGCCGGTACCGGCTTTCTGGATAGGTCTCGGCCACCCGGCGAAACCGGTCCAGCGCCTTTTCCGCGTCCGCTTGGCGGAAAGAGCGCCGGGAAAGTCCTTCGTAGAGAACGCCGCTCATGTAAAGGCCTGCCGACGCCCACGGTCCGGACGGATCGGTGCGATAGACGGCTTCGAAGCCTTCGATGCACCGCATCCAGCGATCCCGGTATTTCTGAAGCCTCGGGTTGTTTCGAAGGTCCCGGTAGCAGGCATCCGCCCGCATGTAGAGGTCCTTGGCCGACGCCCCGTCGGAACCGGCCGCCTCGGGGCGGGGCGGCGATTCATCCGGTTTGAGAAGTCCGGCCAGGGCCGAATCGGCCTTCTTCCGATACGCACTGGTGGGAAACCGCTTTCCGATGCGATGAAAGATGTCGATTGCCTCCTTTCGATCCGAAGGCAGGTAGGAACGCTCGTAGAGCTTCAGGTAGAGGGCCCCTTGCATGTACAGGCCCGCCGGGGCCCACGCACCGTCCGGATCGCTCCGGTAGACTTCCTCGAACTTGGCGATGCAGTTGAGCCAGTTGTGCCGGAACTTCATTTTTTCCGGGCTCTTTCGGAGCTCTTGGTAACAGGATTCGGCTTGGAAATAGAGGTGGCGGGGGGAGGATGCGGCAACCACGGACGGAACAAGTCCGCCGACCAAAAGCGAAATCAAAAAAACAACAGCGGGCAGGCGATCTATGTTTTTGTGGAATGTCACCACTGAATCATCGATGTCGGCTGCAGGCCCTCGGAGCGCTTTTTGCAAGGTGCTCCGGAAGGCTCCGGAAATCATCCAGGATCACGGGTGTTGTCGTTTGCGCTTCGCACGCCGATCGAGTCCAAAAACGTTTCGGTCTCCGTATAGCACACCGTCACAGAGGCCGTCCAGCGGCAGCACCAAATTGTTGCATCGGATCTGAGAGTTGCCCGCTATTCGTTCCCCTTGAGCATTTCCTGCAGTTCGCTGAGCAAGTTGAGCGCATCGAGGGGCGTCATCCGGGAAAGATCGAGCTTCTTGAGCCGTTCTGCCACCCGCTGGCGGGGACGGGAGAACAGGTCGAGTTGTCGGGGGCCGCTCTGGGCGCCTGGCGGCGCCTCGGCATCTTCCGTGGCTTCAGTCGGGGCGGCGCCGCTTTCGATCCGAAAAAGGATTTTTTTAGCCCGCCGAACCACGGTCTCCGGTACGCCGGCCAGCCGGGCCACCTGAATCCCGTAACTCCGGTTCGTTCCCCCTTCCACCAGCTTTCTCAGGAAGATGATCTCGTCGCTCCATTCCTTGACGGCGATGCTGAAATTCTTGATCCGGGAAAGGCGCCCCTCCAGAGCGGTCAGCTCATGGTAATGGGTGGCAAACAGCGTCTTGACGCCCCTGCCCTTGAGTCCGTGCAGGTACTCGGCCACCGCCCAGGCAATGGAGAGCCCGTCGAAGGTGCTCGTCCCCCGGCCGATCTCGTCTAGAATCACCAGGCTTTTGGCCGTCGCGTTGTTGAGGATATTGGCCGTCTCCTCCATCTCCACCATGAAAGTGCTCTGCCCCTGGGCCAGGTTGTCCAGTGCGCCGACCCGGGTAAAGATCCGGTCCGTCACGCAGATCGACGCCGCGGCGGCGGGAACGAACGATCCCATGTGGGCCATGAGCACCGTCAGGGCCACCTGGCGAAGCACCGTCGATTTTCCGGCCATGTTCGGCCCGGTGATGATCAAAACCTGCTGCTGTTCGTCGTCCAGTCGAATACTGTTGGGGACGAACCGCTCTCCGGTAAGCATCTTTTCCACCACCGGATGACGGCCCTCATCGATCTGAATCACCCCGTCTTCATTGATTTCCGGTCGATTGTAGTCTTCCCTGTCGGCGATTTCAGCCAGGTTGAGCAAAGCGTCCACCCGGGCCAGAAAATCTGCGGCGGCCGCCACGGACGGATGCCGATCGACCACGGCCTGACGGACCTCGCAAAAGATCTCGTATTCCAGGGTGCAGCGCCGCTCCTCGGCGCCCAACACCTTCGCTTCGAAGTCCTTCAGCTCATCGGTGATATAGCGCTCGGCGTTGACCAGCGTCTGTTTTCGCACGAAGCGATCCGGCACGGATGCACTGTGGGTCTTGGAAACCTCGATGTAGTATCCAAACACCTTGTTGTAGCGGACCTTCAGCGATCCGATACCGGTGGCCTTGCGCTCCCGGGCTTCCAGCTCGGCCAGCCAGCCCTTGCCGTCCCGGCTGATACGAATCAGTTCGTCGAGCTCCTTCCGGTAGCCGGTCCGGATCAGGCCGCCCTCGTTGACGGTGGGCGGGGCATCCTCCCGGATGGCCTGTTCGATGTGTTCGGCCAGTTCCTGGAGGGGCGACGGATCCCCGTCCCACCGAAACAGGTCGGAGTCCAGTTCCGCCAGTCCTTGAATGACCGCCGGAAGCGCCTGAATCGATCGCTTCAGGGCGACCAGGTCCCGGGCGTTGCCGTGGCCCATGCTGATCTTGCTGCCAAGCCGCTCCAGGTCGAACACCGACTCGAGGGCATCTCGCACCCGTCGACGGGCGGAGGCCCCTGCACGGGCTTCGGCCACCGCATCCAGCCGCTCATCGATGCATTCAAGGTTCATCAGCGGATAGCGGATCCAGTGCTTCAGCATCCGGGCGCCCATGGCGGTGATCGTCCGGTCCAGGACCTCGATCAGGGTTCCTTTGCGGTCTGCGGACCGGATGCCGGTGGTCAGTTCCAGGTTGCGGCAGGACAGCTCGTCGATCTGCAAAAAGGCGTCGAGGGAATACGTTTCCAAGCCCCGGATGTGGGAAACCTGCTGCTTTTGCGTCTCCCGCAC
>JASFPT010000002.1:0-58213 GCA_050115795.1 Desulfobacterales bacterium
ACTCGGTGGAGTAGCCGTAGGCCCCCAGGATCCGCATGGCGTAGTTGGACGCCTTGTTGACCGCCTCTCCGGCAAAATACTTGGCGTGGGCCACCGAAAGACCGTTGTTGAGCTGGCCCCGGTCCTTCTCCCAGGCCGCCTTGTAGACGAGCAGCCGGGCGGCTTCGATCTCGGTCGATACCTGGGCGATCATGTCCTGGTTCATTTGGAACTGGCCCACCGGCTTTCCGAACTGCTTCCGTTCGTTGCAATACTTGAGGATTTCATCCAGACATGCCTGGGCCACTCCGACTGCGCCGGCCGCAGCCGACAGTCGGGTCTGATTCAGCGAACTGAAGACGATCTTGGCCCCGTCTCCCGGTTTTCCGAGGAGGTTTTCTTTTGGGACCTTGGTATCGCTCAAAAAGATTTCCCCCGTCGGCGAGGAAAAGGAGCCCATTTTGTCCAGGGCGGTGGTTTTGACACCGTTGACGTTCTTCAGCTCCACCACGAAGGCCGACAGCCCCTTGGACCCTTTTTCCTTGTCGGTGTAGGCGTAGTAGATCACGCAGTCGGCCACATTGGCGTTGGAGATCCAGGTCTTGGAGCCGTTGAGCAGCCAGTGGTCACCCTTGTCTTCGGCGGTGGAGGCCATGGCCATCACGTCCGAACCCGCATCGGGTTCGGTGATGCCGAAGCCGCCCACATACTCGGCGGAGACCAGCTTCGGGACGTATTTTTCGGCCAGCTCCTTGGTGCCGTAGCGGTAAATCGTATAGGCACAGCCGAGGCACTGCATGTTGACCTGCACGCGCAGCGAGCTTGCCACCCGGGCGATCTCTTCGGTGATGATCATCGCGGCCAGAAAGCCGTCTTCCATCCCTTCGCCCCCGAGTTCCTCGGGAATCACCGTCCCAAAAAAACCCAGCTCCCCCATGGGGCGAAGCGCCTCTTTGTAAGGAAAGTAGTGATCGGTATCCCACTGGTCGGCATTGGGGGCGATCTTTTTGGCGGCAAAATTGCGCACCTCTTTGCGGAGCATCTCCAGCTCCTTGGACAGGGCAAATTCCATTCATACCTCCAGATTCATGGGCAGTGTCAGATGTAGCTACCATATAGCTACCGTGTTTTCCGATTGTCAAGCACTTTGACCCTTGCCGGCGCCGGATGCTCCGTGCCGTGAAAAGAACGTGGGCGCTTCAGGGGGGTCAGTCCGCAGCCGGTTTTTTGTGATATTTTTGCAGCGCGACAACAAAGATGAAAAGCGCCAGCCCGACGGCATCGGTCCAATAGGAGGGCCAGAACAGCGCTGCGGCTGCAAGCCAGAAAAGAATCGTCTCCGGCCATGTGGCTTTGCGCAGGAAATATCGTTCCAGCGCCGAGGCAAAAGCGATGAGTCCCAACAGGGTGACGGCCATCGTCCACCACACGCTCCAGTGGAGAAGCTCGTAATCGTCGCCGATGCCGAGCAGCGGCCGGTAGGCCATGATGATCGGTATGATGTAAAGGCCCTTGGCCAACTTCCAGGAAGTGAATGCCGTGCGCATCGGATTGGCGCCCGCCACCCCGGCACCGGCAAAACTGGCCAGCGACACGGGCGGGGTGACGTTGGCATCCTGGGAGTACCAGAAAACGATCATGTGGGAGACCACCAGGGGCACCCCCATGTCCAGCAGGGCGGGGCCGGCCAGGGTCGCCAGCACGATGTAGCTGGCGGTCACCGGCAGGCCCATTCCCAGAACCAGGGAGGCCGCGCCGATGAGCAGAATCGCCAGGACCTCGATGCCGAAGCTCAGGTCGATGACCAGGCTCGAGAACTTCAACCCCATGCCCGTGAGGGTCACCATCCCCACGATGATGCCGGCCGCAGCACAGGCCACCGACACCATGATCGCATTTTTGGCGCCCTTTTCCAAGGAGGTGAGAATCATTTTTGTTTCCCGGACGGCGAATCCGGAGATCGACTCGCGCACCGGCGTTGCAGCGGTGTCCTGGGGCAGCGGTTTTCCCATCGCCCATCGAAGGCTGTCGGCGGCAAGGCTTGCGGCCAGGGTGCTCATGACCGCGACGAATCCGGCCATCATCGGTGAGTAGTTTGCCACCAGCACATAGATCAAAATGATCACCGGGATGATGAAATGCATGCCGTCTTTGATCACCTGCCAGGCCCGGGGCAGGTTCTCTTTGGGTTGGCCCATGAGTCCGTATTTTTGGGCTTCGAAGTGGACGAAGAAAAGCACCGTCACGTAGTACATGATCGCCGGAACCAGGGCGATCTTGATGATGGTCAGGTAGCTGGTGTTGGTGAATTCGGCCATCAAGAAAGCCCCGGCCCCCATGATCGGGGGCATGAGCTGGCCGCCGGTGGAGGCCGCTGCTTCGATGGCGCCGGCCACATGGGGGCGGTAGCCGACCTTTTTCATCATCGGAATCGTAAACGACCCGGTGGCCACCACGTTGCCCACCGCAGAGCCGGAAACCGACCCCATGAAGCCGGAGGCGACCACCGCTGTCTTGGCGGGCCCGCCGGAAAAACGGCCGGTCAACGCGTAGGCCAGGTCGATGAAAAAGCTCCCTCCGCCGGTCGACTCGAGAAAGGCGCCGAACAGCACGAACACGTAGACGAAGGTGGCCGCCACCCCGATGGGAAGGCCGAAAATCCCCTCGGTGGTCAGCCACAGGGTGGTGGCGATCCGTTCGATGCTGTACCCCTTGTGGATGATCAATTCGGGCATGTAGGGGCCATACATGGCGTAGACCACCGCCACGATGCAGATACCGGTCATGAACAGACCGATCACCCGTCTGCAGGCCTCCAGCACCAGGAACGTGCCGATCACACTCACCCAAAGGTCCGCCGTGAGCCAGTCCCCCTGGCGTTCGAAAATTGCCGTCAGGTTTTTGCAGATGTAGTAGGTGCAATAGATCGAGGCCAGCACGAGGATCCAGTCCAAGATGAACCAGACGTTGACCCGGTCTTTTCGGGCGCTTTTGAACGGGGGTTTGAGCAGAAAGGTCAGGGAAAGGATAGCCCCCAGGTGGATGGAGCGCTGGACCAGGGCGGTCAAGGCCGCAATCCCGGCGGTGTAAAGCTGGTAGAGGCTCAGGCACACCGCTGTCACCGCGATGAACCCGGCGGTGAACCGGATGACGAGCGAGGCCGGTTGGGTCGATGAGGGGGTCTGATCTGCCATCACCTGTTCCTGGTGTCTGGTGTTGCCGGATGCGGAAACAAGCTTCGCCAGAGACGATACAGCCAGCTCACCCGGCGGGCCGAGAACCGGACCGCTTCGTGGGGCGCCATGGCGGAGAGATTGGTCCGCGTTCCGCGCCAGATGACGGTGTGGTCCACACCCGGGCTTCCGACCCGAAGCACGAAATCACCGGTGGGCCAGTGCATGTCTTCGATCGCCTCATACGGTCCCCGGCGCACCATTCTGCCGACACCGGGCATCTTCCCCATCCCGGCCCCGAATTTGAGGTATCGTTCTTCTTCGATATAGATTCGGCCGGACTCATCGAGGCTGTGCTCCTCCCATATCGGCGCATTTTCCACCGAGTGGTAGTAATGGAGCGTAAAGCGCTCGCCGGGCTGCATCGGCAGCACGAGAAGCGGCGCTCCCCCTTTTACCGGGGTGACCCGCAGCTCGAGCCCTCCGGGGAGCAGGTTCGCCGCTGCAACCGAAAAGAAGACCAGGACGGCAAGGATCCAAACAAGCCGTTGCGCCGGCCCGGTCATCTCATTCTCCCTATGGCATCAGCTTTGCTGGAACAGAAACCCCGACCTCTTTGAGGTACTTGATCGTACCCGGATGAAGCGGGATCGGGGAGTACTTCACGGCGTTTTCCGGGGTGGTATAGGATGCCGACGGATGAATTTTCTCCAGGTAGTCCCGGTGTTCGTACAACGCCTTGACCAGTTTGTATACCAGGTCTTCGTCCAGGGAGGCCTGGCAGATCATCACGTTCCATACGCCGATGGTCGAAACCGGCTGGTCCACGCCCGGATAGACCCCACCGGCCAGATCCACCGCGGAGTAAGTATTGTTGGCCGCAAGGATCTTTTCCTGCTGATCCTGGGAGAAGCCCAGGATCCGAATCTGATGGGTCGTGGCCAGATCGAGAATCGAGCTGGTGCCGGGGCCCACCGACCAGGAACCGACCGTGATGGTGCCGTCGCGGAGGGCGTTGGCACTCTCGGTGAAGGACAGACGGCTGTCGCTGTAGGAATCTGTGGCGATGCCCAATGCCTTGAAGACCGCCTCGGTCATGAAGTTGGTGCCGCTTCCCGGGCTGCCGGTGCTGATGTTCTTCCCCGCCACCTGGGTGACGTCGGTGATGCCGCTGTCTTTCAAGGTGACGATCTGCAGCAGGTTCGGATACATCACGGCCATGCCCAGGATGTCGTTCTTTTTGCCCTGGAACTTGGAAAGGCCTTTGTAGCCGGCTTCCGCAACGTCGCCCATCACCTCGCCGATGACCGTTTCTCCCTTGTGGGCCAGCTTCACGTTTTCGACGCTTGCGCCGGTGACCTCTGCCACCGCTTTTACGCCGGGTACATACTTCGACCAGATTTCTGCGACACCGCCCCCGTAGGGGTAGTAAATACCGCCGGTTCCGCCGGTTCCGATGCCGATAAATGTGGTGCGGGCCACGGCAGGACCGCCCAAGGCCAGGCACACCACCAGTGTCAACGCTGCAACCAGGCTGATCCGATTCAGACGTCTCATTGTCGAAGCCTCCTTTGTGTGGAAATCGGTTTCGTCATTTCTATTCGCTCATGGTCTTGACCACGACGAGGACCTTGTCGGAAAGGGTTTCGGTCTTGATAAAGGGGATTTTCACGCTGGCCGTCTGGCCGGGTTCGACCACCGGGGGTTTCCCTTTACGGGGAACCAGATGGCCGGCCGCCTTGTCCATGTCTTCCAGAAAAATGTTCACCCGGAAGCGGAGCGGCGTGTCGCTGGCGTTGGTCAGATCCATGCTGAATATCAGAGCGGGATCCATCCCGAATTTGTCCAGCTTGCACTCGAAGTTGCTGATTTTCGCCTCTTTTGCGACCTCCCAGGAGATTTTTTGGGCTCCGCACGCTACATCGGAAACATTGCTCGGCACGGATGCGCACCCGATCATCAGCAGAAGCGATAAAAGAACCGGCAACGCCAGGGAGACCTTTTGCTTTCGAGTCATGACACCCTCCTTCCTTATGTGGTTGTCGAGAGACGGCGGAAAAGGGAAGCGGCCTTTTCGGAAGAGAAGAACGTTGTTTCAAAAAATGAAACAAGATCAACACACTATACCAGCTTTGGCAAATGGGAGTCAAGCGCTTTCATAGCTACTTTGTATCCAAATCATGCCTTGACATTTCCGCCGGATTGGCCGATAAGGCAATAAACACTAAACGGCGTTCTGCATAATGAAACAGCCAGCCCCCCCTTCCCATACCGTGGACAAAGCCCTTCGGATCCTGTGCGCCTTTACGCCGGAGCATCCGACATGGGGGGTCAGGGCACTAAGCGGTGGTCTGGGGTTCAGTCCGGCCACGGTGCAGCGACTCCTTCAGACCCTTCGGGCCCACGGCTTCGTGGACCAGGACGCCGAGACCCGGCAGTATCGTCTGGGCAGCATCTATTACTCCTTTCTTCACACCCTGCAGAGCGGACTGCCGGTCAGCCGTGCCGCACTCCCCTTCATGAAGCAGCTGCTCGCCCGGACGCGCGAAACCGTGCACCTGAATGTGGTCGACGGCATCCACCGGCTCTGTATCGACACCCTCGAATCGGGTCAGGCCCTGAAGGCCAGCATGCCGATCGGAAGCCGCTCCCCGCTGCACGCTGGGGCTTCGTCCAAGTGTCTGCTGGCCTATTCGCCCCAGGAGTTCATCGAGTCGTTTCTGTCCCGGGAGCCGCTGGCAGTGCTCACCGATAACACGATTACCGATGCAGAAAGACTCCGGGGCGAACTGGAGTTGATCCGAAGCCAGGGGTACGCTGCCAGTCTCGGAGAAAGAACGCCGGGGCTCGGATCGTTGAGTGCGCCGGTGCTCAATCACCGCGGCGTTCTGCTGGCGGCGGTCAGTCTTGCCCTTCCCGAGCTCCGATTCCTTGCAGATGACCATCGCCACCGGTGCCTGCGGGAGCTGAAAAAAATCGCCAGAAACATCTCCAAGATTATGGGCTACCAGGGGTAAGATCCCTGCGCGATGCGATAAGGGGAATTCAAGTTCCATGGATACCGGGACAAACAAACTCATGGACCTGAAAAGCGCCGTCAAGCGCTTTGTTCAAGACGGCGGTCACATCTCCATCGGCGGCTTTACGGTAAACCGCAACCCGATGGCCGCGGTCTACGAGATCATCCGCCAGGGGAAAAGGGGACTTCACCTTTACGCCCACAGCAACGGCCAGGGTGTGGACGAACTGATCGGCGGCGGGTGCGTCTCGCGGCTGGAGATCGCATACGCCGGCAGCGGCCGCTTTGCACCCACCTGTATCCGTTTCCGCAAGGCGGTCGAGCAAGGTGCCCTGAAAGTGGAGGACTACTCCAACTACCAGATGACGCTCCGGTTCATGGCAGGGGCCATGGGCGTTCCCTTCCTGCCCACCCGATCTTCGCTGGGTACGAGCCTTTTGACGACCTGGGGGTTTTCTGCCCGGGAACGAAGGGACGACCCCCGCCTTCCGAACCAGAAAGTCACCGTGCTCGACAACCCCTTTCAGGGGTGGCGCGGAGTCGAAAAGGTGGTGCTGGTGCCGGCCGTCAACCCGGACGTTACGATCCTTCACGTCCAGAAGGCCGACCGGGCCGGAACGGTGCGAATCGAAGGGCTCACCTTCGCCGACATAGAGCAGGCCAAGGCGGCCGCCCGCGTGATCATCACCTGCGAGGAGTTGGTCGAAACCGACGCCTTGCGGGAAAATCCGGACCTGAACCAGCTCCCATTTTTCTGCGTGGATGCCGTGGTTCACGTCCCGTTCGGCGCGTATCCGACCGCCTGCTACCGATACTACGATTATGACCCGGCCTATTTAAACGCCTACCGGGCGGCGGCCGCTGAAGAGGGCAAACACGCCGCCTATCTGAGGGACAATATCTTCGGCCCCAAAGACCATGCCGCGTTCATTGCCCGGCAGGGTCCGGATCGAATGAAGCAGATCGCCGCGGATCCGAGAACCGGCTATGCAGTCGGGCTGGACAGGCGGTGAGCGGTCGCAGGGTCGATTGACCGGCCCGGAGGCTTTTTGCCGCGCCGCCGGCGATCCGCAAGGGGCCTCAGACGACGGACCGCAAACGACAAGCCCACTCTTTCGGACACCCACCGTAACGGAGAAGAAAGGCGGTTCAAAGGATTCCCCCTATGTCAGACTACACCCTCAGGGAAATGATGGCGGTGGCCGCCGCGCGGGAGATCCGAAACGGGGATATCGTCTTTTGCGGGACCGGGATCTCGATGCTGGCGGCAATGGCGGCCAAGCACATCAGCGCACCGGAGAGCGTGATCTTCTTTGAAACCGGCGCCATCGACTCCCGGCTCGAAGAGGTCCCCATGGCGGTGGCCGACCCCCGGGTCATGTTCTGGACGTCCGTCAACGGAAGCCTGGCCGACTCTTTTGCCACCATGCAGAACCGCTTCACGGGCAGGCGCGTGGTCGGCATCATGGGTGCAGCCCAGATCGATCGGTACGGCAATCTCAACTCCACCGTCATCGGGGAGTACGCCCGGCCGAAGGTCCGGTTCTCCGGAAGCGGGGGCGCCTGCGACGTGGCTTCTTTCGTGGACCGTACGATCATCTTCATGCAGCAGGAAAAGCGAAAGTTCGTCGAAAAGGTCGACTACCTCACCAGCCCCGGCTGGATTGACGGCCCCGACGGGCGGCGAAAGGCAGGGCTTGCCGATGGCGGTCCGCAGACCGTGATCACCAACATGGCGGTGATGGGGTTCGACGAAAACACCCGACAGATGACCCTTCGGGGCACCTATCCGGGGATCGTGCCCCGGCAGGTGTTGGACAACATGGGTTTTGTCATCGACGTGTCGGCCAGTCGCCAGATCGATCCCCCCACCGGCCAGGAGCTCAAGATTCTCCGGGAGGTGTGCGATCCCCAGCGGCTGATCCTGGGGTAAAACCGCCGCCGCGATTTTGTTTGCTTCGCTTTTCCCGAGCAAATATGATGGAATCCCAAGAGTTGAGTGATCGATCGACCCCTGGATGAAGCAGACAAATGGGGCCATCTTCTCCGCACGATAACCCTTGCTGAGCTGTCGAATGTCCTTTTTCGTCTCCCGCCGCTGGATCATTTTCTTTCTCGCCGCCTTTCTGTTTGTCCTGTCACAGTTCTACCGGGCCTCGGTGGCGGTGATCTCTCCGGCTCTCATGGCGGAGCTGGGGTTCGACGCCCGGGGGCTGAGCCTGGTTTCGGCCGCTTTTTTCTATGCCTTTGCCGCCATGCAGATTCCCATCGGACTCTATCTGGACAGCATCGGTCCGCGGATCACGATGACGGTGCTCACCCTGGTGGCCGTGGCCGGGGCCCTGCTCTTTGCCCTGGGCCATTCACTGACCGCCCTGGTGGCGGGGCGGGCGCTTCTGGGAATCGGCATGGCCTGTAACCTGATGGGGACCCTGAAGCTGATCACGCTCTGGTTCGGTCCGCTTCGGTTTGCCACCCTGTCGGCCCTCGTGGTTTCGGTGGGAACCGCCGGAAACATCGTTGCCGCAACACCGCTGGTGCTCATGGTCGATGCCGTGGGGTGGCGGGGGACCTTTCTCGTTTTCGCCGCCGTGAACCTGGTCCTGGCCGTGGTCTTTTTCCTGGCGGTCCGGGACCGGCCCGAATCACCGGGAAAGGTTCTTTCCGCAAGCCCGGCGCCGGCCGCCCGGAAAGAGGCGCTTGACGGCGTGCGGGCGCTGTTTGCCGAAAAGGACTACTGGATCATTTCCCTGGGAACCTTCTGCCGGTACGGGATTTATGCCGCGGTTCAGGCCCTGTGGGCCGGCCCTTTTCTGATGCAGGTGCTGGGCGTCTCCCCGGTGTCGGCGGGCAACCTCCTGTTTCTCATGAGCATCGGAATCGTGGTCGGAAGCCCGATCTGCGGCTGGCTTTCCGATGTGGTCATCGGCTCCCGGAAATGGGTCGTGATTTCCGGACTGCTCGGGATGCTGGCCGTCCTGGCGGTGTTTTCCCGGATTCCGGTCGGCGTCGGGTTTGCTCCGCTTGCGGTTCTGTTTTTCGGATTCGGCGTTTTCAGCAGCGCCGGTCAGATCATGTACGCCCACATCAAGGAGCGAATGCCGATCGAAAGAGCCGGGACGGCCATGACCGGAATCAATTTCTTTACCATGGCAGGGGTTGCGGTCTTTCTCCAGGGGCTCGGGCGCCTGATGCAGCGGTTCTATCCGGAGGCTGCCCTCGGGGCGGGCGCCTTTCGCGGGGCGTTTCTTTTCTGCGCCGGGTGCCTGCTGGTGACCGCCGCCCTTTACGTGATGACGAAAGAAACGCTGGGCCGGCGTTCCCGATAGCCGGATGTTCTATTCTTCCCGGCTTTTTGATAGAATCGGATTCAAAACCCCCCCTTGCACCGAATCTCTGCGTTGCAGGTTCGCCGGAGCCGGTCCGGCCGCCAACGATGTTTCCGCGCCGCCGGCGCGATTTGCGGTTTTGAACCGAGATAGCGAGCGCATTCCCCGCAGCTTGCTGCAGGGTGTGTTCAATCCCACTTGACGGTATCGGTCCGCAAAGGAGACCTTTGATGAGGCTTGCGACCCTCAACCTGGACGGCCAAGAGACCGGCGCGCTGCGTCTCGGCGGCGGGTACATTTCCATTTCGGCCATCAACGGCGCGCTGGGGACCGACTGGCCCGAAGGGCTCCTGGACCTGATCGAAACCGGGCGGCTGAGCGACCTGAGATCCTGGTTTGTCGCCGGCGGCGGGGCGGAGATCCGGGGCCGCCTTCTGTCGGAAGCGGTTGCGACGGAGCAGGTCCGTTTCGGTCCGCTGTACCGCCGTCCCGGAAAGATCTGGGGAATCGGGCTCAACTATGCGGCCCACGCCGCGGATCTGTCCGAAACCGCTCCGACCTTTGCTCCGGCCAGTTTCATGAAGCCCGCCACTGCCGTGATCGGGCCGGCCGATCCGATACGGATTCCCCGGCAGTCGAAGCGAACCACGGCCGAAGCCGAACTGGGGATGGTTATCGGCCGGCCCTGCAGGAATGTGGCCCAGGCCGCCTGGCGGGACGTTGTGGCCGGGTTTACGACCGTCATCGACACGACCGCAGAAGACATCCTTCGGAAAAACCCGCGGTACCTGACCCTGTCGAAGAGCTTCGATACGTTCTTCAGCTTCGGGCCGGAACTGGTGACAGCGGACGAGATCGGCGACGTTTCAGCGCTGACCGTGGCCACGGTGCACAACGGCCGGGTGCACGCGCAGAATACCGTGGCGAACATGACCTTCCCGCCGGACCGTTTGGTGACCTTTCACTCGGAGGTGATGACCCTGATGCCGGGTGACATCATCTCCACCGGAACCCCGGGGGCGGTCGTCGTCGGCGATGGGGACACCGTGGAATGTCGCATCGACGGGTTTGCGCCGTTGATCAACCCGGTGATCGACCTGAAGAAAGACGGTTGAACGTCCAACGTCGAACGGTCAATGTTCAACGCCGGGTGTACAAACAGGAAATCGACAACTTTTTTACCGGAAGTTGCCGTTCACTTTCGATGTCGAGGCAGCAGCATAGAAGGGGGTACCCCGTGAAACCGAGACGTTCCATTCTTTCCGTTCCCGGCCACCGGGAAAAGATGCACGCCAAGGCCGCGGCGAGTGCGGCCGACGTCGTCATGCTCGATCTGGAAGACAGCGTTCCGGTCGATGCCAAGGAAGATGCCCGAAAGCAGGTGATCCGCTCCGCCCGGGAAATCGACTGGGGACGAAAGACACTAACCTTCCGGTCCAATTCCCTTGCCACCCCCTTTGGATACCGGGATTTGCTTGAGGTGATCGAAGCCGCCGGAGACGCCTTTTCATCGGTCGTTCTCCCAAAGGTCGAGCACCCGGCGGACGTTCATTTCACCGATCGGCTCCTGGAGGGAATCGGGCTGCGCTTCGGGAGGCGACTGAACCTCGGCATCGAAGCCTCTGTGGAGACCGCCGCGGGGCTGGCCGCGGTCCGGGAGATCGCCGGGGCCTCGGACCGGCTCGTCTCTCTGGTTTTCGGCATTGCCGATTACCAGGCGTCTATCGGTGCGCGCCTGGTATCGGTTTCCGGCCATGGAGAAGACGAAGAGCGGATCTATCCCGGCCACCGCTGGCATTTTGCCATGAGCCGCCTGGTGATGGCGGCAAAGGCGCTTGGTCTGGCTGCCGTCGATGCGCCCTACGGAAACTTCCGGGATCCGGAAGGACTTCGCCATTGGGCGGCGGTGGCGGCGGCCCTGGGATTTGACGGGAAATGGGCGATTCACCCGGATCAGATCGGCGTGCTCAACGAGGTGTTTTCGCCCGCTGCCGAGGAGGTCGAGCGGGCGAAAAGGATCCTGGATGCTTACGAGGCGGCAGCGGCACAGGGGCACGGCGCCGTCTCCGTGGATGGCCGCATGGTCGACGGTGCCACGGTGCGGCTCGCCAGCCGGACATGGGAAACGGCCCGATGGCTGGGGCTGGCATCATCAAAAGAAGACGAATGACTTCTCCAAATCGCGCAGCGATTTGGTTTTAGAAGCGTTCGATCTTGGCGGATTGACGAAGGCCTTCGACGTATTTCCGGGTTTCGACCTTGATCTTCTCCCGCCGCAGGACATCGGTGAGCTTTGCTTCGACCTCCTCGAAGCTCAGCGTCTTCTCCGGCTGCCGATCCGTCACCTGAATCACGTGGTACCCGAATCGGGTCTCCACCACCGGGCTGATTTTCCCCTTCTCCAGGGAGAAGGCGGCATCTTCGAAAGGCTTGACCATCTGCCCCCGACCGAAGAATCCGAGATCGCCTCCCTGGGACCGGCTGGGTCCTTCCGATGTCTCGGCGGCCACGGCGGCGAAGTCTTCCCCGTTTTCCAGGCGCTTGCGAATCGCATCGATTTTTTGCCGGGCCTTTTCCCGGTCCGTCTCGGGGCCGACCTTGACCAGGATGTGACGCGCCCGGACTTTTTCCGGCTCCCGGAACGCCGTCGTATTCTGCTCATAAAACATCCGGGCCTCCTTTTCCGAAACCGATACGCCCGGTTCGATTTCGCGAGAAATCAGCTCTCTGACGGCCATGTTGTCGCGAACTCTAGTCTCCAGGGCCTTTTCGGTGAGACCCATGTCGGAAAGGGCATCGGCGAAGCGTTCCGGGCTCCCGAAACGCTGTCGAAAGGCCTGCATCTGACTTTCTACGGCAGCCGGATCGACCGTGATGTTTTTCTTTCGGCTCTCCTGGGCGAGAAGTTCCATATCGATCATGTTGTCGAGTACTTTTCCCCGGACTTCTTCGATCTTTTCTTCGGGCAGCTGTCGGCCCTCGCGGGCCATCCGCTGCAGGAGAAGATCAAGCTCCTTGGCGAGCTCTTTTTCTGAGATGATCGTGCCGTTGACCGAGGCCGCTTTGGCCGCCGGATCTTCTGCCAGCGCGCCGGAGGCGGCCAGTGACAGGCAAATCGCCAGGGCAGCGGCTTTGAAAAAGATTTTCAAGGTTACCTCCTCGGTGGGTTTGTCGGCGGTACATTGGATACCGGCGAGTGCTCTTTTCGGATAATTTCGAACGTTCAGGGGCGAGGCTTTCGCCAGGTGCTCCAGTCGCTGGGAAAGCGGAACTGGGGTTTGGCGGCCGCAGCCGGGCTCCGCCGCCGTCCGGGAGCGGGTGTTCGGTCTTTTTTGCGCCTCGCCTCGCTGACCTTGAGGGTTCGCCCCTGGTAGTCCTTCCCGTTCAGGCGACGCACCGCCTTGTCGGCGTCGGAACGTTCGGCCATGGTGATAAACGCATATCCCTTCGGTTTCCCGGAAGCCGAATCGTTGATAATGCGGACCCCCTCCACCCGGCCGAAACCGGAGAACAATTTCACCAGCTCCGATTCGGAGACCGTGTAGGGGAGGTTTCCCACGTAAAGGTTTGTGCTCATCGGACACAAGCTCCTTTTCATGCGGCGGGCAGAAAGAAGATGGGGACAACCGCGTGCGGATGAAACCGTAATCGGAAACATCGGATTTCGATTCTGCAGCCGACCGGATTACGCCGGAAGCGGGCGGCAAGCGCCCGCTCCTGAACAACGAGCTCTATGGAACCGCATACCCTGGCCTGGTTCAAGAAAATGGCAGGCGCCCTTCGGGGACCGGACGTTTCAATCGGCGCTGCGGGCCGGTGCCATATCGTCACACCAACGGCCGGACCCCGGTGAGGCGGATCCGGGATGACCAGGATTTTTCGCTGCAGCCTGAAACCGCTGGCGATGCGACTTGCCGCGGCGGCGTGATGGGCCAGGAATGGGGCAGAAAGCATCGGCATCGGCGCTGCCGATGCTTGGTAAAGAGATATCGCCATCCAGCCCCATTTGACAAGGAAAAAAGCCAGTAGGTAAAAATCGATGCCGCCGGCGGTGCCAGGAAGCGGTTAATCCATTGCCGGATCGTTTATCAGGGTCGGGGAATAGGGATTATATACGAGTACGCCCCGGTCGTCGGTCACGCGGATACTGGCAAGGTCGAAAGAGGAAAACCAGATACCGACACGGTTTCCCTTTGAATCGAGAATATAGGCGCCGTAAGGGGGTTGGTGCTGGAAACCCCAGGGATGTTCGACCATTTTTCGGAAAATTTCTGTGCCGGGATCGACGGATTCCCAGAATTTGGAGCGGAACTCATAGCCTTCCTGGATACCCACGATGGCATAGGGCTGGTTTTTTCTGCCAATATAATAAAAACGGTATTCGGAGGAGAACTGAGCTTTCTCGAACGCGGCGGTCACGCTATGATCGCGGTGGAGCCGCCCGTAGCCCGAGGAGCAGCCGAGTGTGGACCCCAGCAGAAGGCCGGCCGCCAAAGCCAGAAAAAAATACCGCCATCCAAAAAACCTCAATGGGGTGTTGGTGTTCATGTTTTTCCTTTTCTTGATGGACCCGATACCGTTTGCCACGGCGTCGTTATCGTTCAACTATAGCTGCAGCGATTTCCATAACAGCGTTTTGAAAAAGGAACCTCCTAACAAAAATAGGAACAAAAAACGTTCGAGAAACGGAACGGTTTTACGATTACTGGAGTAAAATATGCACGGCACGGACGCATTCAACCCGCCGTTTGCAAAAGCCGATGGGAATGCTCTCTTCACCGAAACGCTGCCACCGAAATGGTGCCGGCGATGTGCCCGCCATTTTGGCGCCGGAAGTAATTTACCGCCGTATCGACCGTGGCAATGGCACCGAGCAGGTTGCCCCGGACCGTCTCCAGTGCATGGTGAAAAGCGCTCCTTTCGATCCTTTCGCCGGTCCCGATCCCGGCGTGGGCTATAATCATGTCCATGCCGCATGGAGACGGCCACAGTAGGGGGCCCTGCGAAACCTGTTGTCTTGCCGGTCTACCGATGTTTTATTTGAAGAAATCATCCAAGGCCGGATTTTTTGGAGCCTGAAAAATCAGTTTTGCCCGACTTTAGAGCCGATGCCCGTCGATCGGCCCCGTCGGCAACCGGACGCTTGCAGATCCCTCGAATTTATTTTGATTCTGTTTTCGGGAGGCTGATATGCCACTATCTGAGAAGGGTTCTTTGCAGAAAAAAGACCTCTTATGGATCGTCAATGTGGTCTCCTTTGTGCTGCTGTCGGTTTTGGTCGTCACGGGACTTTTCAATTGGCTGTTTCTTCCCCACGGAGCCGGCGCCCCTGAGGGGGTGGGCAGGGCGTTGCGGCACCTGTTGCGGGACTTTCATGCCTGGACCGCAGTCGTCTTTTGTCTCGTCTGCGCCGTGCATGTCGGGCTGCACTGGGGATATGTTCGCGGCAACCTGAAGCGATCCGGTCTGCTCGGTTAGGCGGTGCGAAGCCATCTTGACAGACCCGCCGGGTTTTTATAGCATCCGTCTCCGACGCTGGAATGCAGAAGTCTTCACCAGGCGATTCATCGCTGCGACAGCGTCAGCCGATCGGCGCCGCCCCGCACTTTTTCTCAACGAGCGCTGCAAAAAGACGGTTCGCCGGGCCCCGGCAATGACGCCCCTTGGCGGAATTGTTCGGTTGAATTGTTTCGTCGAGCCGGCCGTTCTGCCCGGCATCCGGCGGAAAAGCGCGGCCCGGCTGAAGCCGTACCAGAAGGAGGCATCTGAAGATGAGTGTCAAAATCCCGGAAAAACTGTTCTACGATATCGTCACCCTTCTCACCGAGCCGAAGCTTTTCAATCCGGCTCAAAAAGAATGTGTCGTCAGTATGGAGCGCAGAGACGAAATTCTCCAGCGGCTGCTGAAGATTCAGCGCTCCCAGCTGTTTGGGGGAAACAGGAAGCACCTGCGGCTCTGGACCTGATCCGGAGCCTTTCCGGCAGCCCCCGCTTTGCCCGGTCTCTGCGGCCGGGCCGTTTGACCCGATCAAAAAGACGCTTTGCTCCCCCAGGAGATCCGCCTCCGAAAGGCTCCGCCTTTTCCGGGGACAGCCCATTTTGCCGGCAGCACATGCCAGCGCTTCGATGCGGGGTTTCTTGAACCGCAACCGCGAGCGCATCCCCCCTGTTGCGCACCGCCGCCATCGCGGCTTCGGCGTGTCGGCGACTTGCTGCGGGGTTCACGAGATTCCCTGCAGCCTGCTGCAGGGGGTGCCCGCAATGCAGGATGATTGCTTTTGCCAAAAGGGGCCTCGGTATGCGAAAATAGGGTTGGGCTTGATAGAGACCGACAGGCAATGGATCGACCACCGACGACCCTTTCGGCGACCGCCTGCCGAAACGGTTGCCCGCCCCGGATGCGTCGATTCGGAAAGGAGTTGTCATGCTTCCGTTTCGAAAAATCATCGCCCCCACCGATTTCAGCGACCCGGCCCGCACCGGGGTGTCGGCCGCCGTGGAACTGGCGGCGGCATATTCGGCAGAGCTGATTCTCGTCTATGCGGTGCCCCGGCTGCCGCTGGTGCCGGCACCCAACGGGGCCGGCGCCGCAGGGCAGGTGGCGCTGGAGCAGGATATCCGAGAGTCGGCCCAAAAGGCCCTCGAAGAAACGGTCGGTCAGCTGCCGGAAGGGGTGGCGGCGCGACATCGTGTCCTTTCCGGAGACCCCGCGGGACAGATCGTCCAGGCCGCCAGGGAAGAAGGGGCGGATTTGATCGTGATGGCGACCCACGGCGAAACCGGCTGGCGGCGTTTCGTGTCCGGATCGGTGGCAGAGAAAGTGGTTCGTCTGGCGGAATGCCCGGTTCTTTCGGTTCACAGTCCCGGGCAACCGGAGGACTGACCGAAAAAAAACAGGCGCGCAGGGAGGATGCGCGCCTGTTTCAAATTGTTGGCCGGCTGGCTATTCTACGTCGACGTTCACGGCGGCCGGGCCTTTCTGGCCTTGCTCGATGTCGAAAGTAACCCGGTCACCTTCGTGCAGGGTTCGGAAGCCGGTTCCACGAATTCCGGTGAAATGGACGAAGACATCCGGGCCCTCGTCTTGGGCGATGAATCCGTAGCCCTTCTTCTCATTGAACCACTTGACCGTACCAGTTGCCATCGGGACTCCCTCCTTTCGTAATAAGTCTCACTGTTTCATACCGAGGGCGCCACAATGGAACCGCCTTTCCGGTGAAACGGGTCCGCCGGGTCGGTGCGGACCTTTAGTGATGCGCAATTATCAGTCGGCCCTATCAATTAATCAAGTATTTTTTAGTTCAACGGAAAAAAATGTTGCGGCAGGAAAGAGCCGCTTCCCGAGCGCCTCAGAAGCAGTTTAGAGAAGACTTCGCCGGTGATCCGGCAACGGGTCGCGGCCTCGAAAGACAAAGGCCCGCCGCCCAAATCGGCAGCAGGCCTTTGTGAAAAACCCATGGGGTTCAGAGGCGTTTAGACGACGGTCACATTGACCGCCGACGGCCCCTTGGCACCCTGCTGAATGTCGAAGGTCACCCGGTCGCCGTCGTTCAGCGTACGAAAGCCGTTCGAATTGATGCCCGTATGGTGAACGAATACATCCGGCCCGTCTTCCTGCTCAATGAAGCCGTAGCCCTTGCGCTCATTGAACCACTTGACTGTTCCATTTGCCATGTTTCCACCCTCCTTTCGCAGAATTGCACCGTTTCCTTGCTTTGGGCGGCCACTTGCGACAAATGGTACAAACCCGCAGAACGAAACTGGCCCGCCGTAAAAAGGGCGGGCCTTCAGTGACGCGCGGACTATACCGCTTTTGATTTGAAAAGCAAGAAAAATTTGATCAGTTCGCCTCCCAGTCGAACGGAGAGATGTTTTCCGCTCGATGGCGGCCGTTTTCCTGCCGGACCATTTCGAATTCCAGCACTGTTTGGCGGGTTTTCAGATCAGCGAAGGCGGCGTTGTCGATCTCCGGTGTAAAGTCGTTGATGTGGCAAAAGACGTCTTCGATGACGTCGTTTGCGCCGAGGCCGGTGCGCACCCGCAAAAACCCGTACCCTTTGTCCTCATGCACCGACACCATGGCCCCCCGCAGGCGGTTGTCGCCCGAACCCCCGAGCGGCAGCAGCCCGGGAACCAGAAAGCCGGAGAAGTAGACGTCCACCTCCTGCTGCAGGTCGAAGCTGGTGTTGGCAAACGAGAGAAGGTCCACGCGCTTTCCCCGGTTCTGCAACGCCCGGACCAGTCGCAGAAAATCCCCGTCTCCGCTGCCGAGCAGCACATAATCGAGGCTTTCCGCCTGAAGCAGGGCGTCGACGGCCAAGTCGAGGTCTGCGTTGGCCTTGACCACCGTCTCGCCGTATTCATTTCGGTACCGGCGGATCTCTTTGAGCACGAGGTGAAATCCGGAGCGCCGGATCGCCCGGCGGAAGTCTTCGCTGCGCTGACGAAACTCCCGTTCGGTGCCTTCCCGTTCCCGGTCGATGGCCAGATAGGCGTTCGCCCTGAGCAAGGTGACGTTCTGGGCTTCAACGAGGCTTCGGATCACCGGATAGCGCATTCCCCAGCCGCCGTTGCGGGTGAGATTCTCCAGGTCCAGGAAAACGGCGCCTTTGAGCATGGGTCTCTCCTCGTCTGGTGTTGGACAATCACAAAAAATGACAGATTTCCATACCTTACCACCGTTCGGGGAAAATGCAAGCATCGCGGCGGCTGCCCGGCGAATCACTTCTTTCGAAAGTAGAGGGTTTTGACGATGCGGGCCACGATTCGCCCCTGCCCGTCTTTCACGGACACCTCCAGGTCTTCGAAATGCTTTTCTCCGCCCGCGGTTTTCTCCCGGATCCGATTCACAAGGGCATCGTCGACACAAAAGCGGGCCATGACCGTCCCCCGGGCCGGGGCTGCGAATTCAATGGCCGCCGCCTTGTCTAAGACCCGATATTCCCGCCCCAGGATGTGCATCAGGAGCAGCATGTAAAAGGGATCGGCCATGGCAAAAAGGCTCCCGCCGAAGTGGGTGTTGACGTAATTTCGGTTGTACCAGTGCATTTTGAGGCAGACGTCGGCAGAGCGCCAGTCCGGGGCAATCCGCAGGACCCGGATGCCGGCGCCCAGATACGGCGGCCAGAGGTTCATGATCCATTTCAACGCCTGTGGTGTCATCGGCTCTCTTTCGGCCCCCCGGCTCCTCGCAAGGCGGGTTTGCACCTTGGCCACGCTTCCGGGCCGGGCGGGTTCAAACGACGCGGTCAAGCGTGCTCCGGATGACCCCCGCACTTCGGGCCAGGGCGGCGGATTCCTCTCCGGAGAGGGACAGCGGGAGGGTGACGATCTCATCCCGACCGCGGATCAGATGCGGTAGGCGGCGCCGCGCACGTCTTCGTCGATACGGCTTCTGTCATCGTCGGTAAACGCCACGCCTCTTGCCCGGGCGAAGGCCTCCAGGAAAAGGCCGCCGATGCTGACCGTCGGCCAGGCGACGATCTGCGTCGATGAGTACGATTTTCTGGGCCGCGTTTTTCACGAGCACCGAGTAGGCCGCCGCCGACCCGACGTTGCCGCTGCCGACAAACCGCTGGGCGCCGGCCGGTGCGGGCGTCGACTCTCCGGTTAGTCGCCCAGCTCGTCAGCCAGCAGGCCCCGGCTGTGCTCGTCGTCGTGGCAGTAGACGCACAGGTTTTCCCAGTTGGAGCCGTCGGGGGGATTGTTCTTCGGGTTTCCATCCTTGTGATGGACGGTGAGCAGCCGGCGGTTTTTCTCGTCGAATTCCCGTCCACATTTGGCGCAGACAAGCCCGTGCAACTTCAAGGAGCGCTCCCGGTAGTCTCCTGCCCGCGTCCGCTGTTGCTTTACCTCCCGAAGCACCTCATCCAGGCTCTTTGCTTTTCCGCTGCTTCGGACCTTCCGGCTGCCGTACCGATGGCGATGCGAGCTCATGGAACCTCCCCGGTTATCGGAATAGGTAGGAACAAGCCAGAACCGCAAACGCGACCCCGGCCACGTCCGCTGTCAGGCCGGCGGCCAGGGCGTGGCGAACCCGGCGCACCTGTACCGCCCCGAAGTAGACGGCCATCACGTAAAAGGTGGTTTCGGTGGACCCCTGCAGGGTGGAGACGAGCATGCCGGTATAGCTGTCCGGGCCCACAGCGGGGTCCTGGATGATTGCGGCCATCACCCCGTAGGCGCCGGAGCCGGAAAGGGGGCGCAGCAGGGCCATCGGAAGCGCTTCGGCCGGAAGTCCGACCCTGCCGGTGACCGGCCCCAGCACGGAGACCATCAGATCCAGGGCGCCGCTGGCCCGAAGCATTCCCACGGCCACCAGGATCGCCACCAAATAGGGGATGATGCGCAGGGCCACCTGGAAGCCGTCCTTTGCCCCTTCCACGAACAGCTCATAGACGCGGACCTTCCGGATCCAGCCGAACAGCAGAAAGCCGACGATCAGCACCGGCAGAATCCAGGGCGACAAGGCCGGACCGAACCAGACCGCAACCGGGATCACCGCGGCGATGCACAGCAGACCCGCGATGCTGACCCACAGCGGGTATCCGGATTCGGTCTTCTCGGGCGGTTCGTCTCGCGCCGGCTCCGCCGCTGGGGGGGCGCCGGTCCTGCCGCCGCGGATGGGCGCCAGGCGTCGGTAGAGCTTGGCGGCGACAATGGCCGTGACCGTGGAGCCGATGGTGGCAAACAGGGTCGTCGGAAGGATCGCGGCCGGTTCGCCGGAGCCGGCCGCGGCCCGAAGGGCGATGACGCCGGTGGGCAGCAGGGTTACGCTGGAGGTGTTGATCGCCAGAAACAGGACCATGGCGTCGGTGGCGGTCCCCCGATGCGCATTGAGGCGGTCCAGCTCCTGCATGGCGCGGATGCCGAAAGGGGTCGCCGCATTGCCGAGACCCAGGGCATTGGCCGCCAGGTTCAGGATCATCGCCCCCATGGCCGGATGCTCGGGCGGGACGTCGGGAAAGAGGCGGACCATCAGGGGGCGGATCAGCCGGGACAGGATCTTGAGCAATCCGCCCTCTTCGGCCACCTTCATCAGTCCCAGGAAAAGGGCCATCACCCCCACCAGCCCGATGGCCAGTTCCACGGCGCCGCCCGCCGATTCGACCATCGCCGTTGATAGCGCCTCCATCGGCGTCGGCCCGGTCTGCAGAAAGCCGCCGACCACCTGGCGCCACCCTGCAAAGCAGAAGGCGGTAACGACCATGATCAGGAAAATCAGATTCATCGGCGCCGGTCCTCTATTTTCGGATCGTCACTCCGTTGCCTTCGATGAGTTCCACGATGCCGGCCCGGACCAGGTTCGGCCGGGTAGCGAGTTTGAACCGCTTCATGCCCCTGGCATCGACGACGGTGTCGGTAAAGGTCAAATCGACCTTTCGAAGGATCTTGATCTCGTCGTCGAATAGAATCACGTGGTAGTTCAAGGCGCCGAAAAGGCAAAGGGCAGCCAGAACAACGACGGCGATCAGGATTTTCTTCAAGGTCGTCTCCTCGCCAACCCATCGGGGTTCCACGGCGTCGGAAAGGGTGCCGTGGAAGCCCGCGCGTCAGGCCTGCAAAACGCCATTTTGTCCCTCCGGTTCGGTCATCTAGAACCGGCTCCCGAACGGTGGGCTGGCGGCCGAACCGTCCGGGAGCCGGCCGGCCGAGGTGGAACCGCCCAAAAACATGGTTATCATAACAGAATTCAAGTGTCGGAAAAATCGGTTTCATCGGCCGGCGTCCCGGCATCGGGCCGGTGCAAGCAGAAAGGAGCAACGAGGATTCCCATGCCATCTCGACTTTGCCTGAAAAACACCCTGACCGATCGCAAGGAAATCTTCAAACCGAGGGGAGACGACCGACGGGTCAAGATGTTCACCTGCGGCCCGTCGATCTACAGCTGGCCCCACATCGGAAACTACCGGACGTTCCTTTTCGAAGACCTGCTTCAGCGGTACCTGGAATATCTCGGCTACACGGTCCAGCGGTTGATCAATTTCACCGATGTGGAAGACAAGGCCATCGAAGCCGCGCGCCGACAGGGCGTGTCGCTCAAGAAGCTGACCGAGCCGGTGGCCGAGCGCTTTTTTCACGATTGCCGGCTTCTTCGGATCGCTTTGCCCGAAACCGCCGTATCCCGGTCTTCGACCAGTATCGATCAGGCGGTGCAACTGATACAGCGGCTGCTCGAGAAGGGCATCGCCTACCGGCACGCCGGCAACATCTACTACGATCCCCTCAAATTCAAGGGATTCGGAAAATTGTTCGGCCTGGACATGAGCCGCTGGCCCAAAAAGAAGGTCCGCTTTCACAAGGACACATATTCGGGTCACCGCTGGAACCTGGGCGATTTCATCTTGTGGATGGGCCGAAGCAATTCTCCGGAGGGCGACGTCTTTTGGGAAACCGAGTTGGGACAGGGCCGGCCCTCCTGGAATGTGCAGGATCCGGCAATGATCACCAAGCACCTCGGCTACCAGATCGACATCAGCTGCGGCGGGATCGACAACATTTATCGGCACCACGACTACAACATTGCGGTGATCGAGGGGGTTTCCGGCAAGAAGTTTGCCAACTACTGGCTTCACGCCGAGCATGTTCTCGTCGACGGGGTGAAAATGTCCAAGAGCCGCGGCAACATCGTCCACGTCCAGGACGTGATCGACAGCGGCGTTGCTCCGCACCACCTCAGGTTCTACCTCATCTATGGTCACTACCGGGACAGGCTCAACCTGAGCCGGGATCGACTGCATCTGGCACGGGGGCGGATCGACACCTTCCGGGACCTGACGGAAAAGGTTGCCAGTGCCGGTGCATCGCCGGCCAAGTCCGACCATCGGGCGGCAGATCGGATCCGAAGGCTTCCATCCGAGTTTGAACGTCGCATGAATGACGATCTGGACGTGAAAGGGGCATTTGATGCGCTCTACGATTCGGTGGAAGCGCTTGCCACAATGGCGGCCGGCGGCGGACTGGCCGCCCGGGACCGACGGGCCGCCGCAAAGATGCTCGGCCGGATCGACGGGGTGCTGCAGGTGATGAGATAAAACCGCAGCGCGAATTTATGAACGGGGCCGTTGCCGCCGGTAACCGATCCGATTTTGCAATGCGGTTATCTGCCTTGCGATCGCGCCAGAGAGGCGAGATCGGGGGCGACGGGCGTCGTCAGGGCTGACCGCCGGCGATTTTTCAACCGGTGACTTTTTTCCGGAGCTGCTTGATCCGGCCGCGCCGGGTTTTACGGTCCATCCGTTTGTTCCGGGCCCTTTGGGACGGCTTTGTCGGTTTCCGCACCCGGGGGGTCTTTGCCGCTTCGCGGATGAGCCGCCGGAGGCGCTCCAGGGCCTCTTCCCGGTTCTGTTCCTGGCTGCGGTGGCGCTGGGCCTTGATGGTGATGACACCGGCATTGGAGATCCGCCTGTCGGAGAGGCGCAGCAGTCGATTTTTGTAGAACGACGGCAGTGAAGAGTTGGCGATGTCGAACCGCAGCTGAACGGCCGAGGAGACCTTGTTGACATTTTGTCCGCCCGGGCCCTGGGCCCGGACTGCGGTCAATTCGATCTCCCCGTCCGGAATCATGACCTTGTTGGAGATTTTGAGCATCTCGTTTCCCCGGTGCGGCTGCGGTGATGGGGTGCTCATCGTTTCCTGGAGGCTGTGCCGCATTAGCCAGAGGCATCATTTTCGACGAGCGAAGCGAGATCCGGAATCCAGAGAGTTCAAGCATTCCTGGACCCTTCCGGGACTTCGCTCGGGGTCAAAAGCCTTTCGGAGCGCGGCTTGCACCCGGCAGCGCTCGTCTTTTCCGGGATGACGGCACAGTCGCTTCTTTGCGGCCATCCCCCTGGGTGCAGGCATCACGATAGCGTAGTTGGCCCTGTCGATCAAATCCGACCGCAGCGTTTCGCCGATTCGATCCTGGTCCAGCGCCCGCTGACGTGCTTTTTTTGCTGTTCACCCGCAGGAGGCCGATGGTGGAAGCGTTCCTGACATTCCTGAACGAGATGCACCGGACCGGGAAAAGGGGAGGGCTGGTGGCGGTGTGCTCCTCGCATCCGACGGTCATCCGGGAAGCGGCTGCCGTGGCCCTTCAAAAGGGCCTTCCCCTTCTGGTGGAGGCGACGGCAAACCAGGTCAACCAGACCGGGGGCTACACCGGCCTGACGCCGAAGGCGTTTTCCTCTCTCGTACATCGCACGGCGCGGCAGGCGGGGCTGCCCAAACACCGGGTTCTGCTCGGCGCAGATCACCTTTCTCCGTCGGTCTGGTCCGGACTGCCCGCCGGAGGGGCCGTCCAAGAGGCCGCTGCGCTTGCCCGTCTGTGTGTGGCAGCCGGTTTTGACAAGATCCATCTCGATACGGCGAGGCCTTGTGCGGACGATCCTGAATCCGGCGTTTCCGGCGAGATGGCGGCCCGTCGGGCCGCGGCGCTGTGCCGGGCTGCCGAAGAGGCCGCCGCCGGCTTCGGCGGCCGGCGGCCGGTCTATGTGATCGGAGACGAGGTTCCGCCTCCCGGGGGCGGGCTTCAGGAAGGCCAGCCACCGACGGTCACCTCCCCGGAAGCGGTGGCGGCATCGATCCGACGGCACGACGAAGCGTTTCGGGATGCCGGCCTCGGCGAGGTCTGGCAGCGCGTGGCCGCCGTGGTGGTTCAACCGGGGGTCGAGTTCAACGACCGGTCGGTTGCCCGCTACAGCCCGGACGCCGCCCGAAGCCTGTCCCGAACCGCCGCTACCCTACCCGGTCACATGTGCTTTGAAGTGCACGCCGCCGACTATCAGGGCCCGGAAGCCCTTGCCCGAATGGCCAGGGATCGTTTCCCGGTGATCAAAATCGGCCCCAGCCTCACCTTTTGCTATCGGGAGGCCTTATATGCCCTGGCGCTCCTGGAAGAGGAGATGCCGGGCCTGTCGCACCGGTCCGATCTGCGAAAGACCATGGAATCGCTCATGCAGGAAAACCCATCCCACTGGCGGTCCCACTACCGGGGCGATGCCGCGACCCTCCGTTTTCTGCGGCACTACAGCCTTCGGGACCGGATCCGATATTACTGGCATCTGCCTCCCGCCAAAAGGGCTGTCGGGAGGCTCATGGCCAACCTGCACCGTCCGGTGCCTGCCGCACTGATTCGGCAGTTTCTGCCGGACCAGCAGCCGGCTGCCGGAAACGGGTCGGTGCCGTTCGATCCGGAACGCTTCGTCTCCCGCCGCATGCGGCAGGCCCTGTCGGAGGCGATCGAAGCGGTCTCTTTCCCGGACAAGATCCTTTGCCGGAGAATCGGAAGATGCGCTTGACCTGCGCCGCCGGGGACCGGCGACCCGCCTGAAGCGACAAACGGCCAATGCGCGCCGATGGGGGTGGAGCTGCGCTATTTGGGCGCCACCGGATATCCGGCCGCCTTCCAGCCCTTCCATCCCCCCTTGAGCACCCAAATGTTTTCGAATCCGGCTCGCTTCATGATTCGCGCCACACGGGCGCTGGTCTGTTCCGCCGGTCAGGCGCAGTACACGACGATCCGATCGTTCCGGTCGTAGTTGGACATCCATGTCGGCACTGAATCCGGGTCCTCCCGGATCGCTCCGGGGATCTTCTCGGTGGCCGACGCCCAGCTGCGGGAGTCTCTGGCATCGATGATCTTCAACCCGGGATCGGAGAGTTCGTGGCGAAGGTCGGCCACCGAGATCATGGAAACGCCCTCTCCGGCCTTGGTCAACGTTGTACAAGAAACCAGCAGGATCAGGGAGGCTGCAACGGCAATCGACATCTTTTGCATGGCATTAATTCTCCTGAAGGGTGGGCTCGGCCCCCTTGGGCAAGCGTCAATCCCGGATGTCTCCGGACAAATGCGAAACGCTCTTTGAATGGAGCAGCAAAACCGGTTTTATCCATCGCTCGGTGCGCTCAGCGCCTTCCGAATGTCGGCCTCGTGTTCTTCGGCGTGTTCGTATGCCCATCGGACGAAGCGCTCCAGGGTTCCCGGACCGTGGTAGGCGTGTCTCCCCTTCCGGTCGAGATCTTCTTCGGACATCGACGCCACCAGATCGATGGTTTTTCCGCGAACGGCCGAAAACCGTTCGATCAACTCCTCAACGGCAAGCCCGGACAGTTTTTGGGGCTGGCTTCTGTTGAACCGGTCCACATCGAAATCTTCAGGAGATCCGGGACCGCCCTGGAGGATATCTTCAAATACCCACTGCATGGATCGTTCGATGGTGACAAAATGGGCAAGCACGTCTTTCACCTTCCAGTCCGGATCCTCGTAGACCTGGACCGACAGCATCTCAGGGGACAGACTGCGGAACCATTCGATGGTGGCGTCGCGCTGGCGTCTCAGCTTTCCGATGATCTCGTTTTTCCGTTCACCCATAAATCCCTCCCGGCAGCTTTTGCGCAGGTCCCGTGGGCCCGTGCGGCATGCACGGCCAGTTTCCGGAAAACGCCTCTTCCTGGACCCAACATCTTCATCCGTTCGCCCTTCGTCAACATCGGTGGCTCCAAAGCCGCGGCATTGCCCCGGCAACAACAAAAAAGGCGAAGCCCCCTTGGGGGCAACGCCTTTTTGTGCACCATTTGAAAATCGACTCGAGGCTGCTGCCGCTTCTGTTCCGCTCTGGTCTACCGCAGCCTTCCGCTCCAGTCAGGTTCAGATCTGTTTGGTGATCGGATCCCCAATTATCCCTGGACGTCGATGCCCAGGTTACAGCCCAGGTGCGGATCGGGCGCTTCGCAGTTGAAGTTGTTGCTGCGGGTGTCGGTATGTCCTTCCGCCCGCTCCTCTTCGGTTTCGATGTAGTTCTGTACTT
The DNA here is from genome assembly GCA_050115795.1 of Desulfobacterales bacterium. Taxonomy (GTDB): domain Bacteria; phylum Desulfobacterota; class Desulfobacteria; order Desulfobacterales; family CAFBRK01; genus JAIPEL01. The sequence goes on from JASFPT010000002.1 coordinate 26,291, forward strand.
TTTCGGCCATGGTGCACCTCCATATGGGGAAATTCGTTTTGGTCTTTTGTCGAACCGTTCGCGGGGCTGCTACCGATCCGTTTGCCTTGGCGCTCCACCACAACCCCCGTCACCTGCATCGTTTACGGTCACCGGTCGTCTCTTTTGATTATCCAGCGACATCGATTCCCATGTCGCATCCCAGATTCGGATCCTTGTCCTCGCATTCATGGTTCTTGGAACGGGTGTCCGTGTGACCTTCGCTGCGCTCGTCTTCGGTCTCGATGTAATTCTGAACTTTTTCGGCCATGATATCACCTCTTTTGGTTTTTGGTCTGGGTTTCGGTTCGATTGCATCTGCATGCCGTGTATGCGGCACGTGTTTCGTTTGTTTGAATGTAAAATAAGGCCGTGAACGCAGGGCGCAAGGAGTACAAAAAGACTGCCAATTGATAGTTAAAAACTATAAATATGAGACGGGCTGAATCAGGAGGCGTGTTGCGGCTTTCGGCGTATCACGGTGCAGGCGAAGCGTTGTGCGTTGCCGATGCCCGACGATCCGCCGCAGTGGAGGGAAGATGAGGTTGCGGTTCGGGACGGCTCAGACAGCCACTTGATTGTTGACCAAGGCTTCGGAGCGAATCGAACGATAAAGAGTCCCGATCCGCCCGTCGGAGTCCTTCGGCACCAGACCGTGGCGAAGGTAGGCGATCAGGCCGAGCAGCTTTTGCTGGTATTCGAGGCATCGGCTTCTTTCCGCTTCGGTCAGCCCCTTGCTCGGGTGGGCCATCCGCCAGGCCTGCAACGCCTCTTGCTCGGCGAGGTAAATAATTTCGTGGTATTCTTTTCCTGCGGCGATTTTGGCAAACTGCCGGAACCGAAAATCGTCAGAGACCATGGGTTCTCCTTCAAAATCGGTTGTGTTGTGCGTATCGGGTGAGCGGCTCAAGCTCCGCGGTCGGGGGAATTCGTTGTCCGGCTCCTGCAACCGGTTCCGAAACGGTTCACGCCGGCCGGGCGTGCGACCGTGGCGAGACCTTTGCCGGACGATCCCCGCCACCCTACGGTCGCTCGCAGGTTCTGTCAAAGCAGATCAGGGGGCCTTGAAAAGGACTTTTGGAAAAGTTTTCAACAGAAAATAAATTGCCGATATTCCATGGAAATATGGCGTGTCGGCCGTAACCCAATGAAATGAAAGGACAACAGGGAAAAAAGGAATTTCCGTTATTTCGGGACGTTCGGAAATTATAAACAGGTCATGGACTGCCCCTGGAAGATAACGATTCTCCTGAATTCTCGCCTTTTCGCGGAAATTCGCGTTTTCGGCATATCGGCAAATCCAGATGCATCCTTCTCCGGTCCTGCCGCAAACGCCTTCCATGTTCGGCGGAGACGAGAACGGTTCGCCCCGGCGCCTTCGAAACCCCTTTCTTTCATCTTCGCCGTCAGGGGACGGGAATCACCGAGAAGACAAACGAGCTCCACAGGGCGTGTGAGACGATGACCGGGGTCAGACGCCGAAAGCGCCAGTAAAGCGCGCCCCAAAAGGCGCCGGCCACGGCGGCCGCCCCCACGAGCATGAAGTTGAACGACCAGATGTGCACCCCGGCATAGATGGCGGTGGCCAACAGGAATCCTTTTGCTTTCCCGTGGCGTGCCATGAGTTGCTTCTGCAGATATCCGCGCCAGTATATCTCTTCGCAGGGGCCGGTGACCAGAAGCAGCAGGAAAAAGACTCCCCAGCGCGAAAACCCCTCGCCTTTGTCGTAAATGGCGCCGATCTGTCCGCCCGCGAAAGGAAAAACGGCCGTGGAAATCTGTTTGCCGAGCCAGAAAATCCCCCACAAGACGACGGCGGCGGCAACGCCGATCAACACGTCGCCGAACCGGATCGAAGGCCTGCCCAGGGGAGGTTCGAGCACCAGTGAAACCCCGGCCAGAACCGACGCTGATACAGTGATCTTGATCCAGAAGTTGGAAAAGCCCAGATAGAAGGTGGCAAACCACAATGCGGCCGCCAGAATTGCCGTTCCCCACACGCGGCTGGCGCCGGCCCCGGCGATTGTCATCCGATGAGCCCCTCCAGAACCAGCGAGACCACCAGCAAAAGGCCGAATGCCGTATCGAGCTTGGCGGTCTGGGCGTCGGCGTCGTTGGGAACGGCGTGGATCATCTGGCGAAGGAGACGCACGGCCAGGGGCAAGGTCAAAAAGATGATGAGCACCCAGGGCGTCAGGGTGCCGGCCAGCGCCAGCACCCCGATGTAGGCGGCCGTCATGAGCAGCAGGTAGGCATACAGGCCGGCACGGCGGCCCAGTACGATGGCCAGGGTGCAGATGTCTCGGCTCCGGTCATGGTCGATGTCCCGAATGTTGTTGGCCAGAAGCACCAGGGCCACCAGGGCCCCGAAGGGAAGGGAAACCCAGAACGCCTGGGGGCTGAGGACCTGGCGCTGCACGTAATAGGCGCCTTCGACCATCAGCGGCCCCCACATGAGAAAGACGGAAACCTCCCCGAGGGCCACGTACTTGTATTTAAGGGGTGGAGCGGTGTAGGTCAGGCCCGCCAGCAGTCCGGTCAATCCGATCCAGAGCACCGCCAGCCCGCAGACGGCGGTCAGGTAGAGACCGATCAATGCCGCCAGGGCGAACAGGACGTAGGAGACCCAGCGCACGTGCTCAGCCGGTATCAGCCCTTCCACTAGCGGATGCGGGCGGTACTGGGCGGTGGCGGACTCCACCGTATCGATGCCGTGCAGGACATCGTAGTAGTCGTTGATCAGGTTGGTGGCCGCATGAAGCATGACTGCGCTGGCCAGCGCCAGCAAAAACAACGACCATTGAAACGGTCCGTCGATGGCGGCCATGGCGCTGCCGACCCCCACCGAGATGGCGGTCATGGAAAACGACCATGGCCGGCTGGCCAGAAACCAGTTTCGATAAAAGCCCATCTTTTTGTACTCCTTGTCAGTCGGAATGCCCGGCCATACCCCAATCAGGTCGAAAATGTCAAGCTGGCCCGCGGATCCGGCCGAGGGGTTCGCCGTGCGCTACCCCCCCTGCCATCCCTTGGCCGTTTCCAGAAACCGCTGGGCGGCTTCGGTTTGGACCAGGTCGGTGATCGGAGTGCCGCTCAGGGAGGCGACGATGTTCTGTTTCAATGGGTTTTGGACCGTCAGCAGGGGATGGGCAGACCCGCTTTTTGCATCCGTCGGTTCCGGAAGAATCGAAACCGTTGGACCACGGCTGGCGATGGTGAAAAGGGATTCATCGATTCTCATGGTCCGCACATTTTCTCCGCCGCAGAGGGCGATGGCCAGGGCCACACCGGCGCCCGTCTGCCGGTTCCGAAGCCGGCCGGTGATGTCGCAGCGGCCGGAACCGCGCCGGCTTTCGAGTCGCTCGATGGTCAACGGCTCCGGGATCAAGGACCAGGGATGCAGGGCGAGGGTGTCGATCAGATCGGCGCGGAGCGGGGCGGTGGTGGACCAGAAAAAGCATAGGCGGCGGGCGCTGGCAAGTCGCCGGGACAGTTCGGGGTTCGTTTCGGCCTGCCGTCGGACCACCGCCATGGGAAGTTCCAGGCCGAACCTTTCTGAGCCGCCGGCGCGCTCGAGCCGCCGCACCGCCCAAATGCTTTTCCCGTCTCCGGCCGTCGGACAGAGCGGCTTTTCGCAAAGCAGGCTCCCCTTTCCGTTTCGCAGAACGGTTTCAGCGTAGGTCCCGTGGATGGCGTCGCCGGTTTCAGGGTCAAGGGCCGTGATACAGGTCAGGTCCGGCGAGAATCGTTTCACCACGGCGGCCAGGGCCTGATGATCGGCGACGGGGACCCCGATCACCTCGCCCGCCGTGCAGTTCGGATCGCTGCGGATCTCTTCGGCCAAGCGCCGGGACGGTTCCCGGCGGGTGCGGGTCAGCACCAGCCGCTCCAGGGCGGGCACTCCGGCGCAACGGTCTGCGCGCAACCCGGACAGGATGCGGGCATAGTGGGACCCGAAGCGGCCCACGCCCACGACCAGAACGGTTTTGCCCACCACGCTCCTTTCAGAATTTCTTCCGATTTACATCCCGATCGCTGCGGGCTATGGTGACTCGGTGTTGAATGGCGAAGCAGACCCGCCGCCTTCGAGGGGGAAGGCCCCGGCATCGGTGGCAGATGCGGTGCACCGTATCACATCCCCCTTCTCTTTCGAAACGAATCGACCATCGAGGCTGCCATGGCGCTTTTTATTTCCATGACCGAAACCCGGCTCCGCAGAATGCTCCTGGTGTTTTTTATCCTGGGGTCGCTGTTCCCGGTGATGCTGACCCTGATCGCCGTTTATCAGTACGTTATCCCCGAGCTGACCCTCCGGCAGGTGGAGCGGCTTCGGGGTGTTTTCAATAACGCCCTGCTGGCGATTCTGCTCATTCAGCTGCTGAGTTTCGTCCTTTTCTGGCATTGGATCAAGTCCTGGGAGACGATGAAAAAGCGGATCACGATGATTTCCTCACAGATCCTGAAAAAAAAGCAGACCGCCGATCTGGGCGAAAACGAGATCCATGCGCTTCAAGGGTTGTTCCAGCAGATTCACGATGAGTTTCAGAGCCTCGCCTCCCGCCTCGGGGAGTATTTTCGCCGATCGATTACAGACGAGATCACCTCTTTGTTCAACAGAACCTACTTCCGCTTCAAGCTCACCGACGAGATGCGCCGGGCTCAGGAAGACGGCATGGACCTTTCGCTGATCATGTTCGGCATCGACGACTTCGGCCAGTACAGCGATGAAATTGAAGATTACCTGCTCCGCTCCGTCGCAATGCTGTTGCGGCGGCATATTCGCAAGACGGACCTGCCTTTCCGCTGCGGGAGGAACCGCTTCGCCCTGCTGCTGCCGGGCTGCAGCGGGAAGGCGGCAACCAGCCTGGCCGAAAAACTGGCCGACGCCGTTGGGCGGCACCCGTTTTCGGACCCGCACAACCTGCCGCTGAAACGGGTGACGATTAGCTGCGGGGTAGCCTTCAGCGCCGACAATGCAGAAGACCTGGTCGATCGGGCGAAGGCGGCGCTCGACCGGGCGCGGGCCCGGGGCCGCGCCCGGACCGCCGTCGACGGGGGCGGCCCCGCCTTTTGAAACGCAAAAGCGAGCGAACCCCACGCCAATGGCCGCGGGGGGGCCAACGATTCGATACGTTGGCGCTGCGCCTCCGTTGTCACGGGAGTTGACTTTCCGCCCCGTGGGTTTCTATGTATCGAAACAATCGATCTGCTTGTGATGCCGATGCCATTCCGAATCGAGCCCTGCTGAAAGGAGTCGCAATGGATCTCGAGCGCATCCTCAGCCGCCTCTCCGGAGACGAACGACGTTACATTACGCAGTTGATCGACAAGGACCCATTGACGGGGGCATACAACCGGCGAAAGTTCGACCGGGATCTGGAACTGGTCGTATCCCTCACCGAGCGAACCCGGAAGGGAACCAGTCTTTTTATGATCGACATCGATCATTTCAAACGCTTCAACGACGAAGAGGGACACCAACGGGGAGACGAGGTGCTCCAGACGGTGACGCGGTGCATCGAGCAAAGCCTCCGGGGATATGACCGCACCCACCTGTACCGCTACGGAGGCGAAGAGTTCGTGGTGCTGATGCCGAATGTGGACAGCAGGGCGGCCCGGACCATCGGCGAGCGGATCCGGAAAAACGTGGGCGCCTGTGCCGGCGTGACGGTAAGCATCGGCATCGCTCATTTCCGGGACCGCGCCGCCGACCTGGAGGCACTGACCCGCCAGGCCGACGAGGCGATGTACCAGGCCAAAAACCGCGGCCGCAACCGGGTCGAGGTCCACGAGTCAGTGGCTGAAGACCGATGATGCGAAAGGATGCAACGTGGAGCGCCGATTGACGGTACCGAAACAAACGGGGTTTCGCCGGCTCGGCTCCGGGAGCATTTCGGGAGGGGGGCGTTGAAACGGCTGCTGACCATCGGCGGCGGCAGCGGCCAGTTTTCGCTCCTTTCCGGTCTCCGGGATCTGCCCGGGGTCCGGATCACCGCCGTGGTGGCCATGACCGACAGCGGCGGGAGCACCGGAAGACTGCGGGACGAACTGGGCGCCCTGCCGCCCGGAGACGTGCTCAAGTGCCTCCTGGCTTTGTCCCCCCACCGAGAGATCGCCCGTCGAATTCTACTCAAGCGGTTTTCCGGGGTCGAACGGCTCCGCGGGCATAACGCGGGAAACATGCTGTTGACCATGCTCTCCTGGTACTCGGGCAGCTTTGCCGAGGGCGTCTCGGCACTGGCCGAGATTCTCGAGGCCCGGGGCGTCATTCTGCCGGTGACCACCGACAACGCCACCCTGGTTGCGGAGTTGACCGACGGCAGCCGAATCTTCGGGGAGGGGGCCATCGACGTTCCCCGCGGCACCCAGCGCGAGAAGATCCGGGACGTGTTTCTCGTCCCTCGCAACAGCGGCACCATTGCCGTTCACCCTCCGGTTCTGGCCGCCATCGAAGCGGCCGATGCGGTCATCATCGGGCCGGGAGACCTGTACACGAGCGTCCTGCCGAACCTGATCGTTCCGGGTGTGGCCGCGGCGCTTCGAGACACCCGGGCAAGGCTCGTCTACGTGCTGAACATCATGACCAAGTTCGGTGAAACGCACCAGTTCCGGGCGAGGGATTTCGTCACCAGGCTGGAGGGGGTCATCTCCCGGCCCATGGACCTGGTCGTCTACAACGAGCGCCGGCCGTCCCCGGAGGTGCTCGAGCGGTATCGTCGGCAGCAGGCCGATTTTGTCACCCTGGAAAACGCCGACGGTTGGTGGGACGGGCGAAGCCTGGTCCGCGCCGATCTGATCGACAGCGCCGGTGGGGTGGCCCGACACGATCCGGAAAAGCTGGCCTCCCTGATTCGCGAGGTGCTGTTAAGCGGCGATTGGAGCCCTGCCGGTTGACGACGATCGTCTGACGTGTATTTTCCCATGGGGCTGTTTCCGGTTTCCTTGCCGAAGCGACGCGAAAACGGCAGATGAGACGCGTCGAACCGCCGGCCGGGCAGAAGCGGCCGAAAGGTACACGCTGCTTCCCGGAAACGACAGGGGACAACAAATCAAAAACGGGTAACTTCGGCTCAATCGGGGAGGGGATCCGCACCGTGCGCCACCATCGCTTTGCCAACTACAATTTTGAAAACCCGCCCCTGTTGGAGATTGCCGCAGAGCGGCTGATCGCCCCCCTTTTCGGCCCCGGCCGGTTTTCCCGGCTGCTGGATGCCGCGGGACTCGCCGAGAAAGAGCGGGTGCTCGACTTCGGATGCGGCGGGGGAATCGGCTCCCGGGTCATTGCCCGACGGATCGGACCCGGCGGCGCCCTTACCTGTTTAGATCTTTCGGCCTTCTGGCTTTCCCAGTGCCGCAAGCGGCTGCGCCGATTTGACAACGTCACGTTCCTGGGCGGGGACATCCGAAAACTGCCGGTGCCCGAGGCCTTCTTCGACCTGGTATTCATTCACCGCGTGCTCCGGTTTATCGGAGACGAAGAGCGGGCTCCGGTGATCGAGGCCCTGGCCGCAAAACTGCGTCCCGGGGGGCGGATGCTGATCTGCGAAAAGATGTCGCCGCAGATCGGTTTTGAGGCGCACCGGATCCGAAAACTGGCCACCGACGCCGGACTGGCGGAAACCTATTCCGGACGCAACGGGTCCCGATTCACCGTGCGGTTCGAGAAGCCGGGGAGTGCGGCGTCTGCGTGATCGTCAGGAAGCGCTGTTTTTCCAGGAAAAGCTTCACGGCTGAACTTTTCCACAATGGGGGTTCTTCCCGGGGGCGGTGCTTTGCCGGTTTGGTTGTTATGGATCACCAGCGGAAACCAGCAAAGGCTCAAAGCAGTGCGGGAACTGTTCACCACAAACGACGAACCGTCCGCTCCCAACCGCTGTTCCGACCGGCCACCCGCCACCGGCCACGCGCCGGCGCGCAAACGCCTCACGGAGACCATCGATGAAAGTAATTCTTGTGATGGCCATGACGCTGGACGGCAAGATCGGCAAGAGCCCGGACCATTTTCCGGACTGGACCGGATCGGCGGACAAGCGCCTGTTTGCCGAAGTCAGTAGACGGGCCGGGGTGGTGATCATGGGCTCGACGACCTATGCGACCTTGAAAAAACCGCTCCCCGGTCGAAAGATCGTTGTGATGACCCGTCGCCGGAACCGGGTTTCGAAGGATTCTTCGGTGGTGTTTTCGAACCGGACGCCCGGCCCCCTGCTCAAAGCCCTTGAGCGTGAAGGGTACCGGGAGGCGGTGCTGGCCGGGGGGGCGACGATCAATTCGCTCTTTGCCCGGGAGGGGCGGATCGACGAGATCCTGGTGACCGTTTCGCCCCTGATCTTCGGCGCCGGGATCTCCCTGTTCTCCGGGGAGGTCGACCTGAAGGTGGAGCTGGTCGACCACGAGCGGATCGACGGCGGCCTGCTGTGCCTTCGCTACCGGGTTCGGGCCGACAATCCGCCAAAATCATACAAAAATGAATGATCCTTTTGAAAAATCAACAAAATTGTTTTTCTTCCCGCCCGAAATTCTCCCCGCACCCTGCCCTGCTGCAGCGCAACCCCCGGCGCTGCGCGCCCCGGCGCCCCGCTTTTTCGATACGACCCTGCGGCACGCCTTGTGCATTTTCATCCGGCCATGGCACCCACCTTGCGCCGAAACCGGAAATCAGACCGAAAATCGAGAAGACATCTCGACCTGCTGTTCAGCATGTCGGAACTGTCGCACCTGATTCGGAAGAGCTCCGACATCCGGAACTTTCTTCATCGCACCGCCGCTCTGGTTTCCGAGCATCTGAACGTGCCGGTCTGTTCGATCTATCTGTACGAGGAAGACACCGCCGAGTTGGTCCTGCGGGCGACCCGGGGGCTGAGCCCGAAGGCTGTGGATCGGGTGAGGATGCCGATCGGGAGCGGCTTGGTGGGGACCACGCTCGAGCGGCTGTCGCCGGTGTGTGAGGGGGATGCGCCTAAAAATCCGAGGTTCCGGTACTTCACGCTTGCCGGAGAAGATCCGTTCCGGTCCTTTCTATCGGTTCCGATCCTCCGGGGGAAGCTGCGGATCGGGGTGCTGGTGGTGCAGCACGAAATTCCGCACTACTTTGACGAAGCCGACCTGCAGACCCTCCGGACCCTCGCCTCCCAGGCGGCCGGGGTCATCGGTTCGGTGCAGCTGCTCATGGACGCCGGCTCCGGGGGATCGCCCAAGGCCGGCCGTCCGCCCTCATCGGCCCTGGTCAAAGGGCGGTGCGCATCCCCGGGACTGACCTCCGGTGCGGCAACCGTCTTTTCCGAGAGCCACGTGGGCCGCCTGACAAGAGGGTCTGCCGGGCTGGAAAACTGTACCCTGTCCGATTTCAAACGTGCCGTGGCGGCCACCGCAGGGCAGCTGGCGTCGCTTCAGCGGCAGCTGCTCGAACGGCTCCCGGAAGGGGCTGCGCTGATTTCCGAGGCCCACCTGCTGATCTTAAAGGACCCCCGGTTCTCCGGTGGTGTGGCAGAACACGTGGAGCAGGGGCTTACGGTGCCCGAGGCGGTCCAGACCGTGGCCCGGACCTACATGGAGCGATTCCGGTCGAGTCCGGATCCGTATCTGCAGGAAAAAGCCGAAGACATCGCCGACCTGGCCGGGCGAGTGTTGGAAAACCTGTCCTGCGGCGGGCGGACCGCTCGCCCGTATCTGTCCGGAAAGGTGGTCGTCGCCGGCAGCCTCTATCCTTCGGAGATCCTCCGGTTTGCTGTGGAAGGGGTGGCCGGCGTCGTTCTGGTCGGAGGCGGAGTGACGTCGCACGTGGCGATTCTGGCCCGGTCCCTCAAAATACCGGCGGTCATCGTCCGGGAGTCGGACCTGCTCCAGCTCCCGGAAGACACCCCGCTGCTGGTCGATGCAGATCTGGGGAATCTGTACGTGGAGCCTTCGCCCCAGGTCCTGGCTCGCTTTCGAGAGCGGATCCAGGCCCAGGACGCCGCCGCGGCCATTGTCGCGCCGCTGCCGAAACGCTGCCGGACGCGGGACGGAACCGAAGTGGCCCTGCTGGCCAACATCAATCTGCTTGGAGAGTTGCCGCCGGCCCGCCGGATGAACGCCGGCGGCGTCGGGCTGTACCGAACCGAGTTCCCCTTCCTGGTCCGGTCCGGCTTTCCGACCGAAGAAGAACAGGTCTCCGTCTATCGGCGGCTATGTGAAGAGATGGCCGGACGGCCGATCACCATCCGCACCCTGGATGTGGGCGGAGACAAGATGCTGCCAGCCGCCGACGGTAACGGCGAGGCAAACCCGGAGCTGGGACTTCGCTCGATCCGATTCAGCATGACCTACCCGGAACGCTTTGCGGTCCAGCTCCGGGCGATTCTGCGGGCTGGCGCCGGATGCTCCTCTTTCCGGATTGCCTTTCCGATGATCGGCTCGGTGGACGAGTTCGAGGCCGCCTGCGGTTGGGTCCGTCGGTGCATGGAAGAATTGGCCCGCGAGGGGATCGACCATCACAGGGCACCGGCCCTGGGGGCGATGGTGGAGGTCCCCTCGGCGGTGGCGGTGATCGACGCCCTGGCCGAGCGCGCCGATTTTCTTTCCATCGGTACCAACGATCTGGTGCAGTACATGCTGGCCGTGGACCGCACCGGAGAGCAGGTGGCCGACTGGTATCGCCCGGGTCATCCCGCCGTGCTCCGGGCCTTGAAGACCATCGCAGCGGCCGGCCGCCGAGCGAAAACACCCGTGTCGGTTTGCGGCGAAATCGCCCACGATCCGGTGTTCATCCCCTTTTTGATCGGAATCGGGATTCGGACGCTCAGCGTCGATCCCGTGCATCTGCCCGCCGTGCACCGTATTTTAGCATGTGTGGATACAGCCGAGGCCCGCCGTTTTTCCGAAACGGTTTTGCGCGAAACCTGGCTGGCCGGCGCGGAGCGGCTTCTTTACGGCGCCGCACAAAGCCGCACGGAGCGCAACCCTCCGGGTGCCGCCGGATTCCCTGAATCTGGGCAGCCGTGACCTCTTGACCCCGACTCGCCGATAGCCTACAAACATGGCTTGCCGATGCCGCACCTGCCGATTTCGGCGGCCGATTCCCCCGACCGGTTCCTCCGGCACTTGGCATTGCCTTTCGAACCCCGAACCCCTGCCGGGCCATGGCCGCTTTTCCCGGGGCTTGGCCGCGTGTCAGGTGCGAGCCGTCCGTCGTGAAAGAAAAACCCCGAAGCCAGGGCCCGCCCGGGTCCCCGAGAGGAAGACAATGATGGGCGTTTTGAAGAAGACCGGGGTCCTATCGGCCGTTGCCGCAGCGATGCTGACTGCAATCGGCGCCCCGGCCGCCGGAGACGAGTTGGCCGGACGGGTTGATGCGATGATCGCTGAATTCTCCCCGGCGCTGGATTCGCTGCCCGACGACAAGCCGTTTCTGATCGCTGTGGGGTCGTTTTTCGATCCGACCACCCGGTGCCGGGAACCGCTGTGCCGGGATGCCGAAAGGGAGGTCTTTGAACGGGTGTTGAGGCGCTTTGCCAACAACGGCCAAGCCGTCGTCGTCGATTGGAAACGGTCGGCGCCCCTGACGCCGGCCGAGGACTCGGCGCCTGGTGCGCCTTACTATCCGCTGGCCGATTCGATCAAAAACCTGTCCGTGAGCCACGGCGGGGGATTCTTGATTACCGGTTATACGGATGCAAACGACGGGGGCCCGAGGCTCCGCGCCGAGTTGGTGGCGATTCCCGAGGGCAAGGTCGTTGCGCGGTTCGGCCCGCCCCTGTCCATCCCGGCGGAAAAAGGCGCCGTGACGGCAGCGCCGCTTTCTTCGATGGAGGCCGGAAAGGCGCCCACCTCCGATACGGCTATCCCGCGGGCTGCTCCGGCCGCGGCACCGGATGCGGAAGCCGGAAAGCCGGCAGCAGCCCCAGCCCAAGCGGCGGAGCCCGCGCCGATGCCGGTCTCACCCCGGACCGACGCAGCTGCACCGGAACCGCCCCCCGAACAGGCAGCCCTTTCATCCACGGTCATCGAGGAGAAGAACTTTCGCTATGAGGGGCAGGTCAACTCCGACGGGGAGAAGCACGGGCAAGGGACGTTGACCTTTGCCAGCGGAGACACCTATTCGGGCCAGTGGCGCAGCGGCCGGATGAACGGGGAGGGGACGTATTCCTTCTCCGACGGAGACCAGTATGTCGGCCAGTGGCGCGACAACAAGATGAACGGCCGGGGCACATACATTTATGCCAACGGAGACCGGTACGTGGGCGGTTTCGTCAACGACGTCAAAGACGGCCCCGGCATCTACTATTTCAAAAACGGGGACCGATGGGAGGGAAGCTACCTCAACGGCCAGAAACACGGCAAGGCGGTCTATGTCTGGTCGAACGGCCAGACCAAGGAAGAACTCTGGAACCAGGGGCAGAAGGTCCAGTAGACGCCTCCATGCGCCCCGCGGCCGGGGACGGTGCAAACCGAACCCCCCCGGTTTGACGGCGATTGCCAAATGAAGGGTGCTCCGTCACGGCCGGTGTGGCCGGGCAGGCCAAAATGAGGGGGGCTGGAGAGCGGGCATCGCTTTGACAAACGATCGAGAAGCATTTCTTTTCGAGGAATTCATCGACCAAACCCGGGGGAAGAACATGAAGTCGTTCAGCGAAGAAGAACTGGCCGAGTGCAACGGCAAGGACGGAAAGCCGGCCTACATCGCACACAAAGGAAAGGTCTACGACGTCACCGCCAGCAAGATGTGGAAAGGCGGCCGGCATATGAACCGGCACAGCGCCGGCGGGGATCTTTCCGCCGATATTTCAGCCGCACCCCACGACCCCGATGTGCTGGAGCGGTATCCGCAGGTGGGCGAACTCAAAGAGGCCGACGAAGAAAAGGCGTCGATCCAGAAGGCGCTTCCCGAATGGGCGATCTGGCTGCTGGAATCCAACCCCTTTTTCCGCCGGCATCCCCACCCCATGACCGTGCACTTTCCGATCGTCTTCATGCTCGCCAACCCGGTGTTCAACCTTCTGTTTCTGGCCACGGGAAACCGCGCCTTCGAGACCACCGCTTTTCACAGCCTGGGTGGGGGCGTCCTGTTCACGGTGGTGGCCATGGTCACCGGGTTTATCACCTGGTGGTACAACTACATGGGCCGGATGATGAAGCCGGTGGCGATCAAGATCCCCCTTTCGATTCTGACCCTCTGTACCGGGGTCGTGATGTTCGCCTGGCGCCTGAATGCACCGGAGGTCATGACGGCCCTGGAGGGAATCAACCTTCTGTACCTGATCCTGTCGCTTTCCCTGATCCCGCAGATTTCAATCATCGGCTGGTACGGGGCGACGATGACCTTTCCGCTGGAAGAGTAAAATCGCTGCGCGCAGCGCAAAGCGCCTGCCGCGGCCGCCCTGGTCAAACGAACGTTTCCAGGCCCAGCGGTATGGCCGACTTCTGTCTCCCGCCGCTAAGACGCCCCGCCCCCGAGCACCGCGTAGAGCTGGGCCCGGTTGGCCTGCTGCTGCAGGACCAGGGCCACCAGGATCCGCTGGGCCAGGTACAGGGAGCGCTGGGCGTCGAGCACGCCCAGGTAGCTGTCGAGCCCCTTTTTGTAGCGGGCCACCGAAAGCCGGTAGGTTTCCTGGTTGGCCTCCACCACCGACTGCTGGGCGGCCACCTGCGCTTCCACGGTGCCGCGCACGGCAAGGGCGTCTGCCACCTCCCGAAAAGCGATCTGGATCGCCCTTTCGTATTGGGCCACGGCCAGCTCCCGTTCGGCCTTGGTGACCTCTACGGCCGACCAGAGCCGGGCGTCGAAGATCGGCATCGCGGCCTGGGGCGCAAAGAGCCAGGTTTCCGAGCCGGAGCCGAACAGCCCGGACAGTTCGGCGCTGGCTGTTCCCACGGCGGTGGTCAGGGAGATCCGCGGAAACAACGCCGCCCGGGCGGCACCGATATTGGCGTTGGCCGCCTTGAGGCGGTGCTCGGCCGCCTGGATGTCCGGTCGGGAAAGGAGCACTTCCGAAGAGAGGCCCGCGGAAATCTCGCCGGAGGAATCGACGGCGCTCAGCTCCGGCGGCAGCAGCGATTCGGGGACGGGGCCGCCGGCCAGCAGATCCAGGGCGTTCCGGCCCTGGGCCACCAGCTGGGTGTAGAGGGCAACGTCACGCCGGGCGGTGTCCACCTGGGTCTGGGACCGGCGCAGGTCCAGCTCGGTTGCGATGCCGACCTCGTAGCGCCGTTTCACGATAAAATAGGCCTCCTCCTGGGTGTTGAGCGTCGTCCGCGCCAGCTTCAGGTTCTCCATGTCCGCGGCCATGGCCAGGTAGGCCTTGGCGACTTCCGAGATGATCAGAACCCGGGCGCTTCGCTGCGCCTCTTCGGTGGCCAGGTACGCTTCCAGGGCCTGCTCCTTGAGGCTGCGAAGTCGGCCGAACAAGTCGATTTCCCAGGCGGCGATTCCGAGGTTGGCGTCGTAGCGCTCCTGGGTGGTCGCCTCTCCGGAGGAGGAAAGGTCGGCCGGCTCCCGCTGTTTGCTTCCGGAGGCCGACGCATCGACCGCCGGATACAGCGCCGCTTTCTGGATGCCGTAGATCGCCCGGGCCCGCTGCACGTTCAGCGCGGTGATGCGAAGATCCCGATTGTTTTCAAGGGCCGTTTCGATCACCTGTTCGAGGCGCTTGTCTGTGAAGAACGCCCGCCAGGGAAGCTGAGCCGGTGCCGGCGCGCCGGCGGTGTCCGCGGCCTTGTCGTAGGCCGGGCCGGTGGGCCATGCGCCCGGCACCGGCGCCTCCGGTTGCTGGTACTCCGGGATCAGCGAGCAGCCGCCGAAAAAGAGCAGCGCCGCCAGGATCAGTGCCAGTCTCTTTTTCATGTCGGAGACTCCTGCACGGTTTTTTGCAAATCGTTCTTTTCGCGCCGGCGGTGTTTTCCGAGCGCCTTGTAGATCAGCACGTAGAACAACGGGGCAAAGATCGTGACCAGGAAGGTGGAGGTGACCACCCCGCCCAGCACGCCGATGCCGATGGCCTGCTGGGCGCCTGCCCCCGCCCCGTGGGCCAGGGCCAGCGGCAAAACGCCGAAGCCGAAGGCCAGGGAGGTCATGACGATGGGCCGGAGCCGGAGGCGGGCTCCTTCCAGGGTCGCGTCGATCAGCCGCATCCCCTCTTCGACCCGGGCCTTGGCGAACTGCACGATCAAGATGGCGTTTTTCGTGGTCAACCCGAGGATGGTCAGCAGGCCGATCTGAAAATAGACGTCGTTGGGCAGTCCCATCCACGAGGTGGCGATCACACCGCCGATGGCCCCCAGCGGCAGGGTGAGCAGGATCGAAAGCGGAATCGGCCAGCTCTCGTAGAGGGCCGCCAGGCACAGGAAAATCACGAAGATGGAAAAGGCGTACAGCAGCGGCGCCTGGGAGCCGGCCATCCGCTCCTGGTAAGAGAGGCCGGACCAGTCGTACCCCGTCCCCTGGGGGAGCCGGGCGACAAACTCCTCCATGGCCTCCATCGCCTCGCCCGAGCTTCTCCCCTCGGCCGGCTCGCCCCAGATGTTGATGGACGGAAATCCGTTGAACCGCTCCAGCTGGGGCGCGCCGGTTCTCCAGTGGCCGGAGGCAAAGGAGGAGAAGGGGACCATTTTGTCGGCCCTGTTTCGTACGTAGAGCTTTTCCAGGTCTTCTGGCAGCATCCGGT
The DNA here is from genome assembly GCA_050115795.1 of Desulfobacterales bacterium. GTDB lineage: Bacteria > Desulfobacterota > Desulfobacteria > Desulfobacterales > CAFBRK01 > JAIPEL01. The sequence continues at coordinate 41,947 of JASFPT010000002.1, forward strand.
AGGGAGCGTCGGCCTGGACGTAGACCCGCTTGACCCTTCCGCGGTGGATGAAGTCGTTGACGTACGAGCTGCCGAAAGCGGCCGATATGGTGTTGTGAATGCTGTCGATGGGAACCCCCAGGGCCCCGGCCTTTTCCCAGTCCACGTCGATCCGGTACTCTGGGACGTCCTCCAGGCCGTTGGGGCGAACCTTGGACAGTCTCGGGTCGCGGGCGGCCATGCCCAGCAGCTGATTTCGTGCGGCGATGAGCTTGTCGTGGCCCATGCCGCCGCGGTCCAGCAGCTGGAAGTCAAATCCCTTGGCCCGACCCAGCTCGGTGACGGCCGGCGGGGCAAAGGCGAACACCATCGCCTCCCGGATTTGGGAAAAGGCGCGCATGGCCCGTCCTGCCACGGCCTTCACCCGAAGCTCGGGGCGGTTTCGCAGGTCCCAGTCCTTGAGCCTGACCCAGGCGATCCCTCCGTTTTGCCCTCTCCCGGCAAAACTGAAGCCGGCCACCGTGAGGCACGATTCGACCGCGTCCTTTTCGTTTTTCAGAAAATGGTCCCGGACCTTTTCCAGAACCGCCTGGGTTTGCTCCAGGGTCGAGTTGGCCGGCAGCAGGGCCTGCACGTACAGGGTCCCCTGGTCTTCATCGGGCAGGTAGGCGGTGGGCATTCGCAGGAACAGATAGCCCATGGCCGCCACGATCACCGCAAACGCGAGCAAATAGCGCACTTTTTTGACCAGGGAGTGGGCCACCACCTTCAGGTACAGCTCCCTTGCGCGGAAAAAGACCCGGTCGAACCACCGGAAAAAGGGTCGCAAAAAGAAGATCGCGTTGTCCGCGGGCTCGTGGCCCGCCAGGACCGGCTTGAGAAGCGAGGCGCATAGCACCGGGGTCAGGATCAGGGCCACCGCCACCGAGAGCAGCATGGCCGCGATGATGGTGATGGAAAACTGGCGGTAGATGATGCCCGTCGAGCCGGGAAAAAAGGCCATGGGCCCGAAGACCGCCGACAGGACCAGGCCGATGCCGATCAGGGCGCTGGTGATCTGGTCCATCGACTTGGCGGTGGCCTCCCGGGGCGGGAGGCCCTCTTCGGCCATGATTCGTTCCACGTTTTCCACCACCACGATGGCGTCGTCCACCAGCAGGCCGATGGCCAGCACCATGGCGAACATGGTAAGCATGTTGATGGAAAACCCGAAAAGACCCAGCACGGCAAAGGTGCCCAGGATCACCACCGGGACCGCGATGGTCGGGATCAGGGTCGCCCGGATGCTCCCCAGAAAGAGGTACATGACCAGAAATACCAGGAAGATCGCCTCGAACAGGGTCTTGACCACCTCTTCGATGGCCACCGCAACAAAGGGGCTGGTGTCGTACGGATAGACGACCTTGATGCCGGGCGGGAAAAAGCGGCTCATTTCCGATAACTTGGCCCGGATCGCCTCGGAGGTCTCCAAGGCGTTTGCGCCGGCCGCCTGGCGGATGGCAATGCCGCCGGTGGGCTTTCCGTTGAACCTGGCCTCCACGTCGTACTGCTCCGACCCCAGCTCGACCCGTCCCACGTCGGAGATCCGGACCACCGAGCCGTCCGGGTTGGACCGCAGGGGCACAGCGGCGAATTCTTCCGGGGTCTTGAGCAGGTTCTGGACGATGATCGAGGCGTTCAGGCGCTGGCCCTCCACGGCCGGGGCCCCGCCGAACTGGCCTGCGGAGATCTCCACGTTGTATACCCGCAGAGCGGCGATCACGTCTGCCACGGTCATGTGATACTGGGTCAGCTCGTCCGGATTGAGCCACACCCGCATGGCGTATTGGGAACCGAAGGTGGTCACCTCCCCGACTCCCGGCACCCGGGCCAGCACCTTCTCCAGGTTCGACTGGGCATAATCGCGCAGGTCTTCGCCGTCCAGGCTGCCGTCCTCGGAAATCAGGCAGACGATCATCAGATAGTTGCGGGTCGATTTTCGGACCGTAATCCCCTGGCGCTGGACCACCTCCGGCAGGCTGGCCATGGCCGTCTGGAGCTTGTTCTGCACCTCGGCCCAGGCCAGGTCCGGATCGGTGCCCGGATCAAAGGTCAGCTCGAGCCGCGCCCCGCCCGATGAATCGCTGGTCGCCGAAAGGTAGAGCAGGTTGTCGAACCCGGTCATCTTCTGCTCGATGATCTGGGTGACGCTGTTTTCCACCGTTTCGGCCGAGGCGCCGGGGTAGAAGGCCTCGACGGCGATCGTGGGTGGTGCGATGGGCGGATACTGGGAAATGGGCAGGTTGTAAATCGCCAGCGCACCGGCCGTCATCAGGATGATGGCGATGACCCAGGCAAAGACGGGTCGGTCCAGAAAGAATTTCGATAACATCAAGAGCTCCGTTGCTCGATGCGATGCCATTCCCCCAAGGGGAGGTCCGGCAGGGATTCTTTGGGGTTAGGCCACCAGCAAAGCACGAAATTCGTGCTTCGGATTTCGAGTTTTATGTCCCGGCCCCCTTCTGCGGGGCTTCTTCAAAGGGAACGGTTTTGACCACTGCCCCCGGCCGCACGCGCTGCGCGCCTTCCACGATGATCCGGTCGCCCGCCGAAAGGCCGGACGTCACCAGCCACCGGGCGCCGACGGCGCGGTCGATGGAGAGCATCCGCTGGGCGACCGTGTTTTGGGCATCCACCACCAGGGCCACGGGGTTGCCCTTCGGGTCCCGGGAGACGGTCTGCTGGGGAATGAGGATGGCCTGTTCGTTGATTCCCTCCTGCACCAAGGCCCGGACGAACATGCCCGGAAGCAGGCTGTCGTCCGGGTTGGGGAAGACCACCCGCAGCATCACCGAACCGGTGGAGGTGTCCACCGAGACGTCACGAAACTGCAGGGTTCCCTCATGGGGATAGCGGGTGCCGTCCTCCAGGAGAAGGCTCACCTGCTGCTGGCCCTTCCCGTTCCGGTCGAGCCGGCCCTCCTCGGCCCGCTGTTTGAGGCGAAGCAGTGCTCCGGTGGACTGGGATACGTCGACGTACATCGGATCGAGCTGCTGGATCGTGGCCAGGGCCTGGGGCTGATAAGCGGTCACGATCGCCCCTTCGGTCACCGAGGAGCGTCCGATCCGGCCGGAGATCGGCGCCGTGATGCGGGTGTAGTCCAGGTTGATCTGGGCGGTCTTGAGCGCTGCACGGGCCTGCTCGATGGCGGCTTCGGCGGCCGCCACCGACACTCGGTCGCTTTCCACCTGGGCCTCGGCCGCCTTGAGGGTGGCCTCGGCCACGGCGGTTTCGGTGTTGGCCTGGTCATAGTCGCTCACCGAAACGGCCCGATCCTTGAGCAGATCTTCGAGTCTGGCGCGGTTGGATCTGGCCAGTTCCAAAGTGGCCTTCTGCCGGGAGACGCCAGCGATGCTGGCCGAAAGGGAGGCCCGGGCCCGGTCGGCGGCCTTTTTCATGGCGGCCAGATTCGCCTGGGCGTTGTCGAGGGCCGCCTGAAAAGTGGCCGGATCGATCTGATACAGGACCTGTCCGGCCTCCACATCGGCCCCTTCGGTAAAGAGGCGCTTTTGCAGCAGGCCGCTGACCTGGGGTCGGATCTCCGCGATCCGGAAAGCCGATGTCCGGCCCGGCAGCTCGGTGGTCAGGGCGATTTTCTCCGGCGTCACCGTGGTGACGGCCACTTCCGGGGGCGGCATCTGAGGCGGGCCCTGGGGCCCGCGTTCACAGGCCGCGGTCAGAAGGCCGGCCAGCAGCGCGGCCGCAAATAGAACGAAGGGCTTTTCGATCCGTCGCGGTAGCATGGAGGGTCTTTCCTTTTTCGGAGATTCGGTTTGTCTGTCCCGGCGGGGCGCTCACGAATATAAATGAATATTTAAAATAATTGTTTGACTTAATTTGAAGGGGTGCTATAGCACGGAAGAAAATGGTTTTCAATCATTTATTTTAAATTTGTATTTAAATTAATCGGTTCACTGCCGGAACGGCCGATCGGGTCCGTAGCCCGGCGGACAAGGTGAAAAATCGCAACATACCCTGGCGTCCCCGGGTTTTCGGATGTAGACGGATTCACCTGTTTTCAGGCCACTTCATGGGCGTCGGGGCTGCCCCGCCGTTCGGGACGAACGGCTCGAATGGGGATGTGATGGCAAAGCGAGAAGACGGCAAGGAGACCCGCTCGAAGGTGCTCGATTCGGCCTGCGAAGTGTTCGCCCGCAAGGGATACAGAGCCGCCACAGTGGCGGATATCTGCAAGCGGGCCGGTGCGAACGTGGCCTCGGTCAACTACTATTTCGGAGACAAGGCCAGCCTGTACCGGGAGGCGTGGCGCTTTGCGCTGGAAAGCTTCCAGGAGCATGTGGTGATCGACACCCAGGCCGAATCGCCGAAACAAGCACTGCGCAACTACATCTTCACCCTGATGCGGAATTTTTCATCCAAAGGTGAAATCGGCCTGTTCAGCCGCCTCTATTTGCGGGAGCTGGTCAGTCCTACCGGTTTGATCCAGGACGCCTGGCACGACCTGATCGAGCCGCGAAGACAGGTGTTTCACAGCATGATCCGCAAGATCATCGGCGAGGGGGCCGACGAGCTCTCCATCCGATTTTGCGAGCAGAGCATCATCAACCAGTGCCGGGTGCTGCTCACGATCAAGCGAGAGGACCTGGAGTACATGCTCGGAGAGCCCCTCACGCCGGATCTGATCCGCCGTTTCGCCGTGCACACCGCCGACTTTTCGCTCGCCGGCATCGAAGCGCTGCGGCGCGCCGGAGCGCGGAACGAATCGGTAGGAGGAAGTAGGCAGTAGGAAGTAAGCAGTGCGCAGAGGGCCATTTCCGATTTTTTTCTGCTTTCTGCCTACCGCCTTTTTGCTTCCCCGTCTTTCAGCGGCCCAGCATTCCCGCTGCGCGAAGCGCTCGACCACCTCCTACCTGCCACCCGCCGCGCGCTGCGCTCTTCCGCAAACCACCCACTACAATCCACCAACCAGCATGCCGGAACGGCATGCTCACCATCCATACATCCTCACCACCGCCCGGGACAGCAGCAGATGGAAGTTGGCGGCATCGGCCTCGCTGATCGGGCACCTGGCCTTTTTCTCCCCCCGGCTCATGGTCATGAACCAGCCGAAACGCTCCCCCTTGCTCAGTTGCAGAAAACTCTTGGGCAGGGAGCCGTCGCCGCTTCCGCCTTTGGCCTTGTTCGGGTCGTGGACGATTCGGCACTCCCTTCCCTCGAAGGCGATCAGGATCTGCCGGATGTCGGCGTCGGACAGCTTCATGGTCAGCTTGTTGGACCAGTCGTAGGTGACGAGGCCGGGCCCGTCTCCGGGCTGGACGGCATTGGCCATCTCCACCATCACGTGACCCTTTTTGAGCACCTGCACCTGATCCCCGTTGCGGGTCTCGAAGGTCTCGCCGGCAAAGTGGGCGGGGGCGAGGGTGAACTGGGCCGTACCGGTGCGGTTGTGGATCTTGAACGGGGGGAATTGGACCTGGGTGTGTTCGTTCATGGGATTCCTCCTTTTCAAGAGTGGCGGTTGGGTTTCGTGCGGGTTCTCTGCCGTCGGTCCGAAGCTGTTGCGAAGGCAGATGCCCCGCCCTGCGAAACCACGGGGGGCCTTGCGGCGCATGGTCGGGCACCGCACCGACCGGGATTGCGGAACCGTAATCAACCGGCATTACCGACGTCCGGGCCGAATTTTTGAATGTTCCTGTCGAGAGGCGGCGCAGTTTTGAACTCGCGGGGCACCGAGGGGGCTTCGAGAACCGGAGATGCCGGTCGGGATTCAGCGGATCGCAGCGTGCGGTGCGCCGGTATTCCAGGGACGGTCAAGTTCATGAGCAAAAGCCGTACCGGAACCGCGCCTGTCTCCTGCTCCGGGCCGCTCCGAGACGAAAGGTGAGAATAAGCTTTTGTTTTGAATAGGCTTTGCGTCTGGAAAGACGGCGCTCCGGCTATGGCCGAAGGCGTATTTTAAATGAACATTCCCCCTGTCTGCACAGCGTTCAGGGCACCTGCTGCACCTGATTCTGTGCAATCAAAGCGAGCGCGGTGCCGCCTCGACGTGCCGTTGGGAGGTCGTCTTGACAGGACCCAGGAGCCGGGTCCGGCACGGGGGGGGTGTTTCGAAACAGGGTCAACCCAGGTTGCTGCATTTGTATTCGATCCTCAGAAACGGTTGTAGAATTTGCCCCGGTACCCTCTTTTGGGGCCTAAAAAGGCCTTTTCGCGTTCCCCCCTCATGTGGACGTTTCGAAATGGCAACGGCCAGCTGCCGCTTCCTTTCCGGATTCATCTTTCACATCGCCCGCCGAATGCTGAAACGAGTCAGAAAATTGTCCGATCATGCGCGTTGCATGGCCACGAAATTCCCGCCTTCGCAGAAAGGACAAGGAAGGCATCGCATCGGTCTTTTCTCAACCTGTTCGGAAAAGCCGATGGAAGAGACGATCGGGATGCAAACGAATTATTGCCTTGTCAGAACGTGTATGATTCTGGACAATGGCGGCAGGCGCAGCAGCGATGCGCGCGACGCAGGTCGGTCGTCGGAAATCAGACCAAGCGCCACGAACCCCGGAAAAAGGATTGGGATTATCAGAGGATCGCGCCTGAACGTCGCCTGGGTCCCGTATCGACCGCCGGACCGATCCGCATCCAGCGGATGGGCAATGGCGCCCATTTAATGGTTCGACGCGAGATCGCATGAATCGGCAATACCCGGACTCGTTGTTTCCGTTTGGAATCGGGGCGAGCTTTGTCGCCACGCTGCTGGTACTGTTGCTGGGAGGGGCGCTGGCGGGCCTGGTCTTCGAGCCGTTTCTGGCGCGGAAGGGTTTCGAGCAGGGGGGCGGAATCCTGCTGCTCGTGATCGTCCTGGTGATCCTGGTCGGCCCAATTTTCTACAACCGGCGGATGTCGCGCTTTGAAAGGGGAAGAACGCCGCTTGTCGTCATCGACTACCTCGGGATCATTCAAGGCCTCAGAGGGGCGTTCATCCGGTTGCTTTTGTACGACGAAGGCCTGGAAATCAGGGCTTTCTACCATCGGTACTATATCCCGTTCGACAAAATCGACGCCGTTTCAATCGAACGAATACGGATCGGCAAAAGGCTCGCCATCAAAACGCCAATACCGGGTGCGCCCAAGTACCTGACGGTGCCCGAAAAGGACCTGTTGGACCTGACGCGGGAGATTCAGGACAAGATTTCGGCGAACAAGGCCTGTTCAGCCGATGCAAATGACGGCGTGGCAGATGATGCCGCTTGCCGAAAGGGGGAATTGCGGTGAGAAACTTCCATATTTCTTTTGACCATGTCCACCTGATCAGCGAAAATCCCCATGCCGCGGCGGACTGGTTTGTCGAGATGCTGGGGGGCGAAATCGGAAAAAGCACCGAGGTGCGCGGGGCGCCGCAGATAACCGTCCGCTTCCGCAATGCTGCCGTCATCGTACGCGGCCGGCGGCCCGGGGAAAATGTGGCGAAAAAAGGCGGCATGGAATGGGGTGCGGACCACTTCGGCTTCACTGTTTCGGAGGATTTCGACGGATTCTGTGACGGACTTCGAAGGAATGGGGTGCGGTTCACCCTCGAGCCCACCGACATCGATCCAACGCTGCGGATCGCATTTATCGAGGGCCCCGACGGGGCGATCATCGAGCTGTTGCAGCGGCGATGACCCCCCGTTTGTCAGGATATCTGAGTCCGGTCGCTGCGCCTGTAAACGAGGAGCGCGCAAATCCAGCCGCCGGGCGGCAGGGTTCAGGGTTCAAGATTCCGGAGTTAACTGATCGAAGACAGCGCGCGAGGGTGCGCCAAAACCTCCTATGGGAATGGCGGGGGCCGATGCAGCGCGGACCCATGAAGAACAGATCAAGATGGCATCGATGACCCTACAGTCGTGGCTCATGTATCTGACCCTGGTGTTTGTGGCGACGGCGACGCCGGGGCCTGCGGTGCTGTTTATCATGACCAACTCCACCCTGCATGGATGGAAGAAGGCAAGCTTTGCGGCGCTCGGGAATATCTGCGGCCTGTTCTGTCTGGGCATCGCGTCGGTTGCCGGGGTGGGGACGGTTCTCAAGACCTCGGAGATGATGTTCAATGTCATCAAGTTTGCAGGGGCGGCGTATCTGATCTACCTCGGCGTGAAGCTGGCGATTCAGAAAAACTGGGATTTCTCTGCGATGCCGGATCGGCCGCCTGTAAAGCGGGTCTCCGCCGGCCAGATCTTCTTTCAGGCCTTTGGCGTGGCCGTCAGCAACCCGAAGGCGATCGTTTTTCTGACCGCACTGTTTCCGCAGTTTGTCGACATCGATGCCCCCCTCGTTCCCCAGTTCTCCATGCTCATCATCACGCTGATGCTTTTTTCGTTTTCGTTTCTGATGTTCTATGCGCTGCTGGCCCACAAGGCAAAATCCTGGCTGGCCAAATCGCTCAGGGCCAAGTGGGTGACCCGGACCAGCGGCTCCATCTTTATCGGCTTCGGGATTCTGCTCGCCGCTTCCTCGAACCGGTAAGACACCCTTGAACTGGGAACTCAGTTGAAGCCGGATCGATCATTCCTCCGATGCCAAGGGTCATCTTAAAAGCCTTTCTCGCGGTCGTTCAAAGGAACTCATGCCCCTGGACACGCCAAATAAATGGCTGGTTTTTTCCCTGGTGGCCGCCGGGGTGTTCATGTCCACCCTCGATTCGAGCATCGTCAATGTCGCCCTCCCGGTCATCATGACGGACTTCGGGGTGCCGCTGACGGTGATCGAATGGGTGCCCATGATCTACCTGTTGACGGTCTCCTCGCTGCTGCTCACCTTCGGGCGGCTCAGCGACATCCGGGGCCGGCGACCGGTATACTGCGGGGGGTTTGCCATCTTTTCGGCCGGCTCGCTGCTGTGTGCCACTGCCGGCAGTGCGCACCTTCTCGTCGCATTTCGAGCCTTGCAGGGGGTCGGGGCGGCCATGCTCATGGCCTGCTCCCCGGCGCTGGTGGTGGACATATTTCCCCTTTCCGAGAGGGGACGAGCCCTCGGTCTGGTCGGCATGGTGGTGGCCTCCGGACTGACCACCGGGCCCGTCCTGGGTGGATTCATCCTGGCGCATTTTCCCTGGCGCGTCATCTTCTCCATCAACGTCCCCATCGGCATCGCCGTCACCGTGGCGGCCCTGCGGATTCTTGCCCCGATAAGAGAATCCCACAGTCGGGAACCCCTGGATTGGATCGGCGCCGCACTGTTGGCCGTATGTTTCGGCTCCTTTATCGTCGGTCTGAGCTATATCCACGAATGGGGCGTGACCTCGGTCAAGTTGGGGCTTGCCGTGTTGCTGTTTCTTGCCAGCACGGCCGGGCTCGTGCTCGCGGAGACCCGCAGCGCTCATCCGATTTTCGACCTCGCCCTGTTCCAAATCCGGTTGTTCGTCTTTTCGATTGCATCGGCGGTGATCCTGTTCATCGGCTTGTTTTTCATCACGTTTCTGATGCCGTTTTACATGGTCCACCCGCTGGGCTTTGCCATGGGCCGGGTCGGCGCGACCATGATGATCCCCTTCGTGTTCCTGTTCTTCTTCGCCCCGATCTCCGGCACCTTGTCCGACCGGATGGGATCTCGGATGCTGTGCACCGTCGGCATGACCGTGCTGTGCGCCGCCTTGTTCCTGCTCTCCCGTCTCTCCGCCGACGCCTCGACGATGGACATGGCCTGGCGCCTGGCGCTTGCCGGCATCGGGATCGCGGTTTTCATATCCCCGAACAGCGCGGCGGCGATGAGCGCGGTCGAGGCCCGGCACCGGGGCATCGCCTCCGGGAGCGTGGCGACCGCCCGCAATCTGGGAATGGTGATCGGGGTGGCCTCGGCCGGCCTGATTTTCAACAGCACCTTCCGGGTCCTCAACGGCGGCCGGGATCTCACGGTCTACCGCCCGGCCCTGGAGTCCATCTTCATGTCGGCGTTCAGCCGAGCCATGATGGCTGGAGCCGGGGTGGTTGCCTTGGGCATCGTGGTGGCGTATTTGAGAGGAAAGGACAGCGGACGGATCGACGGCGAAAAAAGCCCCTGACCGGCGAAACGGCAGGGGGGGCGGTTTGCCGTTTTTATCCGCTCGCGGCCTCGGCTCGAGCACCGGCAATCGAACCGAAGGATCGTTTTTCTTTGCCAGGAGGTCGGTTTTTGTCGAGTCCTTCTTCCAGATTTCCCGACTGGCTGTCGCGGTGGATGGCGGCCCGGATGATCACCCTGTGGGGGGCGGCCGATCTTTCGCCCTTTTCCACCCCGCGGGACCGGGTCGGGAATCCTTTCCCACGGGCCGTTTCCTGGGCGCATCCGATGAACCCCCGGATCATGGCCGGCATCCGGGGCGGGCCGACCCGGGCCTATGCCGATGAGTATGCCCGGGTCAACCGCCGAATCAACGAATGCGCCCAGGCGCTCTCTGTTGAAATCGAGGCCCGCGGCTTTCGGGCTGCTCCACTGGCCGCCTCCGAGCGGACCGACCCGGCCCGCGTCCAAGGCGACTTTCCCCACAAGACGGCCGCCACCCGGGCCGGGCTGGGCTGGGTGGGGCGCCACTGCCAGCTCATCACCCGCCGGTTCGGCTCCTGGATTCGGCTGGGGACCGTCTTTACGGACCTGGACCTTCCCTGCGGCCCGCCCGTGGAAAGACATTTCTGCGGAAGCTGCACGCGCTGCGTGGAGGCGTGCCCGGCCGGTGCTTTGAAAGGCGGCGCCTGGTATCCAGGCGTGCCGAGGGAGGACATCTTGGATGTCCACGCCTGCGACCAATGGAAAAAGACCCACTATTGCCAGTACCACGGCGGCCACAACTGCGGCATCTGCTCTGCGGTGTGCCCATACGGCCTGAAGGTGTTGAAAAAAAGATCGAACTCGGCATAGAAGACACCAGTTACCGGTTCCCGGGAGAAACATTCCCCTTATCTTTTCGAAAACGATTTCCAAGCTCAACATTATCCGCTGCGAGATCTTACAGGATTCAATATGAAACCATCACCGCTCAAAGCGACCATCGCCTTCGAAGATTTTGAAAAACTCGACATCCGCGTCGGGACCATCGCCTCGGTCGCCGACGTCCCCCACTCGAAAAAGCTGGTGAAGCTGACGGTCGACTTCGGGGACCATACCCGGACCATCCTTGCCGGGATCAAAAAGGAGCGCGACAACCCTGAGGAGATCGAAGGGAAACAGGCCCTGTTCGTGGTGAACCTGCCGGAGCGGAAGATGGCCGGCGAGGTCTCCCAGGGGATGCTCTTCGATATCGGTTACGGGGACGGGATCGTTCCGTGTCTGGCGGTGCCGGAAAAAGCGGTGCCCAACGGAAGCCGGGCAGGATAGCGGCTGGAAGGCTTTTCGCATCGCGGCCATTCATCTCTTTTCGTGAAAAGAAATTCTTGAAGCCGCGTCCCATCGCGAGGGCCGGAACGGTGCCCGGCCTCGGGGGGTGAGAAAACCCAGTTTTTTCCGCAGCGCCGGGTTGCGGCGCGCGGTGATCGGCAGGTGAAACGCCACAAACCAAAAACCACCCGCTATCCAGTGCTTTGAAAAAGGAGCAAACGTCGTGTCAACAGAGCTGAGCGCGAGTGCCAAACGGGTGCAGGATTTTTTGACGGCGAAGGGCTTTGCCTTCGTGGTCAGGGAGCTGAGCGAATCCACGCGCACGGCCCAGGAGGCAGCCGACAGCGTTGGGTGTTCGGTGGGACAGATCGCAAAATCCCTGGTCTTCAAAGACAAGGAGACCCGTGAGCCGGTGCTGGTGATCGCCTCCGGTGCCAACCGGGTGGATCTGAAAAAGATTCGGAAAGAAACGGGGATTCGGCTGACCCGGGCGGATGGAAACTTCGTCAAGGCCAGGGTCGGATTTGCCATCGGCGGGGTCCCGCCGGCGGGGCACAGCCAGCCCCTGAAAACGATCCTCGACCCGGCCCTCAAACAGTACGACGTGATATGGGCGGCGGCTGGAACGCCGTTTGCCCTGTTCGAGCTCAAGCCGGAGGATCTGGAGCCGATGACCGGCGGGGTCTGGGTGGATCTGGCGGAATAGGAAAGAAGATGGCACACCGCCGCCCGATGGACCTGAAAGCTGCGGCGCGCCGCCTGCCATCCGCCAGTGGCAGCGATCAACCACAAATCACGAACGACAAGCCTTTTTCCTCCGTTTCCGGCTGCATTCGGAGCGCTCCGGTTCAGAGGAAATCCTCGACGTATCGTTTCCGGGCCTGTTCGTCCCGCAGCGTCATGTCCAGTTGGCGGGTAAACCCCATGAGGCGGCCCATTTGATAGAGGCGCTTTTCGATCTCGGCAGGCGGGCCGCCCCTGAAATGGGCGGTGACGGTATCCCCCACCACACTCACCCTGAAATCCAGCCGCTGCAGGATCTCTTCGAGCAGCAGGGCTCTTTGAATCCGGCCGGTTACATCCGCTCCACCGCCGCCGAACCGGAAGGTCAGGTAGTTGCTCTCCGGGACTTTTCCCATCAGGGTGTCGACCACCGTAAAATGATACGCCAGGCGGGAGTGGAAATTCAGGTAGTCCTTGGATAGAAGGACATAGGCCTTGCCGCCCTCGCCGGTTACGCTGTTCTGGATAAAACCACGGGAGACAACGGAAAAAAAACCGTCCAGGTTAAACTCCGCCGAACCCGACCAGGGGAAATCTGCGCAGGTCAAGCCCTTCCACAGGGCGACAAACGGGGTTGAAACGATGTCGGACACGCTGATGTTTCGTTTGAACACGGCCGGCGAATCCAATCCGCCGCCGACGTCGATGACATAAAAATCCAAGGGCAGTTCGGGCGACCACAGGTGGTGTGCGACCCCGGTCTTGCCCCGACCCCCGAATCGGAAGACCTCGCGGACCGAGACCTCGTGAATGTACCGGATCACGTCGTGTACCGTCTTGAAGTCGCCGGGCTTCATCATCTGTTCGAGCATCGGATTTTCCGGGATGTCGGTCAGCGTGAGCGGGGAGATGTCTTTCATCACATCTATGATCAGCGGCAGGTTCTTGTCCACCTGAACCGGCTGGTCTTTTTTTTCACGGTAGTTCGTTTTCAACAGGGACTCGATTCTGCCCCGATAGACCCTGCCCTGATTCGTGTCCAGGGTCACGATCTCTTTTTCTTCCAGGACAGCCATGGCCCCGGTTGCGTTGATCAGGGTCGGTACGTGAAACTCTCTGGCGACAGTGGCCAAGTGGGTGGCGGCGCTTCCCATCTCAACGATCATGCCGCTGATCAGCGGCATGAGCTTGGCAAATTCCGGGTCCATGGTCTTTAAGACCAAAACCGAGCCGACCGGCACCGTGGTGATGCTCTTGTCGCGGGCCATAATCACCGGCCCGGAAACGACGCCGCTGTTCAGGGGATCCCCCGCCAGAGCGGGTTCTTCATCGACCTCCACCTTCGGGCGGCTGATCCCTCCGGCCACCGCCAGCGGCCTGGCCTGCAGGATGAAGATCCTGCCCTTCTCGTCTAAGGCCCACTCCACATCCTGAGGCGTTTTGAAGTGCCCTTCGATGGCCTGTGAAAACCCATACAGACGGCAAAGGGATTCACCGTCAAGACAGGGGGCCTGTCGAAGTTCGGAGGGGACCGGATCCGACCTCGTCCCAGCGCCGTTGGGATCCGCCGTAAGCCGGAGATGTTTTTGGGCCACGGTCTGCTTGAGCACGGCGCCATTTTCTCTGCGGTCTAAGAGGTACACGTCCGGTTCGACCGTGCCGTCCACCGCATAGGTTCCCAGGCCCAGCACGGCGGTGACCACGGACCGGTCCGATTCCGGATCGCCCGGATCCAGGGTGTACATCACACCGGAGGCGAACACCGGAACCATTTCCAGAACGAGTACGGCCATGGCCAGGTTCTCGTTCTGGGAAATTCCTTTGGCCAGACGATAGCGGATGACCCGTTCTTCAAACAGGCTTGCACAAACGTCCTTGTAAGCTTCCAGTACCTGGTCGCGTGGCACGTTTAATACGGAACGAAACTGCCCGGCAAAAGAGTCGGCGCCATCTTCTCCCGTGGCGCTGCTTCGGACGGCAAACCGCGGGATCTCTCCCAGCGCTTCAAGTTTCTTTTCTGCTGCCGCCTTCAAGCCGGGCGGGATCTCGGCCGCCAGGATCGCCCTCTGAATTCGGGCAGAGGCCTTCCGGATTCTTTCGCTGTCTTCGAGGGTCAATCCCTCCAGCGACCGGCCGATGACCTCCCCCAGTCGGTTGTGGGAGATCAACCGGGTAAACGCCGGGAAGCTGAACACCAGTCCTCTGGGCACCGGCAGGTGGAGAATGTTTTTGACTTCCCCCAGGTTGGAGGCCTTTGCGCCCACTTCGCCGGCCATATGGGCGCCCACCTGCCCGAATAAATACACCGGCTCGGCTGCGGCCGGCGTCCCGGTGGCCAATTTCTTTTCGATGCGCGCTTTCAGGTTTTCGGCGATCGGTACGATCCAGTCGTATTTGTTTCCGCTCATTTCGACGAGCGACCCTGCAAAGGCGATCAGGCCGTCCAGCATGTGCGCCACCTGTTGCCTGAAATCGGCAAAGGTAATGCGGTGCGAATTGGCCTGCTCCTGCAGGGCGTTCAATGCGTCCATGGTGGTGTTATTCTGGATCAGGAGCTCATTGAACAGCGCATACCGCTCCTTGAGCTGGTCATAGCCGCCGCTCATGAAAAATTCGACCAGCTCCTTGTCGTACTCCCGGTGATCGTCGCTGAAGTCCTGCCCCAGGACGATGTTCTTCATCTTGTTTAAAAGCGATCCGATCATGTCCGATGCCTTTTCTCCGTCCCCCGGGCGGCGTTTTTCCCTTCAATGGGGCGCCGAGCGCACCGTTGAAGGTTACCGGATGACCATTACCGGGCGCCGGCTTTTCGCTTTTGTTCCGCCTTTTCGACCAGCTCCCGTATCTCGCTGATCTTGAAAGGTTTGGCGACAAAATCAAAAATTCCCAATTTAAAGGATTCCTTGGCGGTTTCCATGGTCGCAAATCCCGTGATCACGATGACCTCCGTGCCGGGAGATTTCGACTTTACGGCATCGACGAACTGGAGACCGTCGATGCCCTTCATCTTGAGATCCGTGATCACGATATCAAAGTCCGCCTCATGTATCCGGGCCATGGCATCGGCGCTGTCGACAAAGACCTCCACCTCGTAGCCGAGCTTTTCGAATGTGGGCCTGAGCCGGTTGCAGACGATCGGCTCGTCGTCCAGGATCAGAATCCGGGTTTTCACCTCGGCCTCCATGGTTGTCCTCCTTTGCGGCCTTCCTTTTGAATGAACGCCGGAGCTACGCTTCCATCGCAGGCCAATGCTGGTTGAACTCAAAAATGCATTGGTGGACCTGTTCATCGTCATGCATCAGCACGTCCAGCTGCCGGGTGTATGATACCAGCGCTCCCAACAACGCCAGCTTGTAGCGCATGACGTCTATCGGTAATTTTTTCAATCGACCGATCACCAGGTCACCGCGAATCTCGGTGCGAAAATCGTGCTGTTTCAGGATCTCGGCGATAAAATTGGCCCTGCGGGATCTGCGGATGATGTCGGTGACCCCGCCGACGAATCGAAAATACCCGTAGTTGTCGTTGATTGCATCCCCGATGTAGGCATCGATGATATTGAAATGGTACCCGAGGCGCAGACTCAGGTTCAGGTAGTTTTCACTGACCACGACCAGGTTTCGCCCCACCTGATCGGGTCCGGACATGGAGGTGGAAAAGGTCCGGGTCACACTGGCCATCATGCTCTTCAGGTCTATGGATAGCGGTTCGGTCGCCCACAGCCCTGAATCCACCAATCCCATCAAAAAGGCCTTCAACGGCAGGGACTCGACGGCTTCGGCGGTCAGAGGGCCCTTGCCGACGGCATCCTGGCGGATCCCACCTCCGATGTCCAGCAGATAAAGACCCAACGGGACCTCGATGTGAAGGGGCTGCAAACCTGACCGAAGTCTCCTTCCGTATCTTGCGCTGATGTGCATCAGCTCTTCCACCGCCTTTTCATGCACAAAGCGAACGATATCGTGAAAGGTTCGGCACCGGTCCGGGCTGAAGTTTACATCGTGGGGATCGACCATGTTCAGCGGGGAAATCTTCAACAAAAGCCGGTGAAGCAGGCGATACTCATAGGATTCTTCGAACACCTCTTCCTGGGTGCGTTCATAAAAACACAGATCCTTGATAATTCCGCGATAGATGGTGTTCTCGCTGGCGTCTACCGTGACCTCGTCTCCTGTTTTGAGCATCTCGGTTGCGGTCTGCATGTTTACAATGGTCGGAATGCGAAACTCTCTTGCCACCGTGG
>JASFPT010000003.1:0-57899 GCA_050115795.1 Desulfobacterales bacterium
CAATTTTCTCGGCGTCTGCTCAACGCCGATGTTATAAGTTGTGCCCAATTAGCGAATTTCTGATCTTGACAAAGCGCTTCCTGTCAGATATTTTATGTACAAATAGTACACTATGTACAAATAGATAAGTTGATCAGTCTGGAGGTGATCGAAATGCTAAAAAAAATCAGCACTGCTGATGCCAGAAAAAAATTTGCCAATATTATCAACCGAGTAGCTTTTGGAAAAGAATCCTTCATCCTGACAAGACGCGGTGAGGCGCTGGCCGCCCTGGTATCTGTCGAGGATTTGAAGCTTCTCCAGGAGATGGAGGAACGCAAAGATATCGAAGATGCCTGGCAGGCTCGGGAAACCAAGGAGGAGACGGTCTCCTGGGAGGAGTTGAAAAAGGAGCTTGATCTGTGACCTACCGAATCGAGCTCACCCGAGATGCGGCCAAAGCGCTTCGGACAATTCCAAAGAAAGATCAAATAAGAATCGCCGCCAAAATCGACAGCCTCGCGGAAAGCCTCCCGGATCCGAGTGAGACAAAATTGAAAGGGGATAATCCGTTTCATAGAGTGAGGGTCGGAAACTATAGAATCATCTATGAAATTCTAAACGACATCCTGTTGATTCTCATCTTGAAGATCGGTCATCGCAAAGAAGTATATCGTCGCTTTTCCTGATCCCTCCCTTTTTCGAAATAATCTTTCAACTTACAGCAGGTATCAGGTGGCCTAAGCGATATGGGAAAAACGGCAAAAAACGCCGTCGAATCTTTTTTGCAACAATCTGATAATTCCAGAAAAATCGTTTGATAACAGCTTTGTATCGGTTTCAGCGGTGAGAAGCTTGCGCTGCTTGTATTGCAGAAGACGCCGCATAAGCCCCGGATGCCCCATGTCGTGGTCAAATGCTGCATCCCGTCGCTCGGCGCCCCGAAAGGGCATGCTTGCAAGTGTCGCGAAGGTGTCCCGATTCCTACCACCGATGCAGAAAAATATCAATATTCTGAGCTATTAGGCCTCCCTCACATTCCTTTGTCCATCGAATCGGAGGAGCTTTTGACCCCTCCGGCGCCCCGGTTCAGAACGTGGGTGTACACCATGGTCGTCTTCACGTCCTTGTGCCCCAGCAGCTCCTGCACCGTGCGGATGTCGTCGTATCCATCCTCCAACAGATGTGTCGCAAACGAATGGGGCAGGGAGTGGCAACTCGCCGCTTTTCGGATTCCGGCACCGCCGCAGGCCAAGCCGGATGCCGTTCAGGACGGCACGACACGGAGGTCGTGCCTTACAAAAACCCCGGCTTCGGGGGAAGTTTCATACGAGCGGTCATCAATATTCGTGCCGGGAAAAGGGGGCGCAAACTCGGCATCCCAAAATTGAGAATTTTTATAAAAATTCAACTGCATAAAAATATGGAAAGAAAAAGGAGGCGGATCGGGGGTGAGGGGACGAAAAAGAAACTGCCCAATTCTATGGGCAGCGGTGTACAGAAAATTGTGCCCACCAACCGGGTCTGATGTGCAGCGGGGCACGCGGATGTTTGTTTTTGATGCTCTGGGAGACGCTTCCGAAATGGAGCGCGCTTTTCCGTTTATCGCACCACCAGAACAGGGATCTCGACCCGGTGGCGCACCGGGTCCACCGTCTCGCCCCACAGCAGATCGCCCAGCAGCCGGTGGCCGTGGGACCCCATGACCAGCATGTCGACCTTGTGCGATTCTGCGAAGCGAACCAGTTCCCGGGCCGGATCGCCGAAGACCAGGGCGATTTCCACCATGATGTCCGACGAGCGCAGCTCTTCTGCGATTTCCAGCAGGTATTGCTCGTCTTCCCGCGTGTGCTCGTCGTAGACCTCTCCGCTGTAGACCTGCACCGAGGGGGAATCGACGACATGGATGAGGGTCAGCAGGGCTTTTTCCGACTTTGCCAAAGAGAGCGCTTGGCTGACGACTGCCGTGTCGCTCGCGTCCCGCCCCAACGCCGCGGCAATATGCTTCACCGGGTGCGTTTCGATCCCCTCGATGATCGCCGGGGCGCGGCCGGGCATTTCCTCTCCCCAGCCTCTTTCCCCCCGCAGCAGGGGAAGGATGATGAGGTACAGCAGGAAAAAAGCGATTGCCGCAGAAATTCCCAGTGCCGGAATGGAGACCATGAGGGGCGCGCCGCCTGTCACCCATGCCGCGATCTGGTCGTAGACGAGTTTTCCGTTCAGCGCGATCATGATGGCCGAGGTGATCCACGCCAGCAGCTTTACCCACGATTTGCTGGCAAACGACCCCATTTTCAGCTTGTCGCTGGTGAAATGGACCAGGGGGACGATGGCAAACGGCAACTGCAGGCTGAGGATCACCTGGCTGAGAATCAGCAGCTTGTAAGTGCCTTCATCCCCCGAGATCGAAATGACCACCACGGCCGGCAGCAGCGCGATCATGCGCGTGATCAGGCGCCGCAAGTAGGGCCGTAGCTTGATCTTTACAAACCCTTCCATCACGATCTGCCCTGCAAGCGTGCCGGTCAACGTGGAGCTTTGACCGGCTGCCAGCAGTGCCATCCCGAAAGCGATGGGCGCGACCCGGGAGCCGAGAAGCTGCTCCAGGAGCTTGTCTGCCTGCTGGATCTCGGTGACAACGATCCCGTGTCGGTAGAACACGGCCGCTGCAAGGACGAGAATCGCCGAGTTGACCAAAAAGGCCGCATTCAGGGCGATGGCCGAATCCAGCAGGTTGAACCGGCAGGCGGCGGCCTTCGAGTCGACGATCCGGGACACCTGCCGCGTCTGCACCAGCGAGGAATGAAGATACAGATTGTGCGGCATCACGGTGGCCCCGATGATGCCGAGAATGATGTACAGCGATCCCTCCGGCAGGGAAGGCGCCAGCCCGGCCGCCGCCGCCCCCCAGTCCGGCTCTGCCAGGAAAAGGTTGACGATCATGCCGCCGGCGATGACGGTGATCAGCGACAGGATGAACGCTTCCATCCTGCGGATGCCATACTTCTGAATGGCCAGCAGCAAAAACGTGTCGAACAGGGTGACCGCCGCCCCCCAGAGCAGGGGAAGGCCGAAAAGGAGGTTCAAACCGATGATGGTGCCCAGCACCTCTGCCAGGTCCATTGCAGCGATCGCAATCTCGCACAGGATCCAGAGGAAAAATGCCGCCATTTTCGAATATTCGGCGCGGCATGCCTGGGCCAGGTCCTTGCCGGTGACGATCCCGAGCCGTGCCGCCAGGGTTTGCAGCAGCACCGCCATCATGTTGGACATCAAAATCACCCATATCAGGGCATAGCCGAACCGCGAGCCGCCTTCCAGGTCGGTTGCCCAGTTGCCGGGATCCATGTACCCCACGCTGACCAGGTAGGCCGGCCCCGCAAAGGCAAAAATGCGCTTCCACAGCTTGGGATGCCGGGTTTGGACCGTGCCGTGGACCTCTTCAAGGGATTTGCGGTGGGGGTGCGGATCGGCGGGTATTTTATCGTTCGGTTTGATGTCCATATCGGCCTGGCAAAGAAAAAAAATAACCGAAAAAAAGCCAAAGAGGTTACAGCGGATGCCAGATTCATGTTCCGTGATCATGGCCGGTGCGACGGATTATGATAACGCCTCCTTCGCTGATCGTCCGGCAGCTGTCAAGGTTTTCCGGCTGCCGGATAGAGCCGGGTTTGAAGGTGCCGGCGCACGGCGCTTGAAAGGCGGGAGCAAGTCGCGTTCGGGGAGATGTTCCGTCTGCGTCGGGCCCGAGGGTCCCTGCTTCAATAGCTGTAGGAATAGCCCCGGCCGGAGGGCTCGTCGGTGACTTCCCAGCGGACGATTTCCCAGCCGTCCGCCTCCCGGATCAGGGACAGTTCGATGTAGCCTCTCTTGCGGGAGCCTTCGGCGGCGGTAATCAGGCTCCCCTTGTCCT
Source organism: Desulfobacterales bacterium (assembly GCA_050115795.1). Classification (GTDB taxonomy): domain Bacteria; phylum Desulfobacterota; class Desulfobacteria; order Desulfobacterales; family CAFBRK01; genus JAIPEL01. Next base: position 3,893 of record JASFPT010000003.1, read on the forward strand.
TTTTCATCACCACCTTCAGTGGCGTTTTGGAGAATGTCACCGGCCCGCCCAGGGTGTCTTCGCCGATGCGGTTCTCCTGGAAAAAGGCCGCTGCGGTCCGGAACATTTCCGTGTTTCGGGCGGCGGCCTGCATGGACTGCACCAGGATCAGGTACAGGACGAAAAGGGCGGTGAGGCTGATGCCGATGCGCCGTCCCCAGCGCGCTTTGGAGGCCGCATCTTCGACCACCGTGGTCGATGCCAGCCGGTCGCCGATCCGCTTTTTCGACGGAGACAAGATAAGCACGATCAGCTCCAGGGGCCAGAGGATCAGAAGCGCCCAGCGGACCAGAAACTGCCACAGGGCGGGTCTTGCGCCGTTGCGGTCGCTGACGATCCGGACGGCAAAGGCGTATTTGCCAAGGGAGTTGGCAAACAGGTACGGCCCGATGCCCACATACAGCGCTCCGAAAAACATGACCGGTCGGGTCAGGACCGCCATCTGCCGGCCGTCCATGGGGATCGACAGTCCCACCAGGCTCAGCACCAGAAAGGCGCCTAACAGGCCTGCGAACACGTCGGTGGCCGTGGCCGCCGAGCGCCTGAAAAAACCGGCCTTCGTCTGGGGCTGCATCGATTCTGAAAGGGGAGGGTCAGCCATCGGTCTGGAGTCTTTGCGCAAGTTGAGAGCCTAAAATGGCAAGCGATTCGGCGTCGAGGAACCGCTCGGCCCTTGCCTCGAAAAGCACCGAGCATTGGGCGGGAAACTCTTCGTCCGCGTCGTTGAACAGCAGCAGAAGCGGGACCCGGGGCAGGGCCGGGATCTGCACCGTCAGGTCGTAGGAGAGCTCCGCGGCCGGGCGGACGCCGCCCAGCGCCCGGCAGGCATCGGAGAGTTCGGAAAGGCGGCCGGAAAAGGCGGCGGCGATCGCCCCCTCCACGCTGTCTGCGAAAAAGACGGTGAGCGGCCCGCTGTCCTTGAAGTCCCGGTAGGCGCTCCAGGCGTCTTCGGCCGGAAACCGCTTCGGGCACATGAGCAGGTAGCGCGCCAAAACCACGCAAACGTCGTAGGGCGCCCGGGCCCCGGCCTCGTCGGTGATGTTTTCCGCGGTCACCAAGAACCGCCGGCCGAAGAAGGTAACCTGCACCGTGCCGCCTTCCACGGCGATGTCGAGCATGGAGGCCCGAAACGCCATGTCGATGCCGGCAAGCTGCGAAAGGTACAGCCGGTAGTTTTCCTTGAAGACCTCGGCCCGTTTTGCTTCCAGTTTGTCCACTTTTTGTCTTCCTGCTGTTTTTCTTCAGGGCCTGTTGAATGGCAGTGAACGGCCGCTGCCTGTCCGGTGCAGCTGCAGGCGAAGCCGGATGCCGTTCACTGCGGCACGACGCGGAGGTCGTGCCCTACGGAAAATGAGGCTGCCAAACGAAGTTTCCCATGAACGGGGCCCCCGGCTGCCGGGCCGCCGGATTGATCGGACCTGAAAACTTTCCCTTCGAAGGCTATGCCTGCGTAGGGCCGGGCACCGTACCGGCCCGTCAAAAGAAAGGCCGAATGGGGCCGAATCAACCAATCAACGAATCAACCATCAACCGGCGGACCCGCCGCCGGTTGATCGCCAGACGAACTTCTGCTCGGTGACCGGTTCTCCCCAGGTCCGGTCCTCCTTCTCCTCGGCAAAGCGAAATCCTTGATTTTCATACAGGTGCCGCGCGGCGTCGAGGCCGGCGAAAGTCCACAGGTAGACGCTGGCGTATCCGCGTTGACGGCAGAAGTCCATGGCCTTTCGAAGGAGGATCGTTCCGATCCCCCGCCCCCGGTAGTCGTCGTCGACGATGTACCACCTCAGGTGGGCGCCTTCGGTGTCGGCATCGACCGCGTCGATGAAGACGGCGCCCACCACCTTTTCCCCGTCGGTCGCCAGCCAGAGCCCGTCACGTTCCTGGTCGAAACGGCCCAGGAATTCGGCCATCTCCCGGGCCACCTTCCGCTCGAAGAAAAGCCCGAAATTCCAGTTGCGCGCGTAATAGACGCCGTGCATCTCCGTGACCCGGCCCAGGGCGCCGGGCCTGTATCCTTCGATCCGGATCGTTTCCATCGGCTCAGATCTCTTGGATCACGGCCTGCAGCCGGGAGCGGACCTCCGTTGCCACCGATTCGAGATCGGGATTGTCCACGGCCTGCATCGAAGCCACCGGGTCGATGGCGGCCACCTCGATCTTTCCGGCATCGGTTTCCTGGACGATCACGTTGCACGGGAGCATGGTGCCGATCTTGTCTTCCTTCTGAAGCGCCTGGTAGGCGAAGTCCGGGTTGCAGGCGCCCATGATCCGGTAGTTTCGAAACTCGACGTCGAGCTTCTTTTTCAGGGTCGACCTGACGTCGATCTCGGTGAGCACGCCGAAGCCGTATTTGGCCAACACCTCGGCGGTGCGGGCCAGCGCTTCGTCAAAGGTGAGGGGAACCGTCTTGGAAAAGTAGTATGCCATTTAAAACCTCCAGTGACGCTGGAATTGCGGGGGGCGCCCGGCGGAGGGCAAACCGGACCGGGGCCGTCGGGCACCCCTGTAAAAATCGGCTTGCTGCCGCACAATATAAGCGGCGGAGCCGTCGGATGCAAACCCCCGGATAGTCCCTCAGATAAACCGGATGCCGAAAAGCAGTCCGACTGCGATCAGGCCGGCCGCCACCGGGGTCATCACCCAGCCGATGCCGATGAAGGCGAGCATCCTGAGGCTCACGGTGCGAAGGCCGCCCACCAGCCCCACGCCCACCACCGCGCCGACCACCGCCTGCGAGGAGGAGACCGGCACCCCGAGCTGGGTGAACAGGTGCAGCGTCATGGCCTCGGCAAGCACCACGACAAAGGCGGAAAACGGGTCCAGGGGGACGATGCCCTTTCCCACCGTCATCATCACCCGCTTGCTGTAGGTGACCGCCCCGAAGGCGATGCTGAGCCCTCCGATGACCGATGCCGCCAGCGGCAGCAGAACCCCGGCATTGACGTACACCCCGGTTACGTTGGCCACGTTGTTGGCCCCCAGCGAATAGGCGCCGTAGCAGCCGGCGATCAGGATGCCCCAGAAGTAGATCAGGTTCCGCCGGGTCAGGCTCTTGACGGTCCGGTTCAGGATCTGCTCGATCACCCGGTAGGTGACGTAGCCAAGGACGATGCTCAACACGGGGGTGAACAGCCAGCAGGCGACCACTTTGTACAGAAGGGAGAGATCCACATGGCCGGCCAGAAGCCCGGCCCCGACGATGGTGCCGACGATCGCCTGGGAGACCGAGGCCGGAATGGAAAAAAAGGTCAGGGCGGCAATCGTCAGCCCTGCCGCCAGGGTGCAGCAAAAGGCGGCCATCGGGTCGATGGCCGCCAGGGCGTTGATGGTCTTCATGCACCGGGGGCCTTCGAGCAGGGCCCCGATCATCACGAAGACGGCTGTCAACCAGATCGCGGTCCGGTACTTGATCGTTCCGGTGGCCACTCCGGTGCCGAAGATGTTGGCCGAGTCGTTGGCGCCCAGACTCCAGCCCAGAAATACGCCGCTTGAGATCTTCCACATGAACGCCGCTACCGTATGCGCAGTTCTATTTCATGCTGACGTTGATGATGTGCAGGTAATCGCTGGCGTCTTCAACGACGTCGCTGATCGTCGTCAGACCGTCGAAGAATTCGGCCAGAATCCGTCCCTCCCAGAAGTCTTTCACCGGCAGCCCCCAGAGGATCCGTCGCATCTCGTACTTGATGTCGTCGATCTTCTTTTCATAGATCCGGACGGCCAGGGTCTTTTCCCGCAGGTCGCCGCCCTGGATCAGTGTCTTGAAGCAGACCTGGAGCATTTCGCAGATCCGCAGGTTGTAAAACGCCACCCGGATGGAAAACTCCCGCAGTTCGTGGGGGATCTCCCTTTCCAGGTAGTGGTTGGCGGCGTCTTCGATTTCGTCAAATACCCGGTCCACGATTTCAACGAATCGACACAGGTTCGGCCGCAGATACGGCAAAAAAGCGCCCTCGTAGACCGCTCGGATGATCTCCCGCCGGACCACGTCCGCCTCCCGCTCCAGGTGAAACACCTGCCGGATCCGTTTTTTGTTCCCGTTTTCCAGCCCCTCGTGGAACCCCTTGCAGGCGTTGATCAGCAGGCGCAGGTGGGCGTCGATCTGTTCGATGACGGCCTGCTCTTTTTTGCTTTGGGAGAAAAATTTTCGGAACACGTCATTCTCCTTTGGCCCGCATGATCAGGGCTGCGCTCATCATGTCGATCATGGCGACCACCCCGATGATCCGTCCGTTGTCGCAGACGAAGACCCGGGCGACCCTGTGCTCTTCCATGACCCGGGCCGCCTCGAACATCTCCATGTCCTTTTCGACGCAGAACAGGGGGCGGCTGGCGATTTCAGACACCTTGAGGGCCGCCGGGTCGGCCCCTTTACCCAGCACCTTGGCGACGACGTCCCGGGCGGTGATCACGCCGTACTCGGGCGGGTTGCCGCCAAAGGAGACGACCAGGGAGCGGATTCGCCGGTCGACCATTTTCTCGATGGCGTCGTAGACCGGACAATCGGCGTCGACGAAATGAATGTGGGTGGTCATAAATTCGCTGAGTTTCACCGGCGTCCTCCTTGGTTAAGGTCGCTGTCGATCAAATCGCTTTCGCGATGTGATAAATGCTTCGCATTGCGTGGAACCGGAAGGAAAAATTGTCCCCGTTCACTATGCGCCTTCTGGAAAGGTGCGGGCATAGAGTTACTCGTCCAGCACAACGCCGTCTTTGATCGCCCCGTTTCGCAGCAAAGCCTCCCGGGTGAAACCGGACTTTTCCAGGACTCTGGCCGATGCCCTGTTTCGGGTGAACACCCGGGCAAAGATCCGCCGGAGTCCGAACCGGGAGGCCGCCGCCGGCACGAAGGCGGACACCGCCCGGGTCATGATGCCCCGGCCCCAGTAGGCTTCTGCCAGCCAGTAGCCCAGTTCGGATTCGATGCGGTGGACGTCGGTGCCGGGAATCACTCCGATGCCGCCGATCACCCCCGCATTTTCGGCGCCGCCTGCGATGGCGAAATGGGTGATCGGGGAGTGGCGCCGACACCGGCCCAGCCAGTTTCGGGCGTCCTGTTCGGTGTAGGGGTGGGGGAAGGCCTCCCGCAGGTCGCGGGCGACCCGGGGGTTGTTTGCACTGGTGACAAGGGAGTGGGTGTCGGAATCGCGGTAGGGGCGGATGAAGACGTCGTCGAGGCCGATCTGCAACTCTGCCATCTTTACCCCCTGCCGCGACCCGGGACAGTGACGGCGCCGGTGATGAAAGCCCGACCTTACCGGAGAACCCCCCGGCTTTTCAGTTTTGATCGGATCTCTTCCACCCGCTTGCGATTGACCCCGAGGTCCGAGCGTCCGGTTCGGGAGGCGGAACGGACGGCGGCAATTCCCTCGGCCGGGCGCAGTTGAAATTCGATATCGTCCACGAAGCCGAAAATGCGGCTTTTTTCCTCTGCGTGCAGGTATGTTTCATCGGCGGTCACGATGCGCGTTCGGGGGCGGTCGGCGACGGTTTCTTCCAGGGTCTTCCAGAACGGCCCGATGTCGCCACGGATGCGAAACGGTGCGATCCAGTGGGTTGGGTCTTTCGGGTCGGCATCGGAGCTGACGCAGTTCGGCGTGGCCGGGCAGGGGGTCAGCCGGCCTCCCTGAATGCCGATCGGGGGGGCGTTTTTCACGGCGGTGCATGCCACCGGCAGCCATGCGGCCAAAAGGACCGCTGCGGCCGCCAACAAACGGGTAAGGAGCGGTTTCACGGATCGACTCTCCTAAGTTTGGCGAACTCCTCAGATCCTGTCAAGATCGGCCGCCTTCTGCGGCTGTTTTCCGGGACCATTCGTATCGCATGACGGCCCGGCGGTCAATCCGGCAGGGGCGTAAAAAGGCTTTTACCCTCGGACCGGGACGCTCTAAGGAGCCGCGCAGCCGGAAATACATCCTATCCCGTATTGGGCTCAGGCGCCATCCCTGATAGGGTGACAGGTAAAGAGGCCGGAGACAGCAAAACTCGAACTCCGGTGCAAACGGCAAAGGAGGTTTCATTTATGGCGGAAGAAAAAGACAGAGTGCAGGAAGAAAAAGAAGAGACCCAGAAGACCCTCGACAAGCTGAACATCGACTCTTCGACGGCCGAAACCTACAAGAAGAAAGATGCCGAAGAAAAAGACTGCATGGATCGGGTCGAAGAGGCCGCAGCGGAAAACCAGGAAAAGATCGAGGAAACCGCCTGATCCCTGAAACAGACGCTTCGAACCGAAAAGGGGATGCCCACGGGCATCCCCTTTTTTAATTTCCGGCGGTTGCCGAAGGCATCCGACCGAACCGTTATTTGTTCACCCGCTCCTTTGCTTCTTTTGTTGAAGGGGTTTATCGGTGCCGACGATCTATCATATACGGAATCGAAGCGTTTTGAAATCGGTTCGATCCTTGCAGCTCCTTACTTGGGGTGTTCCACCCGCAGAAGCCGCGGCTGCTGGCCGATGTCGAGCCGGGCGGCCAGCCAGGTCCATGCCGCCAGCGGGAGGGTGGCCCAGCCCGAAAGCCGGTCCGACATCTGCGAGATGTCCAGCTCGGCCCGGATCCGCCGGATAAGCGTTCTGGCTCTCTGGCGCTGGACCCGGTTCGGTCCGAAAACGGCGGCCGGATAGAGGCCGGGCAGCGCGCTTTTGACGTAATCCCGCATTCTTTCGGCGCGCTCCCGGAGCAGGGGATTCGGGTCGTGGCGCAGGTTTCGCCAGCCGTCGAACCATGTCTGGATGATGCGGACGATGGAGGGGCCGAGGCGCTCGAAGTTGTCCCGGTACAGGTCCCGCTGGAGCTGCTCCAATTGGGAGGGTGAAAAATGCCGGTGCTTGAAGTGCATCGAAAACCCGTCGAATTTTCGATAGTCCGGATTGTCGCGGTATGCCGGATGGTAGAGACCTTCGGCCAGGGCCCGTTGGTAGAACGGGGTTCCGGGAAAGGCGAAGTAGATCAGGATCTGCCACAGCGCCGGGCCCAGGGACTGCATCAGCCGGGCGTCTTTGAGGATCTGGCGGCGGTCCCTGTCGGGAAACCCGATGATCATCGAAGACAGAAGGGCCACCCCCCGCCTTTTGAGCGCGGCATAGAGGTCGGGAAGCTCGGCGCCCGCCAGCTTCCCGTAGCCGGCCGCGGGGCTTTCAAACCCGGTCCACAAAATGTCGAACCCCATCTCGGCGATTTCGTCTGCCGTAAACCGGGAAAGGCCCTTGACGCTGCCAAAGCCCATGATCGAAAACGATTTTTCGGAACTCCGGACGCGTTCGAGAAACTCCCGTGCCCGGGAGGCGTGGATGAAAAAATCCTCGTCGATGATGATAAATCCGCTCAGCCGGTCCCCGGCCTGCTGCGCCGCCTTCTCCATGGCGACCATCGTGTCGAAAAGTTCCCGGCCGTTTTTCACGAACGGAACGTACTTTCTCTTGAAAAAGTGGGAGGTGCAGCAAAAGTCGCATCCGTTGGGGCAGCCCAGGCCGGCGGTGATGTGGGCGACCTTGGTCGGAAGGGGAAAAGAATAGACCCGGGGCGACTCGATCGGTGCATACGGGTGACGGATGGCGCCGTTGTCCTTTTCCCCCAGAAGCCGGCGCATGAAGCCGATGCCCTCTTCCCGGCAGATGAAATCGGCGTAAGGTTCGAGCAGGTCGTCGGGGAGAACCGTCCCGTAACCTCCGAGCACGATCCGGGCGTCCGGGGCGTGACGCCGGATCAGGGACGCCATCCGCCGGATCTTGTGGAACGTGGCCACGACGAAATTGATGCCGACCAGGTCGAAGCGGCCCGTGGTCAGCTCCCGGAGCAATTCGTGCTCGGAAGGATAGTGCAGCACCACGCTCGGGGCGTCGATGTTCTCGGCGATATAGTCGAGCCCCCAGCATCGAATCACCTGGCGGTAGCTGAAGATGCCCTGGCTTCGGGTCACCTGGGCGTGAAACAATTCGGCCCCCACCGAATCGCCTTCGCCGTTTTTCCCGAAGGGACGGCAGACGGTCGTCAGCAGGACCCGGGGGCGGCCAGCCTGCTGCCGAGGGTATGTTGGCTTCGACGAATGCGGCATATCAGAAAACAGGCATCTTCCGAGGCGGTCACGCAGCCGGGTCGATCTCGTCGGCTCTGTAGGTGCCCCACTTGCCGATGCGCACGATCCCGTCTTCGTGGAGGCCTTCTGCGATCGATTCGAAGACGGCCTCAACGGCCCGGGCGGCGTCGGCCTTGGAAGCCCCGCCCAGTTTTTCCCCGACGCGGTCGATCAGCTGCTGTTTGTTCATATGCTATCCTTTCGGGCTGTAGTGGCGTTTGAGCCAGGAAGACAGCCCGTCGAGGCCCGGAAACAGGACCCGTTCGGTGATGTTGCTCTGGTCGAGCTTGTCCCGGATCTCCCACTTGAGCTGGCTCGGTAGAATGACCCGCTTGCAAAGCCCCTTTTGGCGGATCAGCCAATCGTCCACGGCAAGGCCCGCATTGGGCATCACCGAGAAAAGGGCGAACTGGTTGACGATCCGGTCATCCATGGAGGGGGGTTCAAAAAAGAGAAGAAAATCCCGCTCCTCCCCGAAGCTGTCGAACTCCTCCAGAGACCGGATCACGTCGTGAAAGGAGCTGTCCTCCAGGGGGGTGCGGTCGTGGTTGCGGGGCTGAAGGCTCGACAGCAGCTCCACGGTGAAGGCCTGCGCCCCTTCGGTGCCCAGGCACTCCTTGAGCGGTGGCGGCAGCAGGCGGTGTGCCCGCTCGAAGTTGACCACCCAGATGACGCCGTCGATATTGAACTTTTCGTGGTTTGCCGTGGCAAAGTGAAGCGCGATATAGGGGGAATAGGTCCAGTCCAGCAGCCGGGTCGGCAGGCCGTGGTGCTGGGCGATGGTCAGCAGGTGCCAGAAAGAGGGGAGGTGGCCCGACACCGGCTGGCTGTACTTGCGGAAGTTTCGCAACAGGTGGCGTTCCAGGGCCTTGAAAGGGCCTTCGAGGCGCATCAGGGAGGTCTCCAGCCGGTAGTCCTTGTCCGAAAGCCCTCGGAAGACGAAGGGGGAACGGAACCGCTGGATGGCGGGGTTCCAGGACTCCCGGAAAAGCTCCTCCTGAAGGTCGCACCAGCTATTGACGACGATGTCCCTGTCCATGTCCGGCTCCCGCCTCATCGACTGTGATGCACACGGTTCGCTTTCGAACGCATATCCTCCCAGGTGCAGTGCGGTCAAGGAAATCCTCGACGGCGGAACCAGACCGAATTGCAGGCTTGGTTTCGCGAAGCGAAGCCGCCATCGAATCGCGGCTGCGATTTGATCAGGTCACGATCAGCAGCTGGATATCGCAGACGTTCGTGTTGGTGGGCCCGGTCTTGAGCAGGCGGCCGACGGCCTCGAAAAAGGAATAGGCGTCGTTGTTCTTCAAGGCGTCGGTGATCCGCAGCCCTTTGTCCCCTGCGTTCTGGAGAACTTCCCGGCAGGCAAAAGCGCCGGCTGCATCGGTGGGGCCGTCGTTTCCGTCGGTGGAGGCGGCCAGAAAATAGAGCCCTTCGGCCGCGGCCGGATCCTGTTCGATCTCGGCCAGAAAGGAAAGGGCCATCTCCTGGTTCCGGCCCCCCTTTCCGGACCCCTTCAGGGTGACCGTGGTCTCGCCGCCGCCGATCAGACAGAGCGGGCGCCTTCCGAAAAGTCCTTTGCGACGCGCGTCTTTGCCGATGCCGCAGTAGACTTTCGCCACTTCCCTTGCTTCTCCGATAATCTGGGAAGAGAGGATCACCGGGGAGAAACCGATTGCCTCCGCCTTTCGGGCCGCGGCCTGAAGACTCTGGTAGTTGGTTCCCACGAGCAGGTTGGCGACCCGGTCAAAGACCGGGTCCCCCTTTTTCGGGGTGTCGGGGATCGCACCGGCTTCTCCGAGGGAGAGGACCCGCCGCACCGGCTCGGGAAGCTTTTCTTCGATGTCATATTTGGCAACGATCCGGGCTGCATCGGAAAAGGTGGTCCGGTCCCAGGTGGCGGGGCCCGATGCGATGGCATCCAGGCGGTCTCCCACCACGTCGGAGAGGATCAGGTTCAGCGATGTCGCCGGGTGAAGCACCTGGGCCAGGCGGCCCCCCTTGATCTGCGAGAGGTGCTTGCGCAGGCAGTTGATCTCGTTGATGACCGCTCCACAGCCCAGAAGAACCCCGGTGACGGCCTGCTTCTGGGACAGGGTCAGGCGAATCTCGCCGCCTTCTGCACGGCCCGACCAGGGGTAGGGGATCAGGGCCGATCCGCCCCCGGAGATGAGGGTGATGACGAGGGTGGCGTCGTCGGCCCGCCGGGCCATCTCGGCGATCTGCCGGGCCGCTTGAATGCCGTTTTCATCCGGCACCGGATGGCCGGCCTCCACGGTCCGGATGCGGGAGAGTTTTTCGGTGTGGCCGTATTTGACCGAAATCACCCCTTCGTCGATTCGGTCGCCCAGGATGTTTTCTACCGCCTTTGCCATCCGGGCGGTCGCCTTGCCAAAGCCGATGACCGCCACCCGCGCGAACCGGGACAGGTCGTAGCTTTGGCGTTTTTCACCGGTGTCGACGGTCAGCGTTTGTCCTTCCAGGCGCAGGCAGTCTTCGATCAGCGTCTCCGGATCGACCCGGGCAACCCCGGCCCGGAAGATCGCTTCAAGCGCAGAGAGGTAGGATTTCATCGCTTTTTCCCGTTATACAACCGCGCAAGCGATTTGATCACCAAACCCGGCAGACGAGTCCCTTGAGGTAGTGCCCCTCGGGAAAGTTCATTGAGACCGGATGATCGGCCGGCTGGTTGAGGCGGTGGAGGATCTGCACCCGGCGGCCGGCATCCAAGGCCGCGCCGGCCACCACTTTCTGGAAAAGCTGGGGGTCCATGGCGCCGGAGCACGAAAAGGTGAACAGCACACCCCCGGCTCTCAGGTTCTTGATGGCAAACAGGTTGATGTCCTTGTAGCCCCGGGCGGCACGCTCCAGCTGGTTTTTGGTCTCGGCGAATTTGGGCGGGTCCAGAACGATCAGGTCGAATTCCCGGCCCGCGTCCCGGAAGCCCCGGAGGGTGTTGAACACGTCGCCCCGGATGGTCTCCAGCCGATCTTCGGCGATGCCGTTGAGCCCGGCGTTGTATGTGACCAGTTCCAGGGCGTCGGAGGAGACGTCCACGCAGGTGACCCGGGCTGCTTCGGCCCGCAGCGCGGCGACGGCAAAACCGCCGGTGTAACTGAAGCAGTCGAGCACGTCGGCGTCACGGGCATACGCCCGAACCCAGCTGCGGTTGTCCCGCTGGTCCAGGTAAAAACCGGTCTTGTGGCCGTTTCGAACGTCCACGGCGTAGCGGCAGGGGCCTTCTTCGATCTCCAGAAGGCCGGGGGGCTCCTCGCCCTCGATCGGTCCGACCACTGGATGAAGCCCCTCTTTTTCCCGCACGGTGACATCGGAGCGCTCGAAGATGCCGGTGGGTGAGAGTCGGCGCTTGAGCGCGGCGATGACCGGCTCCTGCCAGCGCTCGGCCCCGGCGGTGAGAAACTGGCAGACCAGGTAGTTGCCGTACTGGTCGACGATGGTGCCGGGCAGCCCGTCGGCTTCGGCATGGATCAACCGACGGGCCGTGGAGTCGATCGGGGGGCGGATCAATTCGCGGCCGAGAATGGCCTGGGCGACCTTTTCGTCGAAGAACGCTTCGTCGATCGGTTGGCCCGAATCCCAGGTCAGGAGGCGCACGGCGATCTGGGACCGGGGACAAAGCGCGCCCCGGGCGACCCAGCGACCCTTGGCATCGATCACCTCGACGACCTCCCCTGGCCGTTTCGAACCTTCGATTTTATCGATGGCGCCGGTAAAGATCCAGGGGTGGCGGCGGACAGCGGAACGATCACGGCCGGGTTTGAGAAATATTTTTGTTGTCATGGTGCGGCCGTATTATCGGATTGAGGGGGCCATGGCAAGAGATTCCATTGGCGACAGCGGGCAGCGGGTGGCTCGTTGCAGGCGGTGGATGGTTCGTCGTTTGTGGTTTGTCGTCTGTGGTTCACTGCCAGCGACAATCCGCATACAGCGCCGCAGGCGCCCACCACAAAGCACCTGCCACCCGCTACTTGCCGCCCTTCGTGGGTTCCGTCCACAGCTTTTCGCCCTTGAGTTTCACGCCCACGTCGGTGAACCAGAGCCGGAAGCTTCCGTCTGCCGACCGGTGGGTGAGCGACACCGTCAAGGGGCCCAGGCGGCGGTGGTCTTCCCAGGTGGCGACCCGGGTCGGTTTTGCTGCGCCGCCTTTTCGATAGATCCACTCCTGGACCCGGAAACGGTCGTCCAGGAAAAGCTCGTAGACATCCCCCGGCGAGTATCGGGCGCCGCGGGGATAGGAGACCACGATGCGCCGGGCCTCGCCCGGCCCGATGGGCAGCTTCGCCATGCCGGTGTCCGACACGGCCGTGTTGATGTCCCAGTAGACGTGCAGGGGAAACAAAAGCCAGTAGTTGTCGTTGACGAACCGGGCGTCTACGGCCCGCAATTCGCTGGATTCGCCCACTTCATTTCGCTGGTAGTCGGCGCCGCCGTCTTCGGCCTGGAGCACCACCCGGTCGGTGCCGGGTTCCCAGACCCAGGAGCGGATGACCGTTCGACCCTTGAGCTGCATGTTGAAGGTGTAGCGAAGCGCATCGATCCGATCAAAGCCCGAGACGCCGTAGGCCTCTCCGATCCGTTTTCGAAGAGCCGCTTCCGGGTCCATCGTCGCGGTGCCGGCGCAGCCGGCGAGCAACCCCGCCAGCACCAGTGCGGCGAAAAGACGGATCGATGTCTTCATGGCGCTCTCCTCCAGTTGGGTTTTCGCCGTTTGCCCTGAGGGGACACTCTATCATAACGCCGATCCGTGTCCACGACAAGCGGTGCCGAAGAGGAATTGCGGAAAATGCCGGCTCGAGGGGCCCGCGGGGCGGCATGGTTCAAAAAGACGAGAGGCGGCCGCTTTGCCCGATCTTTTTCGATGACCGGCTGCATCGGCGGCGCCGAGACCGTCGAGGTGCTCAAAGAGATGTTGGAGCAGGTCGGATTCGAGCAGGTTTCGGTGGGGGTCCGACCGGAAAGCGCGGCCTTCATCCGCCGCTGGCTCCCGGACAGCGGATTGGAGACCCGCATCGCCGCGGCCGATGTGTCGCCGATAAAGCCAGTGCGTCCCCGGCGGGGTTCCGAAACCCATCCGGCAGGATAGGAAAAAAGACCCCTGAACAGGGAAAAGACGGCAAGCCGGGCGGCTTCTTCTCCAAACCCTTACCGGCCCGGGGCCTCAGCCGGAAGCCCGGGCCGGACCTTGAAAACTTTTTCCTTTCGGATCGACACGGTGCCGGGTTTGGCCCCCCGGGGCTTTGAGACGTTGGCCGCGCGGGTGCAGGCCACCGGCACCGTTCCGCCGGCGCGGGCCTTGCTGTGCCAGGCGGCGACGGCAGCCGCCGCCTCCAGGGTCGCCTTGTCCGGTTCCCGGCCGGGCTGCGCCTGCAGGATCACGTGGCTGCCGGGCACCCCCCGCACGTGAAACCACCAGTCCTTCGGCCGGGCGGTCTTCAGGCTCAAAAGATCGTTGTCCGCATCCGTCCTGCCGGCCAGTACGATCCAGCCGCCGGGCAGTTCGTATCGATACACGCTCGGTTCCGGCGGCCGTCTGCGCCCGCCGTTCGTCGTCCGGTCCGTTTGAGAAGCCATGAAAGCACCGCCGATGGCCCGTGGGCCGTCTCTTGCGAAAAATGCCGGCACCCGTTATATAGGGCTTGTCAAAAAAGCGTTCCGATTCCGGGGTGTTTGTCACAAGCCCCTATGCCGCTGTCCTTTTTCCGGAACGTCATTCCGACAAGCGGTATAAACAGAAGAACCTAAAAAAGAAACCGATTCCAAAAAAGGAGCGAACCGACCATGCCCGATGTCTGGGAAGAAAAACTCTCCTGCGCGATCTCCTGCAAACGGTGCAACGCAAAGCTCGCCCCGTCGGATGAAAGAATCCTTTCGGTGTACGACCACGAGCCGATCTGCATGCCCTGCAAGCGGAAAGAAGAGCTGCGGATGGACTATCCGGAGGTGTCCAAGGAATGCATCGGCCAGTGCATGGCCGACACCGAAGTCCTCTACAGCGACCCGAAAGGGTATTGCTATCACCATTTCTACCCTTTCAAGTGCTAGTGTCGTGCCCCTAAAACAGCGACCATAATCGATTCAGCCGTTTTCTGAACTTTTTACATGTACTTCTCGCGACGCTATCGCCGGTGGATTGGCTGGATCGTCGAATGCATCTTTGTGCACGTCCCGACGGCCGCGACTTGACGGTTCAACGATTTGACCGATCCAGTGCAGCGCCCTGCGCGGCAAGATACCGTCGCACGATCCCCCGCGCCCCGGCCGTGTCGGCCCGCCGGATCAGCGGATACAGCCGCTGGCAGTCTTCGTAGGTCAGCCGGTCGACGATTTGCGAGGTTTCCAACTCGTCGACCAGGTGCGGAAACGGCTCAACCCCCGGCATGCGCTCCTCTTTTTCCAGCAGCTTGACATAGACCAGACTTTTTGCCGCCAGAAGGTCCAGCCGGGGCCCCGACGCTCTCGGGTGAAACAAGTACACGATCGTCAAAATGTCGCCGGGCCCCAGGTTCCTGCGTCGAGCGCCCATGGCCAGATGCTGCTCCCGCAGCAGGTGAACCGGTTGAACCCGGGCGATTCCTTTCAGGTGCCGCCGCAGGCGGGACCCCAGCCACAGGTGGATGTCGCCGGCCTCCACGCCGCTCGAACGATAGCCGGTCACCCCCAAAGCCAGGGCCTGTGCGCGCATCTCGTCTCTCAGGCGGAAGCGTTCGGCATCGGCCCGGGCAAATCGCTTCACCGCAGACACCGTCTCTTTGAAGGTCCCCGAAAGCGAGGCCTTGTAAAAATCGAGAAGGGCCCCGGTGGCCCGGCGCTCAGCCTCGTAGACCCGTCGGCGATCCGTTTCGGCGGGCAGATCCGCAGGCGTTTTCCCGCCTGCAAAGAATTCGTGGATCGCCAGCAGTTCGTCGACAAACGGATCGACCTGGAACAACGCCACGCCATCGCGATGCAGCCTGCGCAGCAAGGAGCAAAACCCTCGGGAGAAGGCCGGGTACTCCTCGTCCCGCGCGGCGAGGTAGGTCTCGATGCCGACGCGTTCCTCCAGCATGTCGAAAAAATCGGTGGCTGCCGCCTCCTCCAGAAAAACGGCCTCCTGGCGGGACATCTCCGATTCCAGCAGCGGGAGGTTTTCCGGCCGGTGGCTGGCAAGCAGGATTCGCACCCGGCAGGTGTCTTGCGTGGACTTTCGTTTCACTTCCAAACCCCGGCTCCAGGCAGATGGGGTCAATCTCCCTGGGCAATCCGTTCTCCGATACGTACCTCACCAGGGCGGGGCCCTTGCGTTTTACCGTTGCAGTTGGACCTCCACCGCCGCTCCGCCGTATTGGTGGACGGAATCCCGAGCCCGGATCCGCACACGGCCAAGATGCTCGGGGATCTGAACCCCGGACAGGCTCCGTGTGAAGGGCTGCTCCGCTACATGCGGATGGTACAGGGTTCGAACACCGAGTACGGAGCCGTCCGGTGCGAGCACCTCGAAGCGGTCCGCGTAATGGTCCCAGCCCGTGTCCGCGTGCCGGACGGTGACCTCGAAGCGATAGGTTCCGCCGCTCTCTGCAATTGCCCTGGCGGCCAGTACGTCGGCTTCTCCGGCCCGGCCGGTGGCGGGAAAAAGCAGGACGGCCGCAAAGACCGCAGCGGCAAAGCATTTTCGAACCATGGCGACTTTTTTCAATGGGGAGCCGTCCGTCTGCCTCCTGCAGAACCGGTGCCCTCGAGCCGATCTTCCGGAATCGGCGCTCGATATCACCGGCTCAGCCCGATTTCTTTCACCGCCCGTGTGATCTGTTCGATCCGCTGCTCCAAACTGCCGGTGTAGCCGATGGACATCCGCACCAGCCCCTGGGACAGGCCCATCCTTTGCTGGTCCTCCGGGGCGATTTCCGAGGCGGTGGAAGAGCCCGAGTGGGACATCAAGGTGTCGAAATAGCCGAGGGATACGGCGATCAGACCGAATGCCTCCCGGTTCTGCAGAATCGACAGCAGTTGCTCTGCAGCCTGGCGGGTGCCGCAGTCGATGGCCAGTATGCCGCCGGCCCCGTAGCCTTCATTGGCCATTGAACCCAGCAGCGCCTGCTGGGGGTGGGACGGCAGACCGGGATAGATGACCGGAGTCCCCAGGTCGTCGAGGGCGGCGGCAATGGCTGCAGCCCGTCTGCCGTGCTCTTGCATCCGCAGGGGCAGATGGGGGATTCGCTGGATCACGTCGAAGGCGGCCCGGGGGTCCATGGACGGCCCCAGCAGCATGGCCCTTCCGGTGTGCAGGTCCATCAGGCGGTAAATGAAATCTCGGTCTGCGCAGATGACGCCCCCGAGCAGGTCGCTGGCCCCATTGATGAACTTGGTCAGTGAGTGGATCACCACATCGGCACCCAGGCGGGCGGGCGTGAGAACCAGCGGCGAGAAGGTGTTGTCCACCACCAGCCAGGCCCCGGCGTCGTGGGCCAGGGTTGAAAGAGAAGGCAGGTCGGCCACCTTCAGGGTCGGATTGCCGATCCCCTCGGTGTAGATCAGCCGGGTTTGCTTCTCCATGGCGGCGGCCACGGCGGCAGAATCGACGATATCCACAAAGGTGGTGCGGATTCCCATCTGCGGCAGAAGGGATTCCAACAGGGCATGGGTGCCGCCGTAAACCGTGTCGCTGGCCACGATGTGATCCCCGGCTTTGCAGATTTGCAGCAGCGCACAGGATATGGCGGCCATCCCGCTGGCCGTGCAAAGGGAGAACTCCGTGTCTTCCATGGCGGCCAGGTACCGCGCCAGCACATTGACCGTGGGGTTGAAATGGCGGCTGTACAGGTAGCAGCCTCCCTTTTCCGGCCCCTTGAGCCCCTCGAAAATCTCAGGCATGGTGCGCGGCTCGAGGACGGTAAATGTAGATGAGCGGGATAGGGAGGGGGCTACTCCGCCATGTTCGCCGAATTCCCGTTTGGCCATTCGCAGGGCCTCTTCGGGGTTGAAAGATTCCATGGCTCGGTCCTCCTTTGTGGATGGTTTGCGGATATACCCCGATCCTATCTTTTTCCGCCCTTGGACGCAAACATTACGGGAGCAGGGGGCGGCCGGTGGCAGGCGGCCGTACCGGATGATCCCAAACGCCCCTTTCCACCCGCCCGCCGCCTGCCGCAGGCGACGCCCTGCTTTTCATCATTTTGACAGACGTGGTTGCGGTGACTATCGTATCTTTTGTCTTTACATCAAGATAAAATTGGCGGGACAAGTCCCGCCTTTGAACCGATCTGCCGCGGCAGGAAGGAGGCATCATCATGAAAAAGGGATTTTCGAAGATTCTGGTTTTGGCGGTTGCTGTCATCGGTCTGATCGTTCCGGCGTCGGCGTCCGCCGCCGATACCTATACGATCGACCCGGTGCATTCCTCGCTGGTGTTCAGGGTAAAGCACCTGGACATCGCCTACGTTTACGGCCGGTTCAACCAATTGACCGGCACCCTGACCATCGATGAAAACGACCCGGCCCAAAACGCGGTGCGGGCTTCTGTGGAGGCTGCCAACGTGGACACCGACAACGACAAGCGCGACAGCCACCTTCGCAGCCCCGATTTTTTCAACATCGAAGAGCACCGCCTGGTCTCCTTTGAAAGCACTTCATTTGAAAAGACCGGCAGCGACACCTATCGGGTGAAGGGAAACCTGACGATGCTGGGCGTTACCCGTCCCATCGAAGTCACCGCCTACCACACCGGGTCGGGAAAGGACCCCTGGGGCGGATTCAGGACCGGCTACGAGACCACGTTCACGATCAAGCGAAGTGAATTCGGCATGGACTACCTGCTCGGCGGGGTGGGCGACGAGGTGACGATCTACCTGGCGGTGGAGGCGGTGCGGCAGTAAGGGCGGCGCGTTCGGCGATTCTACGGGCACTCAAAAAAAAAGCGAACGTCCAACGTCGAACAACAAAAAACCTTCAAGAACTCCAGTTCGGGTTCCTGAAGGTTTTTCGTTCATCATTCGACGTTCATTCGCTTTTTACGCGATGCGACGATCCTCCAGCCGCTCGCCCCTCCGGCCGATGATCGCCTCTTCGTAGGGGATGTTTGCCCCGGCGGCGGCCATCGCCTTTTTCACGATCACCGGAAGTCCGGAGCAGCAGGGCACCTCCATGTAGACGGAGGTGACGCTGCGAATGCCGGCCGTCTTGAAGATCTCGGTGAACTTTTCGATGTAGGCCTGGACGTCGTCGAACTTGGGGCATCCCATCATCAGCACCCTTCCCGCCACAAACTCGCTGTGAAAGCCCGGATAGGCCGGTGGGACGCAGTCGGCGACAATGAGAAGGTCGGCGTTTTTCAAAAAAGGCGCCGTGGGCGGAACCAGGCGGATCTGGATCGGCCAGTGGGTCAGTCCCATCACTGCTCCCTCGGTCCCCCCGACGGCCGGGCGGCCGGCGGCTTCGAGTTTTTCGATCGGCACGAAGGTCTGGACGGCGGCCGAAGGACAACCGCCCCCGAATGCGGGCCGGGCTTTGTCGTCGGGCTCATCCCGGTCGGCCAGAAGCGCTTCCACCGCTTCTTCGTCGAATTCTTCGGCTTCCCGTTCGACGATCCGCAGGGCGTCGTTGGGGCATTCCCCCAGGCAGGCCCCCAGCCCGTCGCAAAAGCGGTCTGCGATCACCTTGGCCTTTCCGTCGATGATCTCCAAAGCGCCCTCGGCGCAGGACGGAATGCACTGGCCGCAGCCGTCACACTTTTCTTCATCGATTTCGATGATCTTGCGTTTGACGATCATGGGTATCCTCTTCTACAAAAGGACCGATCGGGCTTCGTCTTTCCCGGACGGGGTCAACAGACGCGTTTCGATGATCCTCGTCAGCTCGTCTTTGTCGACGGGTTCTTTTTTCTGCTGTTCTTCCAGATTGGCGATCCGGTCTGCATCGTAGACCGCCAGGAAATTCACCCCTTCGTTTTCGGAGGGATGGTGATGGCGTCCGACGATGTCGCAGACCTCTCTGATGAGCTTCTCGGAGGCGCCGAGCTTTTCCAGGATCGAGCGGGCCACCGAAGGCCCCTCCTGCTCCTGGTACTCGGGCGCCGTGCTGCCGTGGCGTCGCTGGGCCTCGACAATGCCGATGTCGTGAAGATACGCCGCGGAAAGGATCACGGCCAGGTTGCCGGACTCGAATTTTCCAATCCGCTCCGCATAGCGGGCCACCCGGGTGGCGTGTCCGATCCGTTTGAAATCGGTTTTGAAATAGCGTTTCATCTCCAGGGCCACCCGGTCCTTGAGAAGATCCTCCTTCTGGGCGATCAGCTCGGGGGGAAGGTCGCCCAGGCACTGCTCGGCATACTGGCAGTAGGAGGCACAGCCGAAATCCATCTTCGGATTGACGAACCGGTGGCCGCATGCGGAACATTTGCGGGTGGTGTCGTCCTTGAAGAACTCCACCTTGGCACCGCATTCGGGGCAGCCGACTTCGAAGATGGCGCCGGGCTGCCAATACTGGGTGTCTTGTCCCGGGCATTTCATGAAAAAATTCCTCCGGAATTTTTTAAGTAAGATAACGATTGAACACACCCTGCAGCAGGCTGCAGGGAATCTTCTACCGTAAGGTATTCTGTCTGATTTAGATTCGCTCGCTAACCCCGCAGCAAGCTGCGGGGAATGCGCTCGCTATCTCGGTTTAATGACTCGACGTTCGGTCTTCGTCTTCATTGGAGCGAAATGGGCGATCTGGCCGCGTTGGGCGCTGTCTGAGCCCCTTGGGGGCGAGTTCGCTCAGCGTCGCCAAAATATCCATTTCGCGCCATCATGATCTCGATTGTCGATTACATAATATGAATGATATCCGCGAGCGGCAAGGGCAGGGCCCCTGCCGCTCTTCTTGCCGGAAGTCCTTTCGTCACACCGTTTCGCCCAGGATCGCGGCGATGTCTTCGTCCGGCGTCGAGATCGGCATGATGTTGAACTTGTCCACGAGCACGCCGAGTACGTTGTCGGAGACAAAGGCCGGCAGGCTCGGGCCGAGCCGGATGTCCTTGATGCCCAGGTACAGGAGCGTGAGCAAAATGGCGCAGGCCTTCTGTTCGTACCACGACAGCACCATCGACAGCGGCAGGTCGTTGACGCCGCAGTCGAACGCTTCGGCCAGGGCCGATGCGATCCGGATGGCCGAATAGGCGTCGTTGCACTGCCCGATGTCGAGCAGGCGGGGAATGCCGCCGATGTCGCCCAGGTCCTTGTCGAAGAAGCGGAACTTGCCGCAGGCCAGGGTGAGCACCACGGTATCTGCGGGCAGCTTTTCCACGAACTCGGTGTAGTAGTTACGGCCCGGTTTGGCCCCGTCGCAGCCGGCCACCAGGAAAAAGTGGCGGATGGCCTTGTCCTTGACCGCGGCGATGACCTTGTCGGCCACGCCGAGCACGGCATGGTGGCCGAAGCCGACGGTCACCGCCCCTTTGTCGGTGTCTTCGGCAAACCCCGGCATCTGCAAGGCCTTTTCGATGACCGGTGAAAAATCCTTGTCGGCGATATGGGTCACGCCGGGCCAGCCCACCAGGCCGGTGGTGAAGATGTTTTCCTGGTAGACTTCCTTGGGCTTCTGGATGCAGTTGGTGGTCATCAGAATGGCGCCGGGAAACTCGGCAAACTCCCGTGCCTGGTTCTGCCATGCGGTTCCGTAGTGGCCGTAGAAGTGCTCGTATTTTTTCAGCTCCGGATACCCGTGGCAGGGGAGCATCTCGCCGTGGGTGTAGACATTGATCCCCTTGCCCTGGGTCTGCTCCAGGATCAATTCCAGGTCCTTCAGGTCATGGCCCGAGACCAGGATCGCCTTGCCCTTTTTCGCCCCCAGCGGAACGCGGGTCGGAACCGGATGCCCGTAGCTGCCGGTGTTGGCCGCATCGAGCAGCTCCATGGTGCGAAGATTGATCTCACCGCACTTCATGGCCAGCCCCACCAGTTCGTCCGCCCCCAGGCTCGCATCGAGGGTTGCGGCCATCGCCTCGTAGATGAAATTGTAGACGGCCTCGTCCTCCTGGCCCAGGATTCGCGCGTGGTCGGCGTAGGCCGCGACGCCCTTGATCCCGTAGACCAGGAGCTCCCGCAGCGACAGGATGTCCGGATCGACCGTCGGATCGGATTTGACCCCCACTTTCTCGCCCTGGGCGACCATGCCCGCCTCGTCGCCAGCCGGTGAAAACGAAGCCGCATCCCCCAGGTCGACGTTTCCCCCGGCCGCCTTCACCTTTTCCTTGAGGGCTTCCCGAAGCCGAACGCTTTGATCGATGAGTCCCACGAACCGGGCGGGGTCGAAATCGACATTGGTCAGCGTCGAGAACAGCCCCTCGCAGGCGAACTTGTCCACTTCCGGATCCCGGACGCCGTTTTTTATCCCTTCCAGGGCCACCTGGGACAGGCCCTTGACCGAATAGACGAGAAGGTCCTGAAGGGCGGCCACCTCCGGCTTTTTGCCGCATACGCCGATTTTGGTGCACCCTTCGCCTTTTGCCGTTTGTTCGCACTGGAAACAGAACATGGTCTTCCTCCTTCGATTGTGGTAATAAAATCGCCTCTGCGATTTTATAGATAAAAAGCTTCTCGTACCGAAAACGGTGCGATTCTCTCCCGTGCTGGACACCGTTTATAGCCGCCCGGTAAAAGAGAGGCGTTGACTTGGGTCAAAAGAGCCGATTTTTTTTCGGTGAGCGGTCTTTTCGGTCTCAGGGTCCATCGTGCGGTGGGGCCCGGCTTTTCCGAGCAACCCCCGGCCTTGCCTTCTTCCAACCATCGTTGGGCATCTCGCAAGAACCCAGGCGGAGGCAAAACATTGGCAAAATCCACCACCGATATTCTTGCCGAAGCGCCCATCTTCCATGGGCTCACCGGCGAGGACCTGGGCCGGATCCGTGCCGTTGCCGTGGACCGCTTTTACGACCGGGGCAAGGCCGTCTTTTTCGAAGGAGACCCGGGAGACGGCTTTTTCGTGGTGGTGGACGGCAGGGTCAAGATCTACAAACTGTCGCCCGAGGGAAAGGAGAAGATCCTTCACATTTACGGGCCGGGGCAGCCGTTCGGGGAAGTCCCGGTTTTTGCGGGAAAGCGTTTTCCGGCCAATGCACAGGCCCTCGTCAAAAGCCGTCTGCTCTTTTTCCCCCGGAGCGGATTCATCCGCCTGATCACGGAAAACCCCTCCCTGGCTCTGAACATGCTGGCGGTGCTTTCCGGGCGGCTTCGGCAGTTCACCGTCCAGATCGAAAACCTGGCCCTAAAGGAGGTGCCGGCGCGGCTGGCCTCCTATCTGGTGTACCTGGCAAAAGAGCAGGACGCTGCCGAGGCGGTGACCCTGGACATTTCCAAGGGCCAGCTGGCGAGCCTGCTCGGTACGATCCCGGAGACCCTTTCCCGGATATTTGCCCGGATGAGCGGGGCGGGGTTGATCGAGGTGGAGGGAAAAAGAATTGCGCTGCTGGATATGGAGGGCCTGGTTGCCCTTGCCGATCAGGAGTATCGGCTGGAATAGGGGAAAAAGACGAACGCCGAACATCGAACGCTCAACGTCGAACGTTCGACGTTCATCTTTGTGAATAAAAAAAGGCGCCGCCTGCCTCACCGGCAGCGGCGCCTTTAGATTTCGAATCCTGTCGGGGCGCTACTTCAGGAGCACCAGCTCCTTGCTGAGCATCCGGATGTGTCCCATCTCCTCTTTGATGATCTCGTCGAGGCGCTCGCGACCCAGGTTTTCCGGCACCATCTCCCTCATCCCCAGATAAAAGACGATGGAATCCTTTTCGGCTTCGATGGCCGCCTTCAGAATTTCCCGAAGCGAGGTGGCGTCGATCGTTTTTTCAAAAAATACGCGGGTGTCGGCGAGTGCCCGCAGGTAAAGGATGGCTTCGCCTTCCGGATCGAAGACCGTGGACTTTTTTTCGGCGGCTTTCAGATCCGCCCTCATCTGTTTGAAGGTTTTTTCGTGGTCGATTTCCATGTTGGCCAGCTTGGCCAAGAGCTGCTTGGCCGCGTCTCCCTCGACGCTTGTAGCGGAGTCCTGGTAAAATTTAGCCCCATTGCGCTCCAGTTGCTCGGCCATCTCAAAAACGTCATCCGCATTGAAGTCGTAACGCATCTGCCAAAGTCCTTTCGTTGGGAAAATAACGCCGGCCGGGGATCGGCTTTTTCTGATTTTATACTGAATTTAAAGGATTATAGTCACTTGTACCGGCGTTGTAAAGGCCGGGATACGGCCGGCCGATCGGGTAGGCCCGAATGGTTGGCGGGTTCATGTTTTTGGCGTTGACACCGAACCACAATGTGGTACATAAACAGGAACCATTATGAATAAGAAACGACACCATAGCATGCCTGCGGCATTCCGGCTGATCGTCGCCGCCACTGTCCTGGTTTTGACCCTGGGTCCAGCTCTGTCCCGGGCGGCCCCTGCCGGCCCGGTCTGCAAATCGCCTTGTTGCGCGCCCGTTTCGCCGGCACCGGAAGCGATGGGCCACGGGCACGACGCCGCCCCGACGGTTGCGCTGATGGCGGACTGCTGCCACCCCGCCGCCGAAACCCCCTGCGACCTGAGCCGTGACCCGGTAACGGCCTCGTCCGTCGCCGTCGTAAAGACAAAGACGGTTTCGGAAGCCCCCTCTTCCGGCGTGGGGGCCTTTCAGCGGATGCCCATTGATTCAAGTCCTTCGGCGATGCACCGGACGGTGAACGTCATCGCCGCCCCTTCCTCTTTTCCGCCCCTGTTTCTGCTGAAAAACGCCCTTTTGTGCTGATGCTGCCGGCTCCACGCCGGATCTTTCCGGCGGGGGCCGACCGGTTTCGGCACATCTCAATTTCCGGATTCGATCCTGTTCCGCTGTTTCTGTGCCCGGCCCGGCCGGTTCCCTTCGTGGTGCCGCTGATGAACGTCCCGTTGATCGGTGATTCGCCTGGTCTGCCCGCTGGCGGATGAAATGGCGATCCAATGCCGTGCCCGTTTGCGGGCACCCCATCGAACAGGAGAACGACCCATGTCCAACAAGAAGCGCACCCAGAATGTCGACCGCCGGTCCGAGAAGAAGGCCGCGGTGCTCGAAACCAAGAAGAAAACCAACCTGGCCCTCGTGGTGATGATCGTATCGGGGCTGCTGTTTGCAGGCGGAATCGGGGCCTACCTGCTGAAGTCCAAGCAGCAGCTCCCCGGGCCCGTGTCGGAAGCCGGAACCGCCGTCACGGTGACGGCCGAAAACGTGACCCTTCCTGTGGCTTTGTTCAAAGACGGCAAGGCCCGACACTACGAGTATCGAAGCGGCGACAAGAAGATCCGCTACTTCGTGCTGAAAAGCTCGGACGGCGTCATCCGCGCCGCCTTCGATGCCTGCGACGTCTGCTGGCCCGCCGGAAAGGGCTACTTCCAGGAGGGCGACAACATGGTCTGCCGCAACTGCGGCAAGAAGTTCGCCTCGGTTCTGGTCAACGAGGTCAAAGGCGGGTGCAACCCCGCCCCGCTCGATCGCAGGGTGGAAGGCGGCAAGGTGATCATCCCGATCCGGGCCATCGAAGCCGGCGGCGGGTACTTCAACTTCTCCAAGGGGGTATGATCATGACGCTCGGACAGATTGCCATCCGGAACCTGCTGCGCCGCAAGGCAAAGGCCGGGTTTCTGGTGATCGGGCTGGTCATCGGCGTGGCCACGGCGACCGCCGTGTTTTCGATGGTGGAGGCCATGACCCGGGACATCAACCACAAGCTGGAGAAATACGGCGCCAACATCCTGATCCTGCCCCGGACAGAGAGCCTCGGCCTGTCCTACGGGGGGCTGTCCCTTGGCGGCGTGTCCTTCGAGGTGGAGGAAATCCACGAAGCGGATCTGGCCAAAATCGACACCATCTACAATGCCGCCAACGTGGCCGCGGTCGGTCCCGTGGCGCTGGGGGTGGTTACGGTCCTGGAACGAAAGCTCCTGCTGGCCGGCGTCGATTTCGAGGCCGCCGCCATCCTGAAACCCTGGTGGCAGGTCGACGGCCGCTTCCCCGGGCCCGAGGAGGTGCTGCTGGGAGCCCGGGCCGCCGGAACGCTGGGGCTTCGCCCCGGCGATCCGGTGACGGTGGGTGAAAGCGGCCTTCGGGTTTCAGGGGTCCTTTCCGCCACCGGGTCCCAGGACGACGGGCTGGTCTTCACCCGGCTGGGGACCGCCCAGGCGCTGCTCGGCAAGCCGGGAAAGGTCTCGATGGTGGAGGTGGCGGCGCTTTGCACCGCCTGTCCGGTGGAGGACATGGTTCGCCAGATCTCCGAGGTCCTGCCGAACGCTCGGGTAAGCGCCATCCAGCAGGTGGTCAAGGGGCGGATGGAGACCCTGGCCCAGTTCGGCAAGCTGTCCTATGGGATCTCGGCGGTGGTGCTGCTGGTGGCCGCCCTGGTGGTCCTGGTGACCATGATGGGAAACGTCCGGGAGCGGACCGAGGAGATCGGCATCTTCCGGGCGGTGGGCTTCCGGCGAAGCCACGTTCTTCGGATCGTGCTGATGGAGGCCGGGGTCGTTTCGGCCCTGGCCGGGGTCCTGGGATACGCGGTCGGCATCGGCGCCACCCACTTTGCGGTCCGCCTTCTTTCCGGCGGACACGCCGTTCCGGTCCCGGTCAAACCCGAAATGGCCGTCGCGGCCGTGGCGCTGGCCGTGCTGCTGGGTCTTTGCGCCAGCCTTTACCCGGCCCTGACGGCCGCCCGGCTCGATCCGAACGAGGCGCTGAGAAGTTTGTAAAATGCCTAAAATGCCTAAAATGAGCTAAAATGCCTAAAATTAAACAAAAAGTGCGGTCCAACGCAGGATGCCGAAATGGCATCCGAGGGAGGCTCCCGATGCTTTTTCCAGGCGCTGCGGCCAACCGGCACCGTCACTTCTGCACCGGCGGAGGGCCGCGAACCGGGGATTTTAGGCAGTTTAGGCATTTTAGCTCATTTTAGGCATTCAAACCGGTAAACTCTTCCAAGGAGCACATACGATCATGAGCTTCATCGAAGCCACCAACCTGACAAAACACTACGGCACCGGCGAGGCGACGGTGTCGGCCATCGACGGCATCACGTTTTCCGTCCGAACCGGTGAATTCGTGGCCGTGATGGGGCCTTCCGGGGCGGGCAAGTCGACCCTGCTGACGGTCATGGGCGCCATGAACGCCCCGACGGCGGGGCGCTTTTCCGTCGACGGCATCGATGTATACGCACTGCGTTCCGAACAGCGGGCCGACTTCCGCCGCGAGTTTTTGGGTTTCGTCTTTCAGGGGTTCCACCTGGTGGAATACCTGACCGTATTGGAAAACGTTCTGCTCCCGCTGGCAACGGCCCCCGGGCGCCGTCGGGAGAAAACCGCCCGGGCAAAAGAGGCGCTTGCCTGGGTCGGGCTTGCCGACAAGGCCCTGAGGCTCCCGGGGGAGATCAGCGGCGGAGAAAAGGAGCGCGCGGCCATCGCAAGGGCCATCGTCAACGAACCGCCCCTGCTGTTGGCCGACGAACCCACCGGGAGCCTGGACTCGGCCACGGGCAGGGAGGTGATGGAGTTGATCCTCCGGCTCAACCGGCAGGGGACCACGGTGGTGATGGTCACCCACAGCCCTGAATGCGCCGGCTATGCTTCCCGGCGCCTGCTGGTCCAAGACGGCCGTCTGGCATCGGATGTCGCCGGTCGGCCGCTGCTCGTCGAGGCGGAACGGGGCGCACCGGCTGCGGAACTGGCCGCCTCGGCATAGGCACAGGGCGGTGGTGAGGGTGCTCAATCACCTCGTGCCCCGGGCCGCCTTTTCGTCGAATGCAGCGCGGGCGGGTCCGGATGGATTCGTCCGCGCCGACAACCGATCGATCTTCGGGAGGAAAAACGCAAACCATGGGAAAAAAGAGCAGAAACAGACAGCAAAGACCCGCCCCCCAACCCAAATTGACGCCGGTTCCGACCCAGCGCAACTACTGGAAGGTCATTGCCGTGGCGGCGATCGTCCTCTGCACCGGGCTGATCGGCAAGATCGTCTTTTCCCCCGGCCGGCAGGCGGCTGCACCGACGGTGGTCGAGTATCGGCCCGCCGGGGCGCCGGTCGACGCTTTGCTGGAAAGCCGGGTCACGGAAGTGGCGTCCAATTTCCGGTGTGCCTGCGGGGGATGCGGCGAACTGCCGCTGGACGAGTGCACCTGCACCATGCCCCGAGGGGCGAAGGAAGAAAAGGACTTCATCCGGGCGCAGCTGGAAAAGGGCCTGAGCGTCGAGCAGGTCATCGTGCTGGTGGAGGCCGAATACGGACTGCGCAACCTGTGAATCAGCCGGTTGATTGGTTGATCAGTCGAATGGTCAATTGGGGCTGCGCTGCCGGTTGGCTGCGGCCCTTTGGGGGTCGGCGTTTTTCCCAATCAACTACGCATCAACCCGGATCCGGTTTCGCCCGGCGTTTTTCGCCCGGTACAGGGCCTGGTCGGCGAGCTTGAGCACCCGGTCCGGGTCGCTGTGGCCTCTTTTGGGTCCGGCCAGCCCGATGCTGACGGTCACCTGAACCACCCTCTCCCGCGGCGGCCCGTTTTTGCCCCGGTGCTCAGGGCCGGTCTTTTTGCGCTGTTTTCCCCGTACGACGAAGCCGGCCGATGCCACCTGCCGCCGGTACCGCTCCAGGTACGGCAGGGCTTCGTCCACATCCTTCCCCGGGAAAACGGCGGTGAACTCTTCGCCTCCATACCGGAAGGCCCGGCCGCCCCCGGCAAGGCCCCCGAGCTTCTTGGCGATCATTCGCAGCACCTGGTCTCCCGCGTCGTGGCCGTAGCGGTCGTTGAACCGTTTGAAGTGGTCCACGTCGATCATGGCCAGGGCGAAGCGCCTGCCCAGGTTCAGCAGCTCTTCGTCGAGCCGGCGTCTTCCCGGAAGGCCGGTCAACTCGTCGGTGTAGGCCAGCGTAAAGGACGACTCGATACCGGCCGCTGCCAGGATCACCCCTGCGGCGGTGTAGTAGATCGTTTCGGCCATGGGGGACGATGATCCCGCAGAAGCGAGAAAAGCCGCCGCCAGGGCCCCGGCAAGGCCTGCGGTCAGCGCGTTGCGGTGAAGGGAGAAGCGCACCAGCAACAAGAGCACCACTGCGGCGATGCAGACGGCCGCAGCGACCGGAATCGGACCGCCGGAAAGAGAGAGGGCCGGGGCGAACACCTTGGCCACGAAGCGGTATACGGGAAGCAGGAAGGGAGCGTGCCGGCTCGTCGCCGAACCCAGCGCCGAAACCGGCACGAGGCAAAGCCCCAGAATCAGCAAGGCCTGAAGACCCAGCGCCGCCGAAGCGCCGATGCCCACGGCGGTTTTCAGGCGTCTTCTCATGAGCGTCGAAAAGACCGCAATGTTCAGCGGAAGCAGAAAAAGGGCGGCACAGACGGCGGGGTGGCTTTGGGAAAGTCCGGGCCCCGGCGGGCCCAGAAAGGCATAACAAAGGGCCAGTGCAGCGGCGCTGAGCAGCAGCCCCACGTTCCCGTAGCGCAGACCGGTGACGGCCACCAGCACGAACAGGGCAAAGGGCAGCAGCGGCAGCAGCACCACCAGTGCCCGCAGTTCCGCACTGCGCGGGGACATCTGAGGCCACTGCCACAGAATCGCAGCGGCGGCCGCAATCACGACCGCCGGCACCAGCAGTGAAAGTATGAGCCGTTTGCCCGTTGCCGCCAAAAAAGGTCTCCTTCGCTGTCTTCCCAATGCGTCCGGAAAGGGAACGGCCCGGCATGTCCAAAGCGAAATGATCCGCCCCGCGCAGCGCCCCCCTGACGTTTGCAAGGCCCTTTTACTACCGTTTACAGGTCGAATATGCAAGCATCCTGGCGAACCGCAGCAGCGGTGCCATCCGGCCGGAACACCTGCCTTCCGGTAGAAGATCCCCCGCGGTTCAACTTCGATGCATCCGGTCGAGTCGCTGCAGCCTTCGCTTCACAGGCCGGGCCTGCAGGCCTCCGCGAATGGTCCTTGACTCCGGGTACCGAATCCTTTATAGGAATCATTACCGTTTTGTATTCCTCTCACGGCCTCGATCCTCAGAGGCCTGCGTGTCCGGTCGATGCACTTTCGGCTTCCGATCCACGTTTCTGTAAGCCGCGCACGAGGTGTCTAAACCGCATGAATCGCCGTACCTTCCTGAAAATCGCCGGCATTGGTAGCGCTTTTTTGGCCTCCGGCTGCTCCGACCCCCAGAAGTACCTCTTTTCTCTGGTAGAGCATCCCGACGACATGGTCACCGGCCAGCCCACCTGGTATGCCACCACCTGCAGGGAGTGCCCGGCCGGATGCGGCGTTCTTGCCAAAAACCGGGAAGGCCGCGTCGTCAAGCTGGAAGGCAACCCCGATCATCCTGTGAACCGCGGGGCGCTTTGCATGCGGGGACAGGCGGCGGTGCAGGCCGTCTATCATCCGGATCGGCTCACCGAGCC
This sequence comes from Desulfobacterales bacterium, assembly GCA_050115795.1. Taxonomy (GTDB): domain Bacteria; phylum Desulfobacterota; class Desulfobacteria; order Desulfobacterales; family CAFBRK01; genus JAIPEL01. Next base: position 33,403 of record JASFPT010000003.1, read on the forward strand.
GCTGCTCAAGGAAGGCCCGCGGTGGAAGCGCATCTCCTTTTCAGACGCCGAGAAACTGCTGGCCGAAAGAGTGTGGGAGGCCGCCGAAAGGGGCCCGGGACGGATCCGGATGCTCACCGAGACGGTCGGCGATTCCATGATGGCGCTGTTTACCCAGACCCTCGGGAAATGGCGCTCCGGCCGCCCCGTGGTATTCGAACCGTTTGCGTATGAATCCCTTCGGGCCGCAAACGAGATGGTCTTCGGTATCGACGGACTCTTCTCCTACCGGATCGATGAAGCCGATGTGCTGGTCTCCTTCGGGGCCGATTTCATGGAAACCTGGCTCTCCCCGGTGGAGTACGCTCGCAAGTTCAAAAAGATGCACGCCTTTGCCGATGGTGAAAAAGGGATCTTTTTTTCCATAGGCCCTTACCAGTCCCTGACATCGGCCAATGCCGACATGTGGATCGGATGTCATCCCGGTGGCGAAGCGGCCGTGGCCCTGGGATTGGTGAGGGAGGCCCTTGAGTCCGGTCGCGGAACCCACCTGCGGGACTTGATCCGCGAAACGATTTTTCGAACCGCCAAAATGTACACGCCGGCCTATGTGACCCAGTCCGCCGGCGTCGATGCGGACCGATACCAGCAACTTATCCGGCGCGTATTGAATGCGAATCGACCCCTGATCCTGGGTACCAGATCCGGCGACGGAGGCCCCAACGACCTTCACGCCAATCTGGCGGTCAACCTGCTCAACACGATCCTCGACCCGTCCCTTTCCCGGATCGACTTTTCCCGGCGCCACCGCGCGGAGATCTCGGCCCGCCGCGATCAGATCACCGCCTTTTTCCAGCAGACCCAGGACGAGCATGTCGAACTGCTCCTCCTGCATCAAACGAATCCGCTGTTTCACATGCCGGCAGAGGAGTCCGTCAAGCGAGCCTTTGCGCGAAAGCGGCTCTTCAAGGTTTCCTTTTCGGCGTTTCTGGATGAAACCTCACAGATGGCCGACCTGGTGTTTCCAATCCGACTTCCGCTGGAATGCTGGGACGAGTATGAGGGGGCCTCCGGTTTTGTCTCGCTGCAGCAGCCGGCCGCCGGGAAACTGATCGATGCGCCGGCCGTATCGGATCTTTTCCTCCGGCTCGCCAACCTTAAAGAGGAGCAGGCGCCCGACTACCGGAGTTTTATCATTCAGCGCCAGGTGCGGCGGGGCCGTATGCGCAGCGAAAACAACTGGCTTTTTGCCGTGCAGGCGGGCGGCTTCAAGGTCCCGGTGGACGAGCCGGCGAGAAACGAGGTCGTTCCCTACAGGGTGATGGACGATTTCCATACCCTGGCCGAGCCCACCGCCGATGCCCTCGTGTTTGCCGCCGCCCCCTCGATCCGATTTTTCGACGGCCGGGGAGCCAATCGACCGTGGCTGGCGGAGATACCCGATCCCCTCACCAAGGTGGCCTGGCAGACACCGGTGCTGGTGCATCCGGACAGAATGCGGGCCGCCGGGCTAACCCAGGGGCAGATCGTCAGGATTCAGTCCCGCCAGGGGAATCTGGAAGCGATCGCCTATGAGAGCGAAGCGGTCCGCCCCAATCTGCTGCTCATGAGTCTCGGGCAGGGCCATACGGCCATGGGACGCTATGCCCGGAACGTGGGGGAGAATCCGCTGCAGCTGCTGCCCCCGGAAACCGATCCGCGGCACGGCGGTCCTTTGCACACGATCCAGCCGGTTTCGATATACGACACCGGGCTGCACCGGCCGCTTGCGCACACCGACGGCAGCCGCACCCAGCACGACCGCAAGATTGCCCTGACCATTTCCATGGAAGAACTCGCCGCCGGAAAGCCCCTGGAAAAGACGGGGCTGACCATGAACGACTTTCCGATGACCCTTCCGTTGCCCGAAGGCTACGATTCGCACCGGGACTTTTACCCGCCCCACGACCACAAAGACTACCGGTGGGCGATGACGGTGGATCTGGACCGGTGCATCGGCTGCGGGGCCTGTTCAGCGGCCTGTTATGCTGAAAACAATCTAGGGATTGTGGGAGAAGAACAGATCATCAACGGCCGGGAGATGTCCTGGATACGGATCGAGCGCTACCTCGACCCGGTGGCGGCCGAAAAGGTCGTTTTCTTCCCCATGCTCTGCCAGCACTGCGACAACGCGCCGTGCGAATCCGTCTGCCCGGTCTACGCGCCCCACCACAGCGAGGAGGGGATCAACAACCAGATCTACAACCGATGCATCGGAACCCGGTTCTGCGCGCAGAACTGTCCCTACAAGGTTCGGCGATTCAATTGGTTTACGTGGCAATGGCCCGAACCGCTCAACCTGCAGCTCAACCCCGACGTCACGGTGCGCAGCAAGGGCGTCATGGAAAAGTGCTCTTTTTGCATTCAGCGCATAAAGGATGCCCGCAACGTCGCCAAAAACGAAAACCGCCTGATCGCAGACGGAGAGGTGACGCCGGCCTGCGTGCAGACCTGTCCCACCGGGGCCCTGGTTTTCGGCAACCTGATGGATCGAAACAGCCGGGTTCGCAAGCTGGTAGACGATTCCCGGGCTTATCAGGCGATGGGATATCTGAATACGAAACCGGCGGTGATCTACCTGAAGAAGGTGGTCCGCGACGAGTAGCCCGCTTCATTGGCGCTCCGATGCCGAGATCGGACCGGCTTTTACCGGCCCGCACCGGGTCGGCCAGTTGACCAAGGACGTGCAATGGCCCTGACCTTTGCCAAAATCGACGATGCGGTTCTCGACACCCTGACGCCGGCTCCCCGGAGCTACTGGCTCATGATCGGGCTGGTGTTTGCCGGTTTGGTGGCAGGTGCCGCCTGTTGGGCCTACCAGATCTTCACCGGGCTCGGGGTGGCCGGCATGAACAACCCGGTCCACTGGGGGACCTACCTGATCAATTTCGTGTTCTGGGTCGGGATCGCCCACTCCGGTACCCTGATCAGCGCCATTTTGCACCTGTTCCGAGCCGGCTGGCGAAACCCCATCGCCCGGGCTGCCGAAACCATGACCGTGTTTGCCGTCTGCACCGCCGGGCTGTTTCCCTTCATCCACCTCGGCAGGGTCTGGCTGGTCTACTACATGCTGCCGTTTCCCAACCAGCGGACGCTCTGGCCCAACTTCCAGTCCCCGCTGATGTTCGACGTGGTGGCCATCAGCACCTATCTGACGGTCAGTTCCCTTTTCTGGTATACCGGCATGCTTCCGGACCTGGCCCTGATCCGGGACCGGGCCACCGGGAGGCGGAAAAAAATCTTCACCGTCCTCGCCCTCGGATGGACCGGCGAACACGAAGCGTGGCGGCACTACACCCGGATCTACCTCTTTTTCGCGGCCCTGGCCACGCCGCTGGTAATATCGGTTCACAGCGTCGTTTCCTGGGATTTCGCACTGGGGGTCATCCCGGGGTGGCACACCACGATTTTCGCCCCCTACTTCGTGGCGGGCGCCATCCACTCGGGTCTTGCCATGGTGCTCACCCTGATGATCCCGCTGCGAAAGATCTTTCACCTGGAGGAGATCATCACCCTCCACGTGTTGGAGCAGGTGGCCAAGACCATTATTTTTACCGGCCTGATCGTGGCCTACGCCTACGGGACGGAATTTTTCATTGCCTGGTACAGCCACAACGCCGTGGAAATCGAAGTGTTCGTCTGGCGGGCCGTCGGCCACTACGCAGTGGGTTTCTGGATCATGGTCACCTGCAACACGGTTGTCCCGCTGCTGTTTTTCTTCAAACGGATCCGCACGAGCATCAAGTGGCTTTTTGTCATTTCGATTCTGATCAACATCGGGATGTGGTTCGAGCGGTTTGTCATCATCATCACCAGTGTGGGAAGAGACTTCATCCCCCACGCCTGGGGAACCTATGCCCCCACCCTGGTGGAGTTCGGTATCATGCTCGGCAGCTTCTGCCTGTTCTTCTTTCTCTACCTTCTCTTCGTCAAGCACCTGCCTTCGGTTTCGATGACGGAGATGAAAGAGACCCTGGAAGAGGGAGGCGGCCATGGCGGATGATCGACACCTGATGGGGCTGTTTGCCGAAGAGTCCGCAGCGGTGGCCGCCGTCGGGGCCATCGGGGAATCCCCGTTCCGCGTGACAAAGGTATTCAGCCCGATCCCCAGCCACCGGCTGGCGAACGCCCTGAAGGTGAAAAAAAGCTGGGTCGGGTTGTTCACCCTGGCCGGGGGGATCATCGGCTTTTTTTCCGGTTTTCTGCTGGCGATCTTCACCGCTTCCCGGTGGGGGCTGATTGTCAGCGGAAAGCCGGTGGTGGCCCTGGTGCCGTTTCTCATCGTCGGGTTCGAGTTTACGATCCTGTTCGCCGTGTTCGGAAACATCATCGGCTTCCTTTTCATGACGGACCTTCCGCGGTTCGACTGGCGGCGGCACTACGACGAGCGCCTCAGCGGCGAGCATTACGGCGTTCTGGTGGTGTGCCCCGCCGAAAGGGAAGACGAGCTGGCGGCGCTGTTGACAAAGGAGGGCGCCGAAGTCAGGCGCATGGAAGAAGACGGTCCGCCCGGCGGGGCGGCCGATCGATCGGAGCCGGGACCCTCATGACCGAAGACCAACGCATCGATCCTGCCGGGCAAATCCGGCGCGGGAATACCGCCGCGATCGTTTTCGGGGTGCTGGCGGTCGTCGGGGTGGCCGCGTTTGCCGTCACCCTTTTTGGCACCCACCCCGAGCACGCATGGCAGGCCTACCTGATCAATTTTCTGCTGTGGACCGGACTGGCTTCAGGAGGCGTCGTGTTTTCGGCCATCATGCAGGTGGTCGGCGCCCGGTGGAGCGGCCGGATGGCGGGCATTGCCGAGGCCTTTTCCGCTTTTTTCCCGGTTTCCTTTTTGCTGTTTTTGCTTCTCTTCCTGGGTCAGACGCATGTCTTTCCATGGCTTCACGAGGATCTTCACGGAAAAGAGGTCTGGCTCAATGTACCGTTTCTCTTTGCCCGGGACGCTGCCGGCCTGCTGATCCTCTACGGCACCGGCTTTTGCTATCTGTACAACTCGCTGCAGCTCCGGTTCGGATCCACCAAAGGCGCCGGCCGGCTGCGGGAAGGGCTTCAGCAGCGGTGGGCCCGGCGCGGCATCGAATTGGATGCGGTCAAACGCCGGGCCGGGTTCTGGGCGCTGCTGTACTGCCTCAGCTTCGCCCTGGTCATCTCCCTGATCGCCTACGATCTGGTGATGGCCGCCGACCCCCACTGGATCTCGACCCTTTTCGGCGCCTACAGTTTTGTCAAGGCGATCTACCTGGGGCTGGGGGGGCTGATCATCACCGCCTCCGTCCTTTATCTTCGAAACGGCAAAGACACCGGCCTGACCCTCGACCACTTTCACGACGTGGGCAAGCTCTTTTTCGCCTTCTGCCTCGTGTGGGGGGACTTTTTCTATGCTCAGCTGGTGGTGATCTGGTACGGAAATATCTCCGAGGAGACCGCCTACGTGATCGAACGGACCATGCTCGCGCCATGGCACACCGCCGCCTGGGCCGTGTTGCTGGTCTGCTTCGTGGGGCCCTTTCTGATTCTGATCAACAAGAAGATCAAGACGGTTCCGATGGCGATGATCGTCCTGTGCTCGGTGGTGGTGGCCGGCATGTATCTGGAGCACATGCTCCTGCTGGGACCGGCGATCAGCCACGGTGTTGACACCATCCCGATCGGCGTGTCGGATCTGTTGATTTTTCTGGGCTTTTTCGGACTGATGGCCTATGCGGTGCTCACCTTCATGCAGCAGTTTCCCGAGGTGGCCCGTTTAGAGAAAAGAGAAGCGAGCTGATGGAAGACCCGACTTCGATTCGCCCCACGGGAGCGTGGTCCCGGAACCGGTTGCCGATCCTGCTCACCGTTGCCACGGTGCTGCTGACCGGGGCGTTTCTCTATTTTTTCTACGCCTATCCGTCTGCGGGAATGGGGCCGGAGCAGCCGATTCCCTTCAGCCATCGGCTCCATGTCGGCCACAAGGCGATCCAATGCGAGTTCTGCCATCCCTATGTGGGCCGCTCGACATTTCCGGGACTGCCGCCGGTGGAAAAATGTCTTTACTGCCACAACTACATCATCGCCAGGCACCCGCAGATTTTAAAAGAGCACCAATACTTCGACACGAAAACCCCGACTCCCTGGAAAAAGGTCTACTATCTGCCGGAGCACGTGTTTTTCAACCACCAGCGGCACATTCGCAAAAACATCGCCTGCCAGGAGTGCCACGGCCAGGTGGAGGCCCATGACCGGCTGGCCGGGGTTCGGTTCAAGATGGGATTCTGTCTGGCCTGCCACCGGGAGAAGGGGGCGGCGCTGGGATGTTGGATTGCCTGTCACAATTGATGCCAAGAATCCGATTGGCGCCGGGTTCTGATGGATGAACAGCAGGGGGGCCGAACCACGCCGCCCCCCCCGGCCGACAGAGCGGCCGGTTTGACGGAAGCGAATCAAGGTCAAAGAAAGGCGTCGATGAACCCTGCAGAATCGACCCAACACAGAAGCTACCCGACCTCCATGGGCTTTTGCATCACGGCCTTTTTCTGGATGGCCGTTGCCACATTCATGGGGCTTCTGGGCGCCACGGAATTGATGGCCCCGGACCTTCTGGAAAACGTTGGCTGGCTCGTTTTCGGGCGGGTCCGGCCGATCCACGTGAACCTGGTTCTGTTCGGCTTCGTCACCCCGGGGCTGCTGGCAGCCGCTTTTTACTACCTGCCGAAGCTTCTGCGGACCGAGCTGTTCAGCGAAAAGCTGGGGGTATTTACGGTTCTTCTCTGGAACGCGGTGCTGGTGGTGGCGGTAATCAGCCTGATGGCGGGCTTCTCCCAGGGCAGGGAATACGCCGAGATGATCTGGCCTGTGGACATGGGGATCGTGGCGGTCTTCGCGCTGGTCTTTATCAACATGATCTTGACGGTTCGCAGGCGCAAGGAGCCGGTTTTGTATGTCTCGGTCTGGTATGCCTGCGCCGCCGTGGTGCTCACGGGGACGACCTTCTCGCTGGGCAACGTCATCTGGCGTCCGGACACCGGGGCCCTGGTGGGGATTCCGGACGCCATCCTGCTCTGGTTTTACGGCCACAACGTTTTCGGGCTGCTGCTGACCCCGCTGTCGGCCGGTGTCGCCTACTACGTGATTCCCCGGGTCGTTCGGGCGCCCCTTTACAGCCACACCCTGTCGCTGCTCGGGTTCTGGTCCCTGATCGTGATCTACACCCACATCGGAACCCATCACCTGCTCCAGGTGCCCGTACCCACCTGGCTGAAGGTGATCTCCATCGTGGACAGCGTGGCCATGGTGATCCCGGTGATGGCCTTCCTGATCAACATCTGGTACACGGCCCGGGGCCACCTCGGCGAGATCCACGCCGACATCGGCGGCAAATTCGTCTTTACCGGCACGATCATGTACTTTTTCGTCAGTATCCAGGGGTCCATGATGGCCCTTCCGGTGGTACAGCGCATCACCCACTTCAACAACTGGGTGGTGGCCCACGCCCATATCGGGGTGCTCGGCTTTGCCGGCATGATCAGCCTGGGCGGATTGTACTACATCCTTCCCCGGATCAGTGGAAAGCCCCTGTACAGCAGGCTTCTGGCCGACCTGCAATACTGGATGGTGCTGATCGGGGTGGTCGGATTCACGGTGGTGCTGACCATCGTCGGCCTGATCCAGGGAAACGCCTGGTACAACGGTGAGACCGTCTATCGCGTGCTGCCGGAGTTGCAGTACTACTACGTGACCCGGGCCATGCTCGGGCTGCTGATCTTCAGTTCGGCCCTGATCGGTCTGTATAACGGGATCCGGACGCTGATGTCGAAGCCGGGAGAAGTCGTTTCATGAAGATGACCCCCTTTGCCGTGGTGGTCGGAAGCCTGCTGCTGCTGGCGGCGATCGTTTTCATGGTGGTCTATGTGCCCTGGGCCACACGGCAAGAAGAACCTTCGGAAATCTTCCGGACGCGATCCGAATCGGAGGCCGCGGGCCGGCTCGTCTACATCTCCAACGGCTGCGTCTACTGCCACAGCCAGTCGATCCGATCCTTCGACTGGGGCCTTGGGGCCGAACGGATCGCCCAGGCAGGGGACTATGTGGCCGACCAGCCGATCCTTCTCGGCTCCCAGCGGACCGGCCCGGATCTGTCCCAGGAAGGCGGCGAGCATCCCGACGACTGGCATCATGCCCACTTCAGCAACCCGCGCTACACGCGCCCCAATTCGATCATGCCGGCCTTCGCCTTTCTGGGTGATGACAAGATCCAGTCGCTGACGGCATACGTCCAGGGTCTGGGGATGAAGGACGCAGACGCGCGCATGGCGCGGCAGCAGCGCTGGAAGAAGGAGGCGATCACCGCCTATGAGGCCGGGCCCGAGGCGAACGTGAAGTGGCTCAACGAGCATATTCCCCAGGGTTGGCGAGACGTGCCCAACCCCTACCCCACCACCGACGCGGGCCTCGCCCGGGGGCACAAGATCTACCAGGAGAACTGCATCGGGTGCCACGGGCCGGTGGGAGACGGTATGGGGCCGGCCCAGCCGTGGATCTATCCGCCGCCGTTCAACTTCACGATTCTGAAAAACCGGGAAATCTCCGGGGGGATCCTTTACTACCAGATCATGAACGGGATTACCGGTTCGGCCATGCCCTATTTCAAGCGGGAGTTGGAGTCGGAGAAGATCTGGGATGTGGGCAATTACGTGGCGGTCTACTTCATCAACGACAGCGATGCCAACACCGAACCGCGCGGCATCGATGCCGCCTACGAACCGGGGGGGCTGGATCGTTGATGGGCCGAATGGTCAAATGGTTGGATGGGATGGAAAAATTTCAGAGAGATTGAACGGAGGCACAGCCTGACCAATCAACCAGTCAACCCATTACCCAATTAACCAAAATGTATTTCCCTTACTTTATCACCTATATCGTCGTCGGGCTGGTCATTACGCTGGTGGTGTTCTTCTGGGCCCTCCGAAACGGCCAGTTCCGGGACCAGCAGCGGGCCCGCTTCCTTCCCCTCCAGGGGGAGCCCGACAGGGGGCCTGCGCGCTCGTCCCGTATCAGCCGGATCGAAATCTACGGGTTGTTTCTGCTGGCGTTAGGGGGGCTGGCGGCCTCGGCGGCCGTGCTGATTTTTGCCATCATTCACGGCGGCCGGTGATGCCCCGGGGCATCGGACGGCTCTCGATCCGTGGCAACGGGCGAGAAAAAAGAGATCCTGGTTCCTCGATCCCGGATCCTGGAAAAAGCCGATATAGAACCAGTCGATAGGCCAGATCCAGCTTCCAGGATCCAGCATCCGGGATCCAGCATCACGGGGAGTCAACGATATGCATTATTTTCCACTCCGAAACCTACAGGACGTCTTTCTCTACCTGTTTCCGACGTTGATCTTTCTCATCATCTTTGGCCTGTTTCTCGGATACACCCATTTTCACACCAAGAATTCCGATAAACGGTTAAAGGAGATCCTCTATCGCTTCCCCGGCGGCATCGAGGATCGCAACGCACCGTTTCCCCTGGCCATGACCCTGACGATCGTCGGGACCGTGGTGTGGGCCTTTTTCTACATTCTCTTCCATGGCCTGCTGGGAGTGAAGATATGAGCGCAGCACACAATGAGTCCGGAGAGTCGAGCCTCAAAGCCTGGGTGGTGATTTTTCTGATGGTGGGTTTCATTCTGGCCAAAGGGTTCTACTCCTTTTTTGTCGTCGGCGACATGGGGATGCCCACGTGGGATTTCCCGATCGTTGCCGATGTGCCGGCCGAATCCCCTTATGCGATCTACGAGCTGCTCCCTCATCCCCAGCACGTGCGGGGAGCACAGGGGGAATAGATGAAAAAAAAGATTCTGATCGTGATACTGCCCATTTTCGTCCTGGTCGGGGCCCATTATGCGCTGACCTTGCTCGATGAGGTGCTCAAGGTGGGCCGGATGTGGGAAACGCCCGGGGTTCGCCCCCACGAACAGCCCCTGGAGGTGATGGAAAAGGGGCTGGTTCCGTTTTCCGGCGGCGAGGCGCTGTACCGGGCGGCTGCCGCAGACGCCCTGGAGAGTCCGCTGACGGGAGGCCCGGCCGACATCGAACTGGGCCAGAAGGGTTATTTCACGTACTGCGCCCAGTGCCACGGCAAGTACCACGACGGAAACGGTACCGTCGGACAGAGTTTTGCTCCCCTTCCCGGCGATCTTCGCAGTGCGAAGGTGCAGTCGCTTTCCCCCGGGGCGATGTTCAAGGAAATCAGCTACGGTATCCCGGGCGGGCGCCAGCCCCCGCTCGACACCACCGTTGAAATCACCGACCGATGGAGAATCGTGGCGTACGTCAAATCCCTTGGCGTCCGCAAATGAGATGAAGCCTGCCGCCGAGTCCTGCGATCTTTGCGGGCTTTCCCTGCAACGCGGATCCTTCCCCCTGCCCACACCCGAAGGCGAGCGCAGATTCTGCTGCATCGGTTGCCGCCAGGTCTTCGTCATGCTCTCCGAGGCCGCCGGCGCCTCCGATCCCGCGGCATTTCGCCGGACCGATCTTTTCCAGCGATGCCAGGAGATGGGGATCATTCCCCGAAATCAGGAAGACTTGGCCGCCCGGAGCCGAACCGACCGGCCGCCTGCTATAACAGCGCCTTCCGACGGTCCCCGCACGGAAGGGCTTCCCCTTCATCTGCAGATCGACGGCATGTGGTGCCCGGCCTGCGCCTGGGTGATCGAGGAGATCCTCGGCCGCCGGCAAGGGGTGCTTGCAGCCGCCTGCAACTTCTCCACCGACCGGCTGCGGGTCGACTACGACCCGGTGCGTACCTCTCCGGCCCGGATCCGCGAAGAGATCGAGCGACTCGGCTACCGATCGAGGGCCCTTGACGAAGGCGACTCGGATTCGGGGCGCCAGCCGGAATTTATCCGGTTTGCCCTCTCCGCCTTTTTGACGATGAACGTCATGATGCTCTCCTTTTCCCTGTATTCGGGCTTTTTCACCTTTCTTTCCGCCGATGCCGTGGCCAACCTCTCCTGGCCGATCTTTCTGATGGCGACGGCGGTCCTGGTCTACGGGGGGAAGAATATCTTCATCCGGGCGGTGAGAGCCGTCCCTTCCGGTGCCTTCGGGATGGAGACGCTGGTCGGGGCCGGGGCGGCCAGCGCCTATCTTTTCTCGGTCTACAATTTTGCCGCAGGTAGCGTTCATCTCTACTTTGACACCGCCACCATGCTCATCACCCTCGTGCTGCTGGGCAAGCTGTTGGAGCGCAAGGCCAAAGACCGGGTCCAGCAGGACCTGGCCACCGTATTTTCTTTGAAGCCGACAAAGGTCAGAATCTGCTCCGAGAGCGATCCGTCCGGTCGGTATCTGCCGGCCGAGCTGTTGACGGCCGGAAGCGTGTTCCGGGTGCAGGAGGGGGAGCGGATCGCAGCCGACGGCAGCATCATCGACGGGAGCGGTTCGGTGGACGAGTCGTCGATCACCGGGGAGTCGACGGCCTTGAAAAAGCGGGTCGGCGAGCGACTGGTCAGCGGCAGTCTGGTGCTGGAGGGAGGCTTTCAGGTGCGCGCCGAGGCGGTCGGCTCCGGTTCGGTGCTGGGCCAAATGATTCGGATCATGGAGTCGGCCCTGGCGGAAAAGACGCCCCTGGAGGCAAAAACCGACCGCTTGCTGCGGTACATGGTTCCCCTGATTCTATCGCTGGCGGTGGCTACCGGTCTGGGATGCCTTTTTCTCGGCGAGCCGATGGAGACGGCTGTGATCCGCGCCGTTACGGTGATGGTCATCGCCTGTCCCTGCGCGCTGGGGATCGCCGTCCCCCTGGCCCGGGTGGCGGGCATCTCGCTGGCCGGCCGCCGGGGAATCCTGGTCCGGGAGTTTTCCGCATTCGAAGAGGCCGAGGCGGTCGATGCGGTGGTCTTCGACAAAACCGGCACCCTGACCCAGGGCCGGTGGGAGCTGCTCCAAATCCGGCCGCTGTCCGGCCATGACGAAACCGCCCTGCTTTCGGCTGCCGCCGGCCTGGAGGCCGGATCGGAGCACCCCATCGCCCTGGAGATCTGCCGCCAGGCCCGCAGGCGGGGATTTGCGCCTTCTGCACCTTCCGGGACCCGGATCGAGGAGACCGGGATTTCGGGCCGTCTGGGGGCTGAACCGGTCCGCATCGGCAGTCGGGCATTTGCAGATCCGAGCGACGGCGGCGCAGAGGCCTGGAAAAATGCCGCCCAACCCATTGATTCGGGCCGGTCCATGGTTTATATGACTGTCGGCGGTCGCCCGGCCGGGTTGTTTGTCTTCGGCGACCGGATCCGGGAAGGGAGCATTCCGGCAGTCCGGCGACTTGCGGCCGAAGGATACCGGCTTTCGGTGGTCTCCGGAGACGGACCCGGTGCGACGGCCGCCGTGGCGGACGCGGTGGGCATCCAGGAAGTTCGCGGCGGGGTGTCGCCCGCTGAAAAAGCAGCCTGGGTGGACGCGCTTCGACAGGAAGGCCACCGGGTCGCCATGGTCGGCGACGGCGTCAACGACGCCCCGGCAATGGCGCGTGCCGATTTCGGCGTCGCCATACACGCCGGAGGCGCCCTGGGCGGGGAGGCCGCCCACGTGACCCTGATGCAGAGCGACCCGATGCAGCTGGTGACCTATTTGCACCTGTCGAAACGGGTGAACCGCAAGATCCAGCAGAACCTGGTTTTTTCGTTTCTGTACAACACGGTCAGCATCCCTGTCGCCATGGCGGGGCTGCTGACGCCCCTGGTGGCCGTGACGGCCATGTTGTTCAGCAGCTTGACGGTGATCGGAAACACCCTTTTTTTAATCCGCGCGCCGGCAAAGAGGAATCGATGACCATATCCGAACATTTTCAGCCGCGGGAACTGCTGGTCCTCGTGGCCGGACTCAAGGGGGCGATCGGCACCACCGTTGCGGCCCTTGCCGAAGCCCTGAAACGGGAACCGGCTTCGGTTCGATCGGGGCTCACCACGGTCGGGCTGTTCGATGAACTGCTTCCGATCGACGGCATCCGGGTTGCCGGGTGGGACACCTGCCCGGAGGACATCGGCCGGTGCGTACTCCGGCACCGGGTGCTTCCCGAGACCGTGGAGCGCGATTACGGGGAGGGGCTTTCCCGGGTTCCCGTGCGCGACGCCGGCGCGCCGGGCGCTTCCGTGGGCGATCAGGTCGAACGGATCCTGTCCGACATCCAGGACTTCAAAAACCGGTGGCCCGACAGTCTTCCGGTCATGGTCAATCTCCTGCCGGCCGCCGCCGCGCCGCCGGCGCTGGAAAAGCTCGATTTGGGGGAGCTCTACCGCAGGGTTTCCTGGGACACGTTTCCGGATCCGGCCTATGCCCTGGCCGCGATTCGCGCCGGTATCCCGCTGGTCAACTTCACCCCCAACCCCGTGGAGGTTCCCCCCGTCGTGGCCCTGGCCGAAGAGGCCGGCGTCCCGATGGCCGGAAGGGACGGCAAGACCGGCCAGACCTATTTCAAGGTCGTGCTGGCCGAAGCGCTCAGAACCCGGGGCCTTTACGTCGACGGGTGGTACAGCCTCAACATCCTCGGAAACGAAGACGGCCGGAACCTGATGGACCCGGAACGTGCCCGGGGAAAGCTGGCCAACAAGACCGACATCCTCGACCGTGTCCTCGGCTACCGGGTCGGCGAGCGCTACGGTCATCCCTCCCACCAGGTGCGGATCGAGTACTACCCCCCGCGGGGGGACGCCAAGGAGGCCTGGGACGTGGTCGATTTTCTGGGGGCCTTCGGTCTTCCGATGTCGATTCGACTGAACCTGCAAGGGCGTGATTCGATCCTGGCCGCCCCGATGGTGATCGACCTGGCCCGTTGGCTGGCCGTGCTCGGAGCCCTGGGAAGGAAAGGACCGGTGCCCGAACTCGGGTTTTTCTTCAAGAACCCGGTGGGAGAAGACCCGCCCCAGCGCTTTTCCGACCAGCTGGCGGCGCTGGACCGGCTCAAGGGGGAGGTGGCGGCCAGACTGACGTAGCGGGTTTCTGGATGCTGGATGCTGGTTGCTGGTTTCTGGATCCTGGATGCTGGATCCTGGATGCTTTTTGCTGGACGCTGGTTCCGAAAGAATGCCCTTCGAAACCACCAGACAGGAGTCAATCGAAAGAAATATCCGGTACGGTATACGGAAAGACGCTTCCGGATCTTCAGGCCGCGAACGGTGCCGCAGGCCACCTTGGAACCGGCATCCAGGATCGAGGAACCAGGATCATCTGCCCTTTCCGGCAGTGTCGCGCACCGAAACGGATATTCGATAAGGGAAAAAGATGATTCTCGGTTACAGCACCAACGCGTTCGTCAATTTCTCCCTGGAAGACTCGATTGAAAAGATCGCCGCCATGGGCTTTGCCGGCGTGGAGATCATGGGGGATCGGCCGCACCTGTACCCGCCGGACTACGACGAAGCCGCCGTGCGCAGGATCGGCGAACTGCTGGCCCGGCACCGTCTGAAGGTGACCAACATCAACAGCTTTACCCTCTTTGCCGTGGGCGACACCTATCTGCCGTCGTGGATCGACGCCGACCCGGCCAAACGCCAAATCCGGATCGATCACACCCTCGATTGTCTACGGGTTGCCGCCGCACTGGGGTGCACCAACATCTCGGTACCGCCCGGGGGGCCCCCGGAGGGAATTGATCGCGCCGATGCCATGGCCCGTTTCGTGGCCGGTATCGAGGCCGTGCTCCCCGAGGCCGAGCGTCTCGGGGTCCGGATTCTGGTGGAGCCCGAACCCGATCTGTTGATCGAAGACACCCCCGGATTTCTCGAATTCTTAAAAGCGGTGCGCTCCGATGCCGTCGGTATCAATTTCGACATCGGGCATTTTTTCTGCGCCGGGGAGGATCCGGCCCAGGCGTTTGAAACCCTCTTCGACCGGGTGGGCCATGTCCATCTGGAGGACATCGCCGCCTCCCGCGTCCATCGCCACCTGATCTGCGGCCACGGGGCCATCGACCTGCCCGAGGTTTTCCGCACCATGAAGCGACTGGGCTATGCGGGGGACATCAGCCTGGAACTCTACCCCTATGTGGATGCCCCGGAGGCCGCCGGCAAAGAGAGTCTCGATTTTCTCCAGCCGCTTTTTGAAGAGACCGGAATCGATCCCGGCCTGCGCCGATAAAACCGCTGCCTCGAAGGGACACAGAAAGGAACCGTTGCCCCGATGCGTTTGACCTCCCGATCTCCCTGGCTCGACCGCCGGGGGCGCCGCCAACAGCTCGACGAATCCATCCGGAAGACAAAGACGGCATATTTCGGTTTTCAGAAAGTGTCCGAGCAGGAGAAGCAGGGCCGCATCGCCCGTCATTTCGACAAGGTCGCCCGAAAATACGACCTGATGAACTCGCTTTTGAGCTTCGGAATCCACCACGCCTGGAAGCGGACGGCGGTCCGGGCCCTGTCGCTGCCCGCCGGAGCCAAGGTCATCGACGTCTGCGGCGGCACAGGGGATCTGGCGATTCTGGCCGCCCGCGCCGCCGGCTCCGCCGGGCGGGTGGTCGTATTCGACATCAACCGGACCATGATG
Source organism: Desulfobacterales bacterium (assembly GCA_050115795.1). GTDB lineage: Bacteria > Desulfobacterota > Desulfobacteria > Desulfobacterales > CAFBRK01 > JAIPEL01. The sequence continues at coordinate 48,930 of JASFPT010000003.1, forward strand.
GCCTATGGAAGGCCCAAAGTGCTCGACGCCGATCTCGGGGACCGGGTCGAATTCGTCCAGGGCAATGCCGAGGCGATCGCTTTTCCGGACAACCATTTCGACGCGGCGATGGTCGGCTTCGGCATTCGGAACGTGACCCACATGAAAACCGCGTTTGCGGAAATGCACCGGGTGTTAAAGCCCGGCGGCCGGCTGATGTGTCTCGAGTTTTCCAAGCCGGTGTGGCCCCCATTCCGTGGACTCTACGATCTGTATTCGTTCTACATCATGCCCGCACTGGGCCAGCTCATCGCCGGCAACCGGGCCGGATACCTTCTGCTGACCGAAAGCATCCGCCTGTTTCCGACCCCCGGGGAGATGGTGTCGATCCTGACCGGCATCGGCTTTTCCGGCGTCCGATACCGCCTGCTGACCAACGGTATCGCCGCCGTGCATGTGGGGGAGAAGACCGTCGGGGAAAGTGCTTGATCGGCTGGAGCGGTTGTCAGAATAAAGCTCCGATTTCAGCGCTTCTTTGGGTGCCGATCGGTTTATCAATCCCTTCCGGAATTGCCGGGTCCAAGCGCCCCAAAAAAAATGAACGTCCAACGCTCAACGTCGAACGTCCAACCTCGAACATAGGGGTTGTCAAACAACCATGTCCGGGCTGCGAAGCCTCATCCCGCCGAGTACACCGAGGCTCCTCAGAGGGAAGCAATTCAGGAAGATCCCTATATTTCCAGATCAGCCGGCAACAACGAGTCGGACGAGAACCAGGGCCAGCAGGGCCGGGGGATAGTAGCTGGCGCGGTTGAATAGCGCCATGGCATCGGTGCGGTCGAGGCTCCGGCAAAGCCGGACGGCGGGGGTCAACAGCAGGTAGCCCCCGATTGCCACCGAGGCGAGCATGTACACCGGCGAAAACGAAGCGCGGGAGAGCAGCAGAACAAAAACGCCGGCAACCACGGCGCCCGTCAGGGCAACGGCGATGATGACCGCGGACCGGCCGTAGCCGAGCAGGACGGGAATCGTGCGGGCATTCAGCCGACGGTCTTCCTCCACGTCGGCCCAGTCGGCCGGCACATTCTGGCCGCCGATTTCCCACAAAAACAGCCACAGAAACATGACGGCCAAAAAAGGGATGGACGGCGAGGGATCCACCGCATAGACGGCTGCAAGGGCGCCGGTGTTTTTCACCGCCCCGCTGACCAGGGTCCTCAGGTGAGTGATCTTGAGCAGGAGGCAGTAGACAGCTTCAAACAGGCATCCGGCCAGGAAGATGATCACACAGGCCGGGTTGAGAAGGTAGGCCCCGCTGAGCGCCACGGCGGCCCACGCCAGCGTCCAGGCAAGGCCCTCGCCGTAGCCCAGCACGCCCTGGGCGATGGGATGCCGGACCATCAGGGCATCCAGGTAGCCTTCCTGGCAGCGGTCCCCCCCGTGTCCGAGCTTCTCGCGGTCGGTATTGACGTCGACCACGTCATTGAGCGCGTAAACGGCCGTGTACCCCGCAAAGGTGGTGACCAGGCCGATGAGAATCACGCTCAGAGACGGAAACGCCCCGAGCCAGAGCAGGGCCGCCGCCGCCGGCGTGGTCATGTCGAGCAGACCGTGGGGGGTCCGGGACAGCGCCCAGAACAGTTTGAGTTTGGCCAGCCCCGTCACCGGGCGGCATGTGGAGGTATCGGTCACGGAAGGATCCGTTTCTTTCAGGCAGAGCGCTTAGCCGGAAAAATGTTGCGAATTTGGCGATCCCATGGGGTCCGCGGTTCACGGTGGCCGGAATTGTTTACCATCGTTGTCTGCCGAGCGTCAACAAGAGCGGGGGCGGTGTCAGAAAAGGGCCTGCAGGGTGTCGGCGCTGATGGAAAGCGCCATCAGGATCATCAGGATCCCGGAAAGAACGTCGGAATGTTTCCGGTAGCGGCGGGCGATCGACGACGCCCCGGCCCCGACCAGGATCAGACCGGGTAGGGTGCCGATTCCGAAGGCCAGGACCATGGCAGCGCCGCGGGCTGCGCCACCGGAAGCGAGGGCCCGGGCGAAGGCCCCGTAGGAAAGACCGCAGGGAAGCAGACCCAGCACCAGGCCCAGGGTGAAAAGCCCGCCGTTCCGGTCGACGGTTGCCAGGGAGCCGGCCAGCCGACCCAGTACCGGAATCCGCTTCGGATCGGCCAGCGACAGCCACGCCGGCTCGGAGACGACACCGATCCGCGTCAGACCGAACAGGAGCAGGAAGGCGGCGGCCGCCATCGACAGCATCAGCTGGGACCGGGCCAGCCAGACGAGCGGGTCGCCGCCGCCGGCCTTGGCGATCCAGCCGATTCCGCCCCCGACGGCCCCCATGGCGGCGCCGACGGCGGTGTAGGTCAGCAGCCGGCCGGCATGGTAGGCCAGATGCGGCCCGATTTTTCCGAAGCGGCCGGGGAAGGCGAACACCAAGGGCCCGCACATGCCGATGCAGTGACCGGTGCCGAAGACGCCGAGCAGAAACATGGCGTAAAGATCGAGGGTTGATGGCGGCATGGGATTCGGTGCGGGTATACCGCTTTCCACAAAACCATTTCGAAACAAGGAACCGCGGCATAAGGGCTTGTAACAAAAAAACGTTCCAGAATCGGAACGTTTTTCGACAACCCCTATATGACACGGGCATCAGAATTTTTCAAGACGCAGGCGGCCGCGGCAGGCTTGCCATTTACTGCGGCTTTCGATATTTTTTCGAATCGTCGATGTCGAAAACCGCCGGGCCCCGGTTGCCCGATACCGGCAGGAGGCACTGGGAGGGGAGCGATGACATTCGTCTGTTGCAGCCGCCGGATTCGGATCGTGGTGCTGATGGTGGGGCTGTTGTCGGCCCTGGCCGCCTGCCGGGATCCGGGAGGCTCCCCGGGGCAGGGGCCTGCCCCTGCCCGGAGGGGGCTCGACGCCGACGGCCGCATGCAGATCAGCCGACAAGACCGGTGCCCGGTGTGCGCCATGCCGGTCGCAGAACACGAACGGTTTTCCGCGGCGGTCGTCGTCGCCGATGGATCCACCTTCTATTTCTGCACGCCGGGCTGCATGCTGCGCGCCTGGCTCAAGCCCGAGCGATACCTGAACCGCTCCCGGGCGCAGCTCGTAAAACCGGTGGCCCGGGATTACTTCACCGGCGATTGCATCGACGGCCGAAATGCGCTTTGGGTATCGGGGTCCGACGTGATCGGCCCCATGGGGCCGGCCCTGGTTGCGCTGAAATCCGATGACGAACTGACGGCGTTCCGAAAAAGGCACGGTGCCGGGCGGGTTTTTCGACTTTCCGCTCTTCGCGTCGAAAACTGGGCGGAGATGATCGGGAAACGTCCCGGAGATTGATCCGATCCGAAAAGCCGATTCTCCCTGCAGTGCGCCGGCACGAAACCGCGGGCTGCAGGCCGTGTTCCGTCCACTCCCAGGCCCCCTGAAAAAACATGGCAACCGATCCCAAAGTGCATGCTGCAGACCCTGACAAGACGGATCGACTGGTGGCCGCCCGGCGCCTGGTGACCGCTGCCGTCGTCGGCTCGCTCCTCGCCGCAGGGATTCTGGCGTTTCATGTCGCTTATTTTTCCGGAAGACCGGTCGAACCGCCCCGGGCCGTCCTGGCGGCGATCGACGGGTCCAGCCTGGCGCTGGTGCCCTCCGGTCGGCCGGAACGGCTGCCGGCGCCGCCCCCGGCCGGCGTCGATCTTCGTTACGATCCGGGGCTGGGCTTCCCGCCGCCGGACCCCGCCGGGCTGCTGCGGAAAGGGGGCGGTCCATGACCGGACGGTCCCGGGGCGGCATCGTTTTGTGGGCTTCACGGGATTTGTTGCGCCGACCGGCCGACGCCCTGCTGATGTGGCTCTGTCTGGCGGCGACGGCAGCGGTCTTGTCGACGGCACTGTTGCTGACCCAGGCCGTGTCCGACACGGCGTGCCGGATTCTGTCCGCAGCGCCTTCCCTTGTGGTTCGACGGGTCGACAGCGGCGGCTGGTCCCCCCTGCCGGTCGCCGAGGCCGTCTCAAGGCTTCGATCGATACCCGGGGTCGTGTCGGTTCGGCCGCGGCTCTGGGGCCCGGCCTCCACCGAGAACGGACCGGTGACCGTGGTCGGCATTTTGCCCGGGGGCGCCCGGCAGGATGCCATAGCGCCCCCGGCGCAGGGAGGCGCCCGGGTGGGGCCCGGCGTGGCGGTTCGAGACGGCCGGCTCCTTCTGGGCGCGGCGGGCCGGTCCTTTACGGTGCTGGAGCGGCTTCCGCCGGATACGGCAATGGTCTCCCACGACCTGGTGCTGTTGAACTGGCACGATGCGGGGGAGGTCCTCGGCATCCCACCGGGTTTTGCCAGCGACCTGGCCGTGGGGGTCTATCATCCGCAGGAGGCCGAGGTGCTTGTCCCGGAGATTGCCGCGGCCCTTCCGTGGCCGGTGACCATTACGACCCGCACCGAAGCGGAAGCCGCCTATTCCGGCCCGTCTTTCCGCAGGGGGAGCCTGGCGCTGCTCGCCTTTTCCCCCGGCCTGCTGGCGATGCTGCTCCTGGTGGCGCTGACCATTCGGGAACGGGTTTCCCGAAAAGAGGAGATCGGACTTTTCCGGGCCATCGGATGGACCACTGCCGACCTGCTGCGGCTTCACCTGGTCCGGGCCTTGCTGATCGCCGTTCCGGGGGTTCTTGCGGGGATGGTTGCCGCATACGGCCTCGTGTTCCGGCAGGGGATCTCATGGCCCTCCCGGATACTGCTGGGCTGGCCGCGGCCGGCGCCCCAGCTTTTTCTGGATCCCTCCGGCGCGCTGCAGGTGCTGGCCTCGATCGGCGCCCTGATCCTTCTTCCCTACCTTGCTGCGGCCCTGGCTCCCGTTCTCTGGGCCGGTCTCTCCGACCCCCGGGACCTGCTGGAGAAAGGGCGCTGACCGTGAACGGAAAGCTTCGCTGCCGACAGGTGTCCCTGGTTTTCACAAACGGCGCCGGCCAAGAGAAAACGGTTCTCCGGTCTGTGGACGCGGTCTTTGCCGCCGGCGCTGTCTCGGTGGTCAGCGGTGCAAACGCCGCGGGCAAAAGCACCCTGCTGCACCTGCTCGGCGGGATTTTGCGGCCGACCTCGGGCGAGGTGATCTGGGACGGCCAACCCGTCTCCCGATGGACCGCTCACCATCGGGATCGTTGGCGCCGCAGGGTCGGCATCGCATTTCAAAAGGTCTACCTCATGGAAGATCTTACGGCCCTTGAAAACGTCATGGTGCCCCTGATCCCGAGGGGCATACCGGTCCGGGAGATGAAACGAAGATGTATGGGGGCGCTGGAGCAATCCGGTGCGGCCGACCTGGCCCCGGAGCCTGTCCGCTCGCTTTCCGGAGGCCAGCGCCAGCGGATCTGCATTGCCCGGGCCGTGGTGGGAGATCCCGAAGTGCTGCTCGCCGATGAGCCAGCGGCGCATCAGGATCCGGAAGGGGCGCGGCAGATCAAGTCCCTGCTCCTGGACGCGGCGGGGCGGGGGGCGACGGTGATCGTGGCCGCACCCTCGGGCGACCGGCTTTTTTCCGGGGACGAACAGACCCGCCGTCTCGCTCTGGAGCACGGGGCCCTGCGGACGTCGCCATGATCGGTCACCCGCTTTTGCTGTCGCTGACCGCCGTGGACCTGCTCACGCTGGTCTTTTTGACCGCAAGCTTCGTTGCCGTGTTTCCGGTTTCGGTCCGCTGGCACCCGGGATCGGCGAGCGGCGCCCAACTCGCGTTGGAGCGGCGGGCCGAGATGGGCGCACTGGCCGCGCACATCGCAGCCGCCTGCCTGTTGGTATCGACGCTGCTGCTGGTGGTCGCCGTGGCCCTGTCCCTGCCCGGGACCATCCCCGGGGCCATGTGCGGCACCGGTGTGCTTCAGGCCCTTGGCGCTCCGGGGGTGCGTGCCCTCGGATTCCGGTTTCTGGCCCTGCTGTGTCTTTCGGTCTGGCAGCTGTTGGAGGGGCTCAACCGAAGCCGCCCTGAGGCCCCGCTGACCGAGACCGTTGTCCGCATCCTTTTGGCTTCGTCTCCCGCGGTAGTGCTGGCCGTGGCCGAGACCCAGCGGGCGCTGTGGGGCCTGGATTTCGGAATTCCCGTGGACTGCTGTGCGGTGATCTATGATCCGGTGGGGGTATCCGGCGGATCGGGAGCCGGCGCCGGCGCGGCAGCGCCGGTCTGGGCGGGGGCTTTTGGGGTATCGTCGGTGCTGCTTGCCGCCGCGGCCGCCGGGCTTCGGCGGCCCAAGGTGCGGCGGCTTCCGGTTTGGCTGACGGCGGCGGCCACCTTGCTGTGGGTGCCGTCGGCTGCCGTCAGCCTGATCCATTATTTTTCTCCGGCCATTTTCGGCGTGCTGGCCCACCCCTGCCCGTGGTGCCTTTTTCTGCCCGAACATGCCATGGTCGGTTTCATCCAGTTCGGCGCACTGGCCATCGCGTCGAGGGAGGGGCTGCTTGCGCCCGCTGCGCTGTGGGCGGGGGGCGATGAGGACCTTGCCCCGGCAGCGGCCGCTCGACTCGCCGCGGCCGGCGGCCGGGTGCTCGCGGCCGAGGCGGTTTTTCTTCTTTTCACCATCGGACCGACGCTGTTGTGGCGGCTTCGGCACGGGGTGTGGATCTGGGGCTGACCGCCCGGGGCGCGTCCTTCGGAGCCGCTATTCTTTCATTCGGCACTCCTTGTCCCATTCCGGGCATGCGTCCTTTACAGCGGCGGTATATTTGATCATGCATTCACCGCATTCCATCTCGGCGTTGGGCACATCGCCGAAGCGCTTCTGAATCTCCTCCCGGGAAAGATGGGAGACCGCGCTGCAACCGCACTGGGGACAAGTGGTTTCCACCCGATACCGCTTTTCAGCCATGATGACCTCCGTTGGATCGTAAATGGGTTTCTCTATGGGTTGGAATATGGTGCGAGCCGCTGTTTTTTTCATCTCACAACCGGGTCGGCCGATCAACCATTTAGCGGTCAACCGGCGTGATCCTTCACGCCGGTCCCAATATTTCGTCGATGGTTTCCTTGGGCAGCACCTTTTCCGCCGTTGCGATCTCCCGCACCGTTTTTCCGGTTTCATGGGCCTTCTTTGCCAGGCCCGCCGCCCGGTCGTATCCGAGATGCGGAACGAATCCGGTCGCCAGCGCCAAGCTCTTTTCGATGGCGGCCGCACAGGCTTTTCGGTTGGCTTCGATGCCGTCGATGCATTTTTCGGCAAACACTGCGGCTGCAGAAGACAGCAGCCCGATCGACTGGAGCAGGTTGTGGCCGATCATCGGCATCATGACGTTGAGCTCGAAATTCCCGGACTGGGCCCCGATCATGATCGCCGTGTCGTTTCCGCAGACCTGGGCCGCCACCTGGAGCACCGATTCGGCGATCACCGGATTGACTTTGCCGGGCATGATCGAAGACCCCGGCTGCAGCGCGGGAAGGGTGATTTCGCCGATGCCGCAGCGCGGCCCGGACCCGAGCCACCGGATGTCGTTTGCGATCTTGACCATGCCGGTGGCGACCGTTTTCAGGACGCCGCTGGCTTCAACGGCGGCATCTTTCGCCGCCTGGGCCTCGAAGTGGTTCACCGCCTCTTTGAAGTCGATGCCGGTGGCGGCCGAAATACGATCGACGGTCTTTCGGGCAAAGTCCGGATGGGTGTTGATGCCGGTGCCCACCGCCGTTCCGCCCAAGGCGAGTTCGGCCAGCCGGGGTTCGACACCCGCGAGGCGCTCCAGCGCCAGTGCCATCTGCCGCGCGTATCCGGAAAACTCCTGGCCGAGGGTCATCGGAACCGCGTCCTGCAGATGGGTCCTTCCGATTTTCCGGATATCTGCGAACGAATCGGCCTTCTGCGACAGGGATTTCTGGAGAAGGGTCAGGGAGGGAAGCAGACGGTTCCGAATCTCGTCGAGCGCGGCGATGTGGATGGCCGAAGGGATGACATCGTTGCTGGACTGGCCGCGGTTGACGTGGTCGTTGGGATGAACCGGCTTCCGGCCGCCCCGGCGTCCGGTCAGGATTTCGTTGGCTCTGGAGGCGATCACCTCGTTGATGTTCATGTTGGTGGATGTGCCCGAGCCGGTTTGAAAGACATCCACCACGAACTGGTCCTGGTGGCGGCCCTCCATCACCTCTGAAGCGGCCTTGACCACGGCGTCGGCTCTGTCCGGCTCCAGCAGGCCCAGTTCACGGTTGGTTTCGGCGGCACACCGCTTGATCAGCGCAAGGGCGCGGATCAGCTGGGGGGGCATCCTGATCCCGCTGATGGGGAAATTGTCTTTGGCCCGCTGGGTTTGGGATCCATAATGGGCCGAGGCCGGCACCCGAACGGTGCCCATGCTGTCGGTTTCCTCCCGGTAATCCGCCATGCTTTTCTACCTCCTGTTTCCCTGGTCCCGTGCGGCACCGGGCCGGTCTGCCAGGCTGCGGAAGGTCGGTTGGCCCCATGGTTGAAGAGTCAAATCGACATGACGCTGCGCCCGCGGCGAAGAATGGACCGATGCGCATCGCTCCGCCAGCGGGCCGCTTTCCGAATCGCCGATTGGATCAATCCACCCATCAACCGGCTTCACAGGGTTTCCGGATCCATCGACTCGTTGTTCGGCCGGCAGATGAAATTCGCCCGGCTGCTGAGAGAAGGCCACCCGACCGGTGGGCTACCTTTCCGGGGCCCGCTCGTAATCCTTGAACTGGGCGATTTCGATGCCCAGGCTGACGCACTGCTTGCCACCCATGCAGGCCTCGGCATCCTCCGGCGGCAGGAAGTGTTTGACCTCCCTGTTGCCTTTCTGCAGGTAAATCACCCAGGCGTTTTCATTTCCGTCGTATTCGGCACGGACATCGATGCCGCAGGCACCCACGTCGGGGTAGATGGCCCGTATCTTTTCGCACAACGCTCCCTTGTCGATCATGACAGCCTCCTTTCCGTCTGGGCGAAGTGCGAGGCGGGCAAGCCCCGCCTCGCGTCCGTACAAGACATTTTGCTCCAATCAGTGAATCGG
>JASFPT010000004.1:0-50112 GCA_050115795.1 Desulfobacterales bacterium
CGAAGCCGGGGTTTTTGTAAGGCACGACCTCCGTGTCGTGCCGTCCTGAACGGCACGGAGGCCGCTCCCTACGCAGGCAGAGGCTCCGCCAAAAGTTTCACATTGGATCAAACCGGACGCCCCCAAGTCCAGCGGTGCGGCTTGAATCTGGAACCTGGAATTCTGAATGCCGCCGGCAAGCGCCCGGGATGGATTTCCCCCTTGTGGGTTCAGGTTTTGGTGACTAGAACGGTACAAGCGCCTGCCGGCACGATCCGTAATGACACGCCGGCAGGCTTTCAAACCAGGCCATGAGGATTTTGAAGCGATCTTCAGGCGGAGGCCGGGAGACGAAGCGTCACTTCCTGGAACCCCGGCACCGAAAGGAGCAGGAAACGCCATGAACATTACGATTCTCGACGGCGGCATGGGTCAGGAGCTGCTGGCCCGATCCCCCAAGAAACCGACCGGGCTCTGGGCCACCCAGGTCCTGCTGGATGCCCCGGACCTGGTCGAAGCGGTGCACCGCGACTATTTTGCCGCCGGTGCGGATATCGCCACCACCAACACCTATGCGATTCACCGCGACCGGCTGGCGCCCTTCGGCGTCGAGGAGCGCTTCGAATCCTTGCACCGGCTGGCCTGCCGGCTTGCTGTCTCTGCCAGGGACGGGCACGGCTCGGGCCGGGTGGCCGGCTCCCTGGGCCCGATCGGGTGGTCCTACCGGCCGGACCTGGCTCCGCCGGTGGAAAAGGCCGCCGCGCTGTATGCAGAGATCGCGCGGGTGCAGGAGCCCTACGTCGATCTGCTCCTGTGCGAGACCATGGCTTCGGTGGAACAGGCGCGGGGGGCTGCGATGGGGGCAGGCGCCGTTAACAAGCCCACCTGGCTGTCGGTGACCGTCGACGACAAAGACGGGACAAGGCTTCGCTCCGGGGAACCGGTGACCGCCGTCCTGCCGCTGATCGCCGAATTCGACATCGCGGCGCTGCTGGTCAACTGTTCCGTGCCCGAGGCGGTGGGGCAGGCGATTCCACTGCTGGCAGACCAGGGGGTCCCCGTGGGCGGGTATGCCAACGGGTTTGCCGGCATCCCCGATGCCTTCAAAAAGCGGGGCGCCACCGCCGACCGGCTGGAAAAGCGGGAAAACCTGGGGCCGGCGGTGTACGCCGATTTTGCCGAAGGCTGGATCCGGGACGGCGCAACCCTTGTCGGCGGGTGCTGCGAGGTGGGCCCGGCCCACATCCGGGAGCTGGCTGCGCGCTTGAAATGATCGCCCACGGTCGCGACGGCAGCGATCCCCAGCGAAAGTCGCCGCGGGCCGTCTTGGGCGCGGCAGGCTGCGCGATCGATGTTTACGACGTGGCCGCCGTCGGCCTGGTTGTGCCCGGGGGAGCCGGAAAGAGACGGAAAGATTCGGCCATCGGCTAGGGTTTGCGGGGGATCTTGCCCTTTCCCTTGGGGCAGTAGACGTCGAATTCTCTGAACAGCGTCTCTGCGGCCTCGATGCGGACGTCCAGGTCCTCATCGCAAAGCCGCAGAACCGCCATGTGAAGTGTTTCCAGAATCGCGGCCATTGCCGTGAAGCTGCGAAACAAATCCAGCCCTTCGGAACCCACAACGATCTGCCGGGTGGCCAGATCGGCCAGGGGGGAAAAGGCGCTGTCGGTGACCAGGTAGACCGGCGCCCCGGCGTCTGCGAATCGCCGGGCGATGCCCACGGTCTGGCGCGCGTAGGGGTAACGGAAGACGGCCAGCAGCAGGTCCCTGCCCGTGACGTCCATGAGCATGTCCGGCATCATGTGAAAGCCCGGGTCGATCAGGATGGCGCGCGGACGTATGCGACGGATCATGAAATGAAACATCTGGGCCAGGGCAAAGGAGGTCCGAAAACCCCACAGGTAGAGGTCGCCGGTGCGGTCGTAGACCGCCTCGGCGGTCTGTTGGAATGCACCGCGGTCTAGGGTGTCTATCACGTGCTGCAGATTGCTGACGATGCTGCCCAGATTCCGCTGAATGATGTCTTCTTCGGAGGTCTCCAACTCCCGCTTTTTGAGACTGTAGCGGCGGGCGGCGGGTTCGAACATCACCCGGGCTTCTGCCTGGAGCACCGCGCGCAGCTCGCTGAAGTTCGCATAGCCCAGCTTGGCGATGAAGCGCACGACGGTGGCCTTGCTAACGGCGGTTTTCTCGGCAAGGGTCGTAACGTTCTCGAACAAGAGTTGGGTGGCCCGGCCGGAGAAAAATTCGGCCAGTTTGACCTCACTGGGCGTGAGCTTGTCCAGGGCCTGGATCCTCTCGATGAGGGGGCTGTTTTTCATGGCATGAAATAATTGTTGCAACCAGATTTTATTTGATATAATTGTTTCATACTCTACACGGTTCGCTCCAAAAATGTCAATAAAATTAGAGATCATCTACAGTCCCGGAAAGCAAGCTTTTCGCTTTGCGCCAGTGAATCGCCGACAAGCCATCGCGGCTGTGGCAGCGGAAGGCGGCAGAAAATGCGCTTGCTTTCGCGACCACCGTCTGCAGACGGTGTGAGGGTATCGGCCATGGCATCGCCGGAATCGGATGGACTCTTCCGATGGGTCAGAAACGTCAGACGGGATTTGCACTCCTTCCCTGAACTTGCGTTTCAGGAACTCCGCACCACCGAGCGCATCCTGGAGATATTAAACGATCTGGGATGGGAGGCAAGCGCGATTTCGGGCACCACCGGTGCCGTCGGCCTGATGCGGGGCCGTGGTGGTGGGCCGGTGGTGGCCCTGCGCGCCGACATCGACGCGCTTCCGATCACGGAGGGCAACGATGTCCCCTACCGATCCCGCAACGAAGGGGTCATGCACGCCTGCGGCCATGACGCCAACGCAGCCATCCTCCTGGGCCTTGCGAAAAAAATCGCCGACACCAACTACATGGCCGGGGTCTCCGGCGGCGTGAAGTTGATTTTCCAACCGGCAGAGGAGCGCGGCTCCGGCGCAAAAGCCCTCATCAAGGCCGGTGTGCTCAAAGACCCCGACGTCGATGTGATCTTTGCCGGCCACATGTCGCCGGATCTCCAGGTCGGCCGGGCCGGTGTCTTCAAGAAGCTGGGCTATGCGTCCGCCGATCGCTTTACCCTCGAAATCCAAGGGCGGGGCGGACATGGGGCAAGGCCCGAGGAGTGTATCGATCCGCTGGTGGCCGGGGCTCACTTTGTCACCCAGGTCCAGACGATCGTGAGCCGAAACATTCGACCCACGGAGTCGGCCGTGGTCACCGTCGGCCGGTTCTTCTCGGGCAACGCTGCCAACGTGATCCCTGAAACCGCCCAACTGCAGGGCAGCATCCGTTCGCTTTCCACCGGGGTCCGCGAAACCGTCATCCATCGCCTGTCGGAAATCGCCGAATCCCTCGAGCCGGCATTCGGCGTCACCTGCCGATTCAACGTGCATCCCGGGGTTCCGGTTCTGCGAAACGATCCGGCAAGGGCCAGGTTGCTGCTCTCCGCGGCCCGGGACGTCCTCGGTCCGAAGAAGGCCACCTACCTGCCCCCGATCATGGCATCGGAGGACTTCTCCTATTTTTTGGAGGCGCGGCCCGGGGCCATCATACGCCTGGGCTGCAGCAATCCGTCACGGGGATTGGTTCACATGCTTCATTCACCGCGCTTCGACATTGACGAGAACGTATTGGGAATCGGTGTCGACATCTTTTATGCGGTCATTGGACGCTATTTTGCCGAGTCCCAGATAAAACCACCCAATACAAGCAAAGGAGGAGTGAGATGAAAACGCCGCGGGGAGGATTTTGGATCGGTCTGGTCGTATTACTGGCATTTTGCGCCGGCCTGGCGGCTCCGGCCCTTGCCGGGCCCAAGGACGACACGTTGAATTTCGCCTGGTCCAAGGAGCTGGAAACCCTGGACCGGTATTACAACACGGCCCGCGAGGGGATGATCGTCAGCCGGCACGTATTTGACGATCTGGTATACCGGGATCCGGACACCTGGGAATACAAGCCGCTGCTCGCCACCTCGTGGAAGTGGGTGAATCCCACCACCATGGACATGGAGCTCCGGAAAGGGGTCACCTTCCACAACGGCGAGGCGTTCGATGCCGACGATGTGGTGTACACGTTGAATTTTGTGAGCAACCCGGACAACAAAGTCCTGGTCAAGCGAAACGTCAGCTGGATCAAAAACGTGGAAAAGCTCGGCCCCTTCAAGATTCGGATCCATCTGGTACAACCGTTTCCCGCCGCCCTGGAATATCTGGCGGGCAACCTGCCCATCTACCCCAACGAGTACTACGCCAAGGTCGGCCCGAAGGGCTTCGGACTCAAACCGGTGGGGACCGGACCCTACAAGGTGGTGGAGGTCGAGCCGGGAAAGCGGATCGTTTTTGAGCGGAACGAAAACTATTTCAAAGACAGCCCAAAGGGATTTCCGGCCATCAAAAGGCTGGTCCAGCGCACCATTCCGGAGCTCACCACCATGGTGGCGGAACTCATGAGCGGCGGGCTGGACTGGATTTACATGGTGCCCAAGGACCAGGCGGAACAACTCGAAAAAATGCCCAATCTCAAGGTGGTTCGGGCAGAAACCATGCGCATCGGTTTCCTGCAGATGGACGCCACCGGCCGAACCGGTGATACGCCTTTCAAGGATGTCCGGGTCCGACAAGCGGTCTGCTATGCCGTGGACCGGGAAGCCATCGCCCGGAACCTGGTGGGAGGACAGTCCCGGGTCGTCAACGCCGCCTGCTACCCGTCGCAGTTCGGGTGCATCGACGACCAGGTGAAGCACTACGAATACAATCCGGAAAAGGCCAAGAAGCTGCTCGCCGAGGCCGGATATCCGAACGGCTTCACGGTGGACTTCTACGGCTACCGGGACCGGCCCTACGGCGAAGCCATCGCAGGCTACCTCCGGGATGTGGGCATCAACGCCAAATTGAACTGGCTGAAGTACTCCGCGCTTCGGGAAAAGACCCAGGCCGACAAGGTGGCCCTGGTGATGAACACCTGGGGCTCCTACGGGGTGAACGACATCTCCAACATCACCGGCCAGCATTTCCGCATGGAATATAACGACCTGGCCCGGGATCCCCAGGTAACGGAGTGGCTGAACGAAGGAGACAACTCCATCGATACGGCCCACCGAAAGGAAGTCTATGCCAAGGCGCTGAAACGGATCGCCGACCAGGCCTACTGGCTGCCGCTTTTCACCTGGGTCGCCAACTATGCCTACGACAAGAACCTGGAATTTACGCCGTATCCGGACGCCGTGCCGCGGTTTTTCCTGGCAAAATGGAAGTAGCACCGGCGCTCCCGGCGTGGTGCCCTTCACCTTCAAGGACATGACCGTCTTCGGGGTGCGCACCGCTCCGAAGACGGTCCGACTCCCGCTCCACGACGGGCTGAAATAGACGACCGATGTTCCAGTATACCCTGAAAAGAGCGCTGCTGGCCTGCCTGGTTGCCATCACGGTCTCCTTTGTGACCTTCATGCTGCTTCGGTTCTCCGGGGATCCGGCAGCGGCGCTGGCCGGGGAGAACGCCTCTCCGGAGGAGATCGAACAGGTCCGCGTTCAGTACGGTTTGGACCGGCCGATCGTAGTGCAGTACGCGGACTGGGCCCTGCGCGCTTTTCGCGGCGACTTCGGCGTTTCGCCCTATTTCAATCAACCGGTCCACAAAATCATCGGAAACCGCCTGGGCATCACGATGACGCTGGGGGCCTGCGCCCTGGCCTTCGCCGTCTGTCTTGCCGTTCCCATGGGCGTTTTGGCGGCCATCCGACCCAACACCTGGATCGATCGGTGCGCCCTGACCATCTCGGTCATCGGACAGGCCATGCCGTCGTTTTTTTTCGGCCTGATTTTGATCATCCTCCTCGGGGTCAAACTGCGCTGGTTTCCCATTTCGGGCAGCAGCAGCTGGCGGCATTTCGTCATGCCCGCCGTGGCCCTGGGATACTACGCCACCCCGGCGATCATGCGACTTACCCGGTCCGGCATGATGGAAGTGCTCTCTTCGGATTACATCCGCACCGCCCGCGCAAAGGGCCTGCGCGCCGGGACCGTCTTGTTCAAGCATGCCCTGCGAAACGCCATCATCCCCGTCGTGTCGCTGCTGGCCGTCCAGTTCGGTTTCATGCTGGGCGGGTCCCTGGTCATCGAAACGATTTTCGCCATCAACGGGGTCGGCTACCTGGGGTATGAATCCATCGCACGGGCCGACCTGCCCATGGTGCAGGCCATCGTGCTGCTGGTGTCCATGTTCTATGTGGTGCTGACCTTTTTCGCGGATCTGCTCAATGCGTTCATCGATCCGCGCATTCGTGTCCAGTGAGCGGCCCATGAGCGAGACCGCCATAGAGTCCCTGCCCGAGATCCACTTTCCGACGCCGGGCCAGATCCTGTTGCGGCGCACCTTCCGCCACAAGGGGTTCATGCTGGGCAGCATCGTGCTGCTGCTCATTGTCGCCATTGCCTTGCTGGCGCCCGTTCTGGCGCCTCACGACCCCTATGCCCAGGACCTGCCCAATCGTCTCCTCGGTCCGATCTGGCACGAAAACGGAACCTGGGAACACCCGCTGGGGACGGACAATCTGGGCCGGGACTACCTGAGCCGGCTGATGTACGGAGCGCGCATATCCCTGCTGATCGGGGCGTCGGCGATGCTGATCTCGGGCCTCATCGGTACCACCCTGGGCATCTGCGCCGGCTATTTCGGCGGCTGGGTCGACATGGTGGTCAGCTTCATCATCACCACCCGCCTTTCCATGCCCGTGGTCCTGGTGGCACTGGCGGTCGTTGCCCTGATCGGCGGGTCCCTTCACGTGATCATCTGGGTGCTGGGGCTGCTGATCTGGGACCGTTTCGCCGTGGTCATGCGATCTTCAGCCCAGCAATTGCGGTCGGTGGAGTACGTGGCCGCGGCTCAGGCGATCGGTTGCTCCACGCTGCGCATCCTGATCGGCGAACTGCTGCCCAACATCTTGAACAATCTTATCGTGGTGGCCACCCTGGAGATTGCCCATGCCATCCTGCTGGAAGCGGCCCTTTCCTTCCTGGGCATGGGCGTCCAGCCCCCCCTGCCCTCCTGGGGATTGATGATTGCCGAAGCCAAGGATTTCATGTTCTTCAATCCGTGGATGATCACCATCCCCGGAACCATTTTGTCTTTGCTGGTGCTTTCCATCAATCTCATGGGGGATGGAGTCCGCGATATCACCGCACCGGAGGGACGATCCTGATGGCGCTGCTGGAGGTGGAAAACCTCAACGTGAGCATCCCGACGGCTGCAGGCATGCTGCACGCGGTGCGCGGGGTGGACTTTCAGCTGCGAAGAGGCCGGACCCTGTCTCTGGTGGGAGAATCCGGCTGCGGAAAATCCCTCACGGTGATGGCCGTGATGAACCTGCTTCCGCCCGGCGCCCAACGCCGGGTCGCCCGGTTGTTCTTCGACGGGGAGGATATCGCCGGCGCCACCGAGCGCCGCATGGCCGACATCCGGGGCCACCGGATGGCCATGATCTTTCAGGAGCCGATGACGTCCCTCAACCCGTGCTACACCATCGGCAACCAGCTGATGGAGGCCCTGCAGCGGCACCGGAAAGTGTCGCGAAAACAGGCCCGGGACCGCGCCATGTTCCTCCTGGAAAAAGTCGGGATCACGGCGGCCGTCAGCCGCCTTGGACAATACCCCCACCAGCTCTCCGGGGGCCTGCGCCAGCGGGTCATGATCGCCATGGCATTGATGTGTTCGCCGGCCGTCATCATCGCCGATGAGCCCACCACGGCGCTTGATGTCACCATCCAGGCGCAGATTCTGTCGCTGCTGGTCTCCCTGCAGCAGGAGTTTCAAACGGGGATGATCCTGATCACCCACGACCTGGGGATCGTGTCCCGGGTGGCCGACGACGTCTGCGTCATGTACTGCGGGCAGATCGTGGAGCGCGCCTCTACCGAAGTGATCTTTGAAAGTCCCCTGCACCCCTACACCCAGGGTCTTCTTGCCTGCATCCCGATACCGGGTAAAACCCGACCGGGGCAATATTTGGGGTCCATCCCGGGAATGGTGCCCTCGCCCATCGGAGACCTCACCGGTTGCATCTTTCGCAATCGCTGCCCCCACGCGACCGCCGAATGTGCTCAGCGCGAGATTTCGCTCCGTTCAGGACCGGAAATGGACGGACACACCTATCGCTGCCTGCTTTCTCCGGAAATCTGCCGGTCCCATGGGAATGGAGAAAAAAGGGCATGAGCGGCCCCATCCTGCAGATTCAAAACGCGACCAAGACCTTCCAGATCCGGGCCGGTCTCATGAAGGGCAAGCGTCCCCTGCAAGCGGTCAACGGCGTGGACCTGACCGTTGAAAAGGGCTCGGTCCTGGGCCTGGTCGGCGAATCCGGGTGCGGGAAAAGCACCCTGGCCCGGATGATCCTCGGGCTCGAATCGCTCAACAGCGGCGAAATCCGTTTGGACGGAATCCCCATCGGCCGCATTGCGCGAAAAGAGGTCGCCCGCCGGGTTCAACCGGTGTTTCAGGATCCATACGCCTCGTTGAACCCGCGCAAGTCTGTCGAATCCATTATTTCACTGCCGCTTCGCGTCCATCGGGTGGGCAAATCCGGAGAATGGGCACCGAAGGTAGAAAAGATCATGGAAATCGTGGGGCTCCCCCCACGGTTGCGGTTCAGCTACCCCAACCAGCTCTCCGGGGGGCAGCGGCAGCGGGTGGCTGTCGCCCGGGCCCTCATCATGCGGCCGGAGGTGGTGATCTGTGATGAACCGACCTCCGCCCTGGACGTTTCCGTGCAGTCCCAGATTCTGAACCTGCTGCTGGACCTGCGCAGGGAATTCGGTCTGACCTACGTCCTGATCACCCACGACCTGGCGGTGGTCGAGCACCTGGCCTCCAAGGTGGCGGTCATGTACCTCGGCCGCATCGTGGAAGAGGCGACAACCGCGAATCTGCTTCAACGCCCGCGGCATCCCTACACCCAGGCGTTGCTGACCTCGGTGCTCACGCCGAACCCTTCTCTGGGTCTTCCGAAAACCCAGCTGGGGATCGAATATCCGAACCCCATCGATCCGCCCCCGGGCTGTACCTTCCACCCCCGCTGCCCCCGTGCCAGGGACATTTGCCGGGAGACACCCCCCGAGCCGCAGCTCGAACAGGGCCACCTTGTCGCGTGCCATTTTCCCTTGGGCTGAGGACAGCCATACCCGGCCGAGCCTTCAACCGCCTCTTTTTGAATGGGCGACCCGGCGCCCCGGGACCTTCGGCTCGCTGCCGTCCGGGACGGGCCGCCTGCGGGTGCCTTCGTACAGTTCGTATTCGAGCAGCCGGCATTCGATGGGGCCGTTGAAAAAGACCTTCCGGCTGCAGGCCCGGAGCCCGATCCGTTTGGCCAGGGCCGGGTTTCCGGTCAAGACAAACCCCCGGTACCCGGCGCACCGCTGCTTGAAAAAATCTCCGATCGCCGGATACAGGTCTGCCAGCGCGCTTTCGTCGCCCAGGCGCTCGCCGTAGGGAGGGTTGAGCACGACCACCCCCGGCGGTTCGGGGAGCCTCGATTCCCGGAAATCACACACCGAAAAAGCGATCCGCGATTCGACCCCGGCGATGCGTGCGTTTTTCCTGGCGGCGGCCACGGCCTCCTCCCGGATGTCGGTGGCCATAATCGGACCCGCAGGCCGCGTTTCGGCCCTCCGGCGGGCTTCGGCTTCGCTTCTCATCGCCTCCCACCGCCGCCGGCTGAAGCCCACCACGTGCATGAATCCGAAATTGCCCCGCAGCAGCCCCGGCGCAGTTCCGGCGGCCAGCAGGGCCGCCTCGATGGCCAGGGTGCCACTGCCGCACATCGGGTTGACAAACGGAAGACGTCGGTCCCAGCCGGTGGACTGCACCAGTGCTGCGGCAAGCGATTCTTGAAGCGGCGCATCCAGGGGGATCTTGCGGTATCCGTGACGGGCCAGCGTTTGTCCGGAAGTGTCGATGTAAAGCTGGACGCGGCTTTGATCCCAATGGAGGAAAACGACAAAGCCCGTGCGCTCGGGTCCGGAGTCCGGGCGGCGACCGAACCGGGATCGGAACCGGTCCGCGATGGCGTCTTTGACCTTCAGGTTGGCAAAGCGGCTGTCTTTGATGGTGGGGTTGCGGACAAAGCCGTGCACGGATAGCGGCGAGGCCGGCGTCAGGTACTCCTCCCAGGGGAACTCGAGCACCTGGCGGTAGAGCGCTTCCGGATCTGCCGCGGAAAAAGTGCAAAGCCGGAAAAAGACCCGGTTGGCCGTCCGCATCTCCAGATTCAGCCGCATGCAGTCGGCCAGGGTGCCGTTCAGTTCGACGGCGTCGTTGACGTTTTCATCCGGAACCGTCGGCTGCAATCCGGCAAAGGAGGCCTCTTCGGCCAGGACCCCGCCCGCGCCCCGGGGGCAGGTGATCCGAATCACGCCGGTCCGGTCAAAGACCGATGACCTCGCCTTCGGCCGCCGTATCACTTTCATTTGCGCCGCGGTTCCTGGTTGTCAGCGTCGGTCGGAAAAAGGGAGACAAGCGCCTAGTGGATGCAATAGACGTCCACCTCCCCGGCGATTCCCTTCAGGGTCATGGCGCCTAAAAACTCCGAGTTTCGCTGGTGGTCGAGCATGAGGACGGTGTCGATGGTGGTCAGAATCTGGCCGGGCTGGGCCTGCTCGCACAGGCGGCGGGCTAAATTCACGCTCTTTCCGATCACCGTGTAGTCCGAGCGGCTTTCCGATCCGATATTGCCGATGAACGCCTGGCCGGTGTTCATCCCGACCCCGATACCCATCATCCGGAAAAAGGGGGACCGCTGCAGATATTTTTCCTGGAGGCGCTCGAAGGAATCGATCATTTCAGCGGCGGCCCGCGCGCAGCTTTCGGCGGAGTTCTCGAGGCTGTTGGGGGCTCCGAAAAAGGCCATCACCTCATCACCGATGAACTTGTCGGTGTTCCCCTTGTTTCTGGACACCGCATCGTTCATGGCGCTGTAGAAATCGTCCAGAAAATCGATGACGTCCTCCAGCACCGCTTCGTTGACCATGCTGCTGAACCCCCGGATGTCGGCAAACAGGATGCTCACCGGAACGTTTGCCCGGGCGTGGATCCCGTTTTCGGGGTCCCCCAGGTTCTTCACCATCTCCCGGATCACCGCCGGGGGATGGAGCCGTTCGGCGACCGTCTGGATCTGGAGCCGCTTGACCCTCTCCCTCATCAACAGGGCGTTGTTGATGGCCACCGCCGCGTTGTTGGCAAAGATGGAAATCATTCTCAGGTCGGCCTCGGAGAAAAACCGGCTGCTGTCCAACAGATTGACGTTCAGCACCCCGATGCAGCGCTTACCGAGTTTCAGGGGGACACAGAGCGCCGAACTGATCTTTTTTTCTTTGCTCTCCAGGCCCGGAAAATCGGCGGGATTGACCTTGCCCTGAAGCAGGAGCGGCTCTCCGCTCTTGACGACCTGCCCGGCGATGCTCTGTCCGATGGGGACCAGGGCATCCTGGGCAAGCTCGGCCTTCACGCCGGTGGAAACCATCGTTTTCAGCGTTTGGTTCTTGGTGTCGAGCATCATGATCGACGAGTGGTCGGCGTGGAAGCAGGTGAGCATCTCACCGGTGATGGTTTTCAAAATTTCGACCAGCCGGTCCTGGGAATTGATGCGGTTGCTCACGTCGAACAGGGCGCTGAGGGTTTTCAGGTCCTGGCTCAGTTGAAGTCCGGACTCCCTGTGCTCGATCAGGTCCCGCGTCAGGCGCGCAAGCCGCTTGTGGTTGATCAGCATGTAGGCGCAAAAAAGGAGGATCAGCGTGGCCAGGAAAATGGAGAATTTGAAGGTGCTGTGGGAAAAGATGTCGGTACCGCCGCTTTCGATGGCCTCGAAAAACTGGGAATAGATCAGCGAAAGGGTCAGGTACAAAATCACCAGCACGGCCAGCAGCACGAGCTGCAGCACGCGCTTTTCGATCTTCTGGATTTCCGGTGTGTCCACCGATACCGCCATCGCGTCGTTTCCTGCGCTATTTTTTCGGGCGGAGGCGATCATATCCGATATTGACGCTCCTGTCGATTTTCTTGATGGTCGGGCCGGTTACCGGGCCTTTTCACTGGCGGCGGCGTTCATGGCGGCCGGGCCCGAGATCGGTTTTCCGGTTTGCTGCCGCAGGCGTTCCAGGGGCGTGGAGACCAGCAGCGGAATGTCGTCCTTACGGTCCCGAAGCGGCGGCTTCCCGCGGGGCCAGGCACCACCGGCGGCGGCCCCTGAACAACAGCACCTGAAAGCCGGCCAGAAAGTAGACGGCATCCCGGACCAGGTACTGGGGAATCGGTGAGGTGTGACCGGCTTCACCGAAGGCAAAACAGCCGCAGTCGAACTCGACCCCGCGGACCAGGTTGATCGCCAAAATGCTGATAAACACCAGCAGCATCGTCTCGACGATCAGCATCGTCGCCCGGGGCCAGATCCCCAGCAGGAGCGCCGCACCGGTGAACAGTTCCACGAAGGGCGCCGCAATGGCGATCAGGTTGATCGCCGCGTGCGGGAAAAGCGCATACCCGTAGAGGATCTTGGCAAACTGGGCCGGGGCTGCGATTTTGTGCAGGCTGCTGTATGCGAAGGTCAGCCCCAGCACCCATCGGATGGCCAGTTCGATCAGTGGATGGTGAAGGACGTTTCCGTTCAACGGGTCTTCTCCTTGGCGTCGGGTCCACCACCGGCGGCGGAAACCGGATGGCCGGCGGAAACCCAAGCCGGATATCCGTCGATAAAGATCCGGACGTTTAGGTAGCCGACCTCTTCGAGGAGCTTGGCCAGCCGGTGGCTATCCTCGCAGCGTCTCCCGGAGCAGTAAACGACGATTTGTTCAGACGGGGGGTGCCGCTCCCAGAATTCCGGTATCCGGTCGTCGAATTCGCGCAGCGGCAAAGAGACCGCCCCCGAGATATGCCCTTCGGCAAACGCCTCCGCCGGCCGGGCGTCGACAAAAACCGCTGCGCCATCATCGAAAATCGCCCGCGCCTCTTGAACCGATCGGATTTCCCGCTCGATATCGCCGAGCCCTTCCTGGCCCCGGGCCGTGACAACGCCGCGGGCCGTGTCCCACTGCCCGACCAGCGGGATTCCGGAGGGCGATACCCCGTTGAAGACAAGTGCCGAGGCGACCGCCGCCCCAAGGATGAGCGCCGCCCTTGCAATCAGTGGTCTGATTTTCATCCTCCTGCCCATAGGCGATGCCCGCTTCTCCGTCAAGCCGCCGGTCGGACGGGGCCCGGCCAGCAGGGATAACCGCAGCGCGAAACCGTCATCTCTCCGGCGGCGATGGCACCGCCGGCCCCCCGATCGGCCGCGGCTCAAGCCCGGCATCCTGCAGGGCAATCTTTCAAAAAATCGATTGTAACGCAACGCCGCCGATCGGTTCTGTACTATCGAGTCCCTGCGCATGCAACAACCGGCGTGGCGCGAACGAAAAAGGGGTGGACAACAAACGCGAATACCAGTATAGAAGCGGAGCATTTTATGAACGATATCATTATCTTTTTGCTCATCATCGGTATCTGGATTCTGCTTCAGGCCGTGATCTTGCCCAAAATGGGGGTCTCTACCTGAATGCGGGATTCTTGTCAGGTGACAAGAAAAGAAGACCATGCCGGGAAACGGGACGACGGAGATCAAGAAAGACGAGGACTACGACCTGGTCCAGGAGATTAACGCCGGGCGGACAGACCGGTTTGCGGAGTTGGTGAGCCGGTACGAAAAAAAGCTCTACAATTTCGGCCTTCGAATGTGCGGAGACGTCCAGGACGCCGAGGATATGGTCCAGGACACATTTCTGAACGTCTTCAAGTACCTGAAGGGCTTCCGTTACGAGACGAAGTTGAGAAACTGGATTTACCGGATCGCCACCAGCGCCTGCATCAAACGTCGTCGAAAATCGAAATTCGCGCCGGAGCGGGAGCTTTCACTGGACGAGTTCATACCCGGCGACGGGGAGGGGGTGCCCAGGGAGATTCCCGACTGGGCCAACGTCCCCTTGGGCCAGCTCCTGGACGAGGAGCTGGCAAAAACCGTGAAAGAAGGGATCGATTCACTTCCGGAAAAATACCGAATGATTCTGCTGCTGCGGGACATCGAGGGGTTTTCCACTGCGGAGGCGGCCCAGATACTCGATCTGACCGAATCGAACGTAAAGGTTCGACTGCACCGCGGGCGGCTGTATCTCCGGGAGCGACTCAAAGACTATTTCGAACATGAGCGATCATCACCATCATGAAAACTGCCGGCAGCTCTTTTCCCGACTCTCGGAGTACCTGGACCGGGAGCTGGACGAGCAGACCTGCAGGGAAATCGACGCCCACCTCGACGGCTGCGTTCCGTGTCGCGTCTGCATGGAGACGCTCAAAAAGACGGTGAGCATCTGCCGGAACCTGGATGAGGAGGAGGTGCCGCCGGACTTTTCCGAGCGTCTCCGGGCGCTGATCGGCCAGTTTGCAGCAGGCGAGCAGAAGGGTTGAGTAGGTATTGAGCAGTGCGGCCAGGCGGCAAGGCGCTTTGGCTGAATCGTTTGCCCATTGCCCCGGCGAACCATCCGACCCTGCCCATTTGACCACCAAACCCGTTTACCATACAACCCCTCAACCGACCCCCATTCACTTCACATACCCCCACTCCACCAACCGGCCGTAGGCGTACTTCGCCTGGTTTCCCTCCCGGGTCATCCGAAGGTAGCGGTAGTACTCGCGGGCCGCGCTCTCTTTGCTTCCGGTATTTTCCAGGGCCAACCCCTGGTAGAAAACCGCATTCGGATTTCCCGGGAGCATCTTTTCGTATCGGGCAAAGTCTGCGTGGGCCGCTTCCCAGTCTTTGTTCTGCAGGTTGGCGAAGCCGCTCAAATAATACCCCTGGGCCTCCTGGGGATACACCGTCTTGGCCTTTTCGGCATAGCGGTCTGATTCCTTCGGGTTTTTCAGCGCAAGTTGCACCTTCGACATCATGACCAGACCCGCATAGTCGTCCGGCGCCTGCTCCAGGGCCTTTCCCAGAAGCTGCTCGGCTTCGGCGAAATTCTTCCGGGCCATGGCGATTTCGGCCTTTTGCATATTTTCGATGGCGTCGGCCTTGGCCCGAAGGCCGGCCGTCTCGTCCATGTACCGCTCTTTGTAGACGGGGTTGGACCTGGCTTCCGGATATCGGGCAGCCTCTTTAACCGCGGTATCGTAGCGCTCCTGGCTCATGGGGTGGGTGGCGAACATCAGCTCGAAGGCCGATGCGTCGCGTTTGCTCATGGTGTTGAGCATCTCCATGAGCCCCACAAACCCCTCCGGATTGTATCCGGCCCCCACCATGTAGGACATTCCGAGGGAATCCGCCTCCCGTTCGTTGTCGCGGCTGTAGGAGGCGAGCAGGGCGCCGGCGCCCACCATGCCGATACTCGAGGCCAGGGTGCCGTATATCTGCCCCTTGGTCCCGGCAAAGGCGGCCAGACCCCCGACCAGAACCTGGGTGATGGTGCCCTTGGTCATCTGCTGGGCGGTGTGACGGGCATTGACGTGGCCCAGTTCGTGCCCGAGCAAAGAGGCCAGTTCCGCCTCGTTTTCGAGCTTGAGCAAAATCCCCCGGGTGGCGGCGATACTCCCGCCGGGAAACGCGTAGGCGTTGACATAAGTCGCGTTGACCGCCCGGAAGGAGTAGGGCATGTCGGGCCGGTGCGTTTTTTTCGCGATTTTCTGGCCGACCCGGTCAAGGTAGGTGTTGAGCGCCTTGTCCTGAACGGTTCCGTAGTCGGCGGAAAACTGCTGGGGGGAGTACTGCCGGTCCATCCCGATTTCCTGCTCCCGGGACATCAGCATCAACTGGCTTTGGCCCGTCACCGGGTTGGTGGCGCAGCCGACCATCACACCGGCAACGGACATGGCGCCGGTGGCAATGAACTCCCGCCGGGACCAAAGCCGCCTGCTGGTACACGTCATCGGTTCCTCCTTATCGGGGTGGCGCGCTTGTCGATCCGTCACCGGCAGACCGGAAGTTCGCTCGGGCAAAGCCGAAGCGGATCGAATGAAGCGCCGTGGGGAAGGCGATCCTTCCAAATCAGGGAATCAAACCATAGTCGAGCCGAAAAGCGGCTGTCAACCGCCGCCGACGCACCAGGGCCGCTTTGGCCGCGGCGCGCCGCTGGCAATGCCCTCGCCGGGACGGTTTCGGCTCAGGGGGATTTGGAAGGAGCAGATGGCTGAATCAACTTAAACGGCAGTTTGAGGGTTCGCTCGGTGATGCCGATCAGACCCTGTCCCACCGCCCCGGGAGGAATAAGGTTGACATCGGGTTTTTCCAGGGTGCCGCGCACTTTCACCGGAATCGAGACCAAGGTCCCTTCGAGAATGTCGTTTACCAGGGGAATTTTGCCGACGATCCGGTCCACGGTCTTCAGGGGCGCCACCAGAACGGTCAGGTCGATGCCTTTGTCGACCAGGTTCACGCTCCCCATGGCGGTCACCGTCAGGTTCTTGCCGTCGATCACCATCTCCCGGACCTGCATGACCCCCTGCTCCACTTCCGCTTTGGCCCGGATCGCGTTGAAGCGAAAGCCGTTCCGGCTGAAATCCGGCATGGAGCCGGCGAAAACTTCCGTGAGGTTGATCAGCGCCAGCACCCGGCGCAGGATGCCGAAGCCGCCGTTTTCCCGGATCATGCCCTCTTCGGCGGAAAAGGTTATTCCCCCCTGCAAAGAGGATAGAATCTGCTCCGGATCGCCGCTGCCGGAAAGGCTGCCGTGCAGGGAAAAGCGGCCTTCCATGGGGCCGCTTTCTTTGAACAGGCAGGTTGCGGCATCCGACAGCTGGGCGCCGGACACGGCGGGCCGCACCGCAAAGGCCATCGATCCGGGCTGAAAGACGATTTCGGCGGGCAGGGCGACGCCGCACAGGGATCCGCGCTGCACCGTGACCTCCGTCTGATCCGGATGCAGGACCACCTGTCCGGATACGTTGTCGAACCGGTACCGGTCGTAGAGAACAGCTTTCGCATCGACATCGACGGTGCCGCTGACCGGCACCCGGCGCCTCGTCTCCCGGGTTTGATCCGGTTCCTCCTGTTTGCGGGCAAAGGCCTGCCGGAGGCGGTTCAGGTCGATCCGGTCGGCTGCCAGCGTCAGGTCCACAGTGAAGGTGTCCTGCCCCCGGCCCAAAAATCCGCTGACCCGGTATGCATTGCCGTCTAGGGAAAAATCCCCCCTTTGCACGTCCAGGCGATGCCCCTCTCCGAACAAGGAAGCCCTCACGATGCGCAGGTCGGGCCCGTCGGCTTTGGGCAGAGCGAGCTGATCGATTTCCAGCCGCCCTTCGATGTTGCTTTTCGCCGGAGCCTGAAAATCGATCCTTCCCCGAAATCCGCCCATCACGGTTCCCTGAACAAGGGCGTTGTCTTTGATCAGCCGATCGACTGTCTGCCGGGTCAATCGGCCGTCAAAGGAAAAGGAGGCCTCTGTCGGCGTCCGCTGAAAAGAGGCTTCCGCCCGTGAATCTTCGTCTTGGATCAAAAGCCGCTTCAGTGCGAATCGCTCCGGTCCGATCGAGAGGTCGGTCGACACCCGCATCTCGCCATCCAGCTGGAGTTCGCCGGACAGGTCGATAAAACCGCCCCGTTTCCAGTGAAGTTGAGCGCCAGAGATCCGATGGACCCGGAAAGCCAGTTGCTCGGGCGCCCGAAAGCGGGAAAGAATCCACCGGTCCGCTTCCGGACCGATCTGTCCCGAGAGGGCCAGCCGGGCTTCCTCTAAGGCGGCCGGGCTTCCGGCCGCCGAACCGCTGCCGGTCAATGCCGCATCCAAGATCTCGACGGCAACGTTGTCGATTCGAAGGCTGTCCGGAGCGGCCTGGAACCGAAGGCGGGAAACGGTGACCGGGGCCGGAAGCCGGCTGCTGGTCACGGTGGTCCCCGCCACCGCACCGACAGCGTCGAAACGCCAGCGGGCCGGCGACCGAACCGGGCCGTCCAGGGTCAGGGACGAGAGTCGAACTTCGCCCCCGGAAAGGGTAAGATCGGAAAACCGGTCGGCGATGACCGGCATCCGGGGCACCCAGGCCATGGCCGTGTCGATCTTCGCCTCGACCGATTCGGTCCTCGCCTCGATCGTCGGCTCCTGGTCCCAGTGCAGGCGTCCGGAAATGCCCTGGGCCGAGATCCCACCACCGCTCAGGTCAAGGGACTGCACCGAAACCGAAGCTCCGCTGTATAAAATCCCCTGACCGGAGATGTTCACCGCAACGGGCAAAAAGGAGAGGGTTGCGGTGGCGGAAATCTCTTCCACGTCGACCCGGGGACGCGGATCGGCGAACGTTTCGCCCAGTGCCAGGCGGCCGACGGCGCGCCCCTTCAGGGAACGGATCGTTTCGACCCCTTCGGCGAAGCCAGGTGCGTCGATCAGCCGGCTGAGGGTGTCCGGAAGCTCGGAAAGATCCGCATCGACCCGGGCGTCGAGTTCGAATCGATCCGATCCGTCGAAAAGGGAAAGCGTCAGTGCACCGCCGGTGACAGACGAGTTCCCGTACACGGCTTTCAGGTTTTCGGCGGTCAAAAGCCCGTTGCGGATGATGGCCCGGCCGGCCACGGCCTGGAGGCCGAGATCGATTTGCGGAATGTGGATCTCGGCCTCTTTGATCCGGCCTTCAAGGTAAAGGTCCGCCGGGATGAAATCCTCCTGCGGCCCGCGGATCCGTGCCCTGAGCAGCATCTGCTCCACCTGTCCGGAACGGATCACGTCAAAGACGTCTGTCATCACCGGTTCTTCGCCGGCAAAGAAGAGAACCGGCGCCTTGACCTGGGAAACATCGACCCCCTTTGCCTTGACCTCGATTTGCCGGAGGGCGAGGTCCCGGGCGCCTTTTCGCCCGAAATCGAACCGCGCTGAAAGTCCGAGGGCCGGGGTCTGCCCTTCCCAGCGGTCCACATCGACCCGGAGCCCCTCCTTTTGGATGCGGACGCGGCCGGAAAAAGCGGCAGCGGAGATCGAAACCTGCTGATCCTTTTTGTGGAGAACGGCCTCCGGCAGATCCCCGGAAAAGGAGATCGCCGGAAGACCGCCCTTTTCCGATTCGACCTTCACGGAGAGGTTGACCCGGGCAGTTTGAAGCGTCGGCCCGTCACCGGGGAGAAATCGGTTGACCACCGCAGCCGGTCGGAGTTGGAAAACGGTGATCTGGGCGGTGCCGGGGGGCGCGGCTTCGGTAAAGGTCCATCTCAATCGCAGGCTTTCCCACAGGTTCGACCGGCAGCTCAGGTCGAGACGGGGTGCGGTCGTTGAAAAAGACGCCTCGACCTGGGCCAGGCGAAGCGTCGGCCCGCTTTTCCGACCCACGGACAGGGTGCCGCCGGTCACCTCGACCGAGAGGTCCGGCGCCTGCCGCCGGATTTGATCCACAATCGGCGCAACTGCTGCCACCGCGGATTCAATGGAAACCGTCGCCGGCGGGGCTGCGTCTTCCGGATCGGCCGCCGCAGGCAACGCCACGGCCCCGTCCGGCGATACGATCTGCAGGCGGGCCAATTCGATGTTTCCCAGCAGCAAGGGCAGGATTCGGGGATAGAGCGCAACCTTGTCGGCGCGGACCGAAATCTCCGTTCCGCGGGTAAAGCGGGCAAAAAAGACGTTCAGATGCGGCAGGGGCAGCAGCTCGATCCGCACACGCTCCAGAGCGAAGGATCCCCCGGTCCGTTCGGAGACGTCACGCTGGACCGCCGCCAGCACCGCCTCGCTGTCGAGAAAGCGGGGCAACAGCAGCAGCGCGGCGGCTGCGAGAACCCCTGTTGTCAGCGCCGCGCAGACGGCGAGGCGAACCAGTCGGTTTCTGGGTGTCATTTCAGGAGGTCCCAGCTTAAAAAGACCGGGTATCGCCCGGCAAAGAGGTTAGGGCGCAGGCGCCGCCGGCACCGCTTCGATGCGCACGGACAGTTTCTCGAGGACAGTGCCTCCGGAAAAGGAGAGCGCAAGGGCAATGCCGTGTTCCCCTTCGGGAATAGTGCCGGCGCGGATCCCTTCGGTGGCGATCCCCACGCCCTTTGCTCCCATCGGGGCAAAGGCGATCAACCGGACGGGGGCGATGATTTTGGTGAGCTGCGCTGCCGGGGCGATGACATCGGGCGGAACGGTGCCGGCTTTGATCTGCTCCGGGGCAATCCCCTTGAAGGCAAAAGCGCCGGCGTTCGCGCCTCCATAGAGGTAGCGGGTGCGATTCCAGTCGACGGTGACCGGTTCGGCGGAACGGTTGACGACGGTCAGCCGAAAGACGTTGAAGTAGGTCACACCTTCCTTTACCGGTTCAAAGCGCACGTCGACCTGCGCGCTTTCGATGCGTGACAGGGGGGGCCGGCTCACCCAGGTCACCGCCGGCGCCGCGCAACCGGCCAGCAGAAGAAGCGCGAGCAAAAATGCAAGCCGAAACAGATGTTGGAAAGCGCCGCGAATCCTCATCTTTACTATTTTCTCCGATACCTCGCGCTGCTGGCACGCCTGGAGGCTGGGCGGCTGGGAAGCAATACATGCAGGCCGGCCGCCCTGCCTTCTGGCGTCCCGGCTTCCAGGCCGCCAGGCGGCGCAAAGCGCCCTAGTGTTTGAAGCTCCGCTGACCGGTGAAGACCATGGTCGCACCGAATTCGTTGCAGGCCTCGATGACCTGGTAGTCGTTGTTCGATCCCCCGGGCTGGACCACCGCCGTCACCCCCTGCCGCAGCCCGACGTCGACGCCGTCGCGGAAAGGGAAAAAAGCGTCGCTGACCATGGCGGCTCCGATCAGGCCCCCCTTTTCCCGGGCCACCCGCTCGTCGATGGCGGCTTTTTTCTCCTGGTCTGCCAACTCGTTGTAGGCAATGCCGTGTTCTTCGAAACAGTAACGATCCGCCAGCTTCCGGTAGGCCTTGTCCCGGGCGATTTCGGCGACCCCTACCCGATCCTGCTCGCCGGTGCCGATGCCCACCGTCACGTTGTCCTTGACGTAGATCACGGAGTTGGACGTGACGCCCGACTCCACGAACCAGCCGAACAACAGGTCGTCGATCTCCTTGTCGGTGGGGGCCCGCTCGATCCGGTAGGTTTTCCCTTGGAACTCGCACTGGGCCAGTTTCAGATCCGCTCCGGACCGGGCCTCCGGGACAAAGGACCACTGGGCGATAATCCCGCCGTCGATCAGGCTCTTGAACTCCACACAGCGATTCCCCACAAAGGTCTGGAGCCGCTCGATGTTGCCGATGCGCACGACCCGGAGGTTTTTCTTCTTCGCGAAAATGTCCATCACCCCCGCTTCGAATTCCGGTGCCACCACCACCTCCGAATACTGCCGGCTGATCGCCTCGGCGGTGGCCTTGTCCACGGCCCGGTTCAGGGCGATGCATCCGCCGAAGGCGGCAACCCGGTCAGCCAAATTCGCTTTGGTGTAGGCCGCCTCCAGCGTGTCGGCGCGTGCCACTCCGCAGGGATTGTTGTGTTTTACGATAACCACCGTCGGCCGGTCGGTAAAGTAACGCAGGATGTTCAGGGCGTTGTCGGCGTCGGTCAGGTTCGTCTTGCCCGGGTGCTTTCCGGATTGGAGCAGTTCGATGTCAGACGCCAGGAACCGGCCCGGCTGGATCGACTCGACATCTCCCAAGACAAGATTGCCGTTGACCAGGCGATACAGGGCCGCCTCCTGGCCCGGGTTTTCGCCGTAGCGCAGGCCCTTTTGTTCTCCCCCGATGTCCCAGAGGACCTTTTCGTAGAAAAGCGTCTGGCGCCGGTCTCCCTCCACGAAGCTGATCTCCATCTTCTCCGGAAACTGTTCGGCCACGATCGTCCGGTACATTTTCTTCAGGTCTTCGGCCATGTCGGTGCCTCCTAGACGTCAGGTTGTGGTCTATGGTCAGTGTTCCAGCCGCCGGGCGATGACGGCTTCGACCGGCGGGGAGGCTGCGGTGCATAAAGCAGAGGGTAGCGTCCGCCGGCGCTATTTGGCAATTTGTTGTTTTGGCTTCACAGCCTCCCAGCCTCCGAGCATTATGGCATCCCAGCCTTCCGGCGGCCCGCAGCGCCTACTTCTCCAACGTGTAGCAGCCCTTCATCTCCTGTTCGGACCTGTCGGCCAGAAAGTCTGCAATCGCCCGATCGTAGGCGGCGGTGTGGGCAAACGCCTTCTTGGCCAGCTCGAAGCGCAGGGCGACCCCCAGCCGCCCGTCGTTTGCGGAAAGCTCGGCCAGCACCCGACCGTAGTCTCCCGGATCGACCACCGGCGCGACCCGCAGAAAGTTCTTGGCAGAGGCCCGGATCATGCAGGGGCCGCCGATGTCGATGTTGCCCCGGGCCTCTTCCACGGTCACCCCCTGCCGGGCCACCGTCTGCTCAAAGGGGTAGAGATTCACCACCACCAGATCGATGGGCACCGCAGCGGTCCTTGAAAGATCCTGCCGGTGCGCCTCATTGTAGGTCTCGGTCAGCAACCCCAGGTAGATCTTGAAATCGAGCGTCTTGACCAGCCCGCCCTGGGTCTCGGGCTGGCCGGTGTAGTCCGACACCTGTACCAGGCGTCCTTCGGCCTTTTCTTTCAGAATCTCGCCGATTTTGGCGAATGTGCCGCCGGTTGAAAAAATCTTCAGCCCGGGGGTTGCCGCCAGCAGGCCGGGAATGAACGTATCCAGCCCGGTTTTGTCCGATACGCTGACCAGCGCGTGCCGGACCGCCACCTGATCGTCGATCCTTTCGACAACATTGATGCTCATCGTATTACCTCTTTCCCTGGTATTCTTCCACAAATCGGTGAAAAAAAGCCTCCATGAAGGCGTGGCGCTCTTCGGCCAGCCGCCTTCCGGCCGCCGTCAGCATCCGGTCCCTGATTTTGGACAACTTGAGCTTGTATTCCCGGTACCCGGTGTCGTCTTCGGTGTAGGGCCGGGTGACGGCCGGATCCACATCGGGATTGTGGAGCCGGGCGCCCACCTCGCCGGCAAACAGAAAGGCCCGGGCCACCCCCACCGCACCGATGGCGTCGAGCTTGTCGGCATCGAACAGAACCTTTGCCTCCACCGAACGGGGTTTTTCCCGGCCCCGGAACCGGTGCGCCCGGATGCAGTGCAGGAGGTTGTCCTGCCGGTCCGGGTCCAGGGGCAGCAACCGTACGATCTCCAGCGCCTTTTGCGCACCGTGCTGCGCATGGCAGATCTCGCCCGCTGACTGGTCCTGATCTCCCCTTCCGATGTCGTGGAGCAGCGCGGCGATCGACAGCACCGTCATATCGGCCCCCTCGGCGGGTCCTATCCGCCGGCAAAGCCGGAGCACGCGCTCGGTGTGCTCCCAGTCGTGGCTGCCCCGGGCGCCGTGGAAAAAATCCCGGGCCTTTTGCCGAACGGTGTCGATCAGGCCCCGTTCCCGGGCTTCGGCTTCGGCCGTTTCGATTTTGGCGCCTCCGTCGAACATCTTCTCTTTAGCTCTTCGAGCGGCTGCTTTGCCCCCCCTGAAAAAAACCGCTTTCAAGCGGGCGCAGCACGGGTTGTTGTTTGTTCTCAGAGCCCTTGGGTTTTTGCCAAAAAGGCGGCCCGAAACTGTGGATGGTGATCAAACCGTTCTGAATGCCGATAGGTTCTTTGGCCAAGCGCTCTATTCGCTCTGCTTTCCGGTGATCTGTTCGATCTTCACGCAAAAGACGGTCACCCCGTTTAGATCGTCGTCGGAAAACTCGAAGCGCTCGCTCGAATACTGGGCCAGGATGATCGACAGCGCCCGGCGCTTTTCCTCCGGCTCTTGGATGAAACGGGCGGTGCCCACGCCCACGGCGCTTTTGAACTTCATTCCCCATCGGCAGGGGCGATCGGATTTTTTCAGGCTCAGATCGACGTCGAATTCAAAGCAGACCCGAGGATTTTTCCGGAGAATCTCGATCTTTCTCCCCTCGGCCGCTGAATGGAAATAGAGGCAGCGGCCCTGGTATCCGAACGAAATCGGAACCACGTACGGCTGGTCGCCGTCGGCCATGGCCAGGCGGCACACCAGGGATCGGCGGATGATGGACTCGATCACTGCCGGATCGTCGATCTGTTTGTCTTTTCTGCGCATCGGCCGCTTTTTTTCTCTCTCTCGGATGCCCCCGCTGCGGGGATCTATCCGGCGGATATTTCCGGGACCGGGTCGATGATCCCGTCCAGATGGTCCTGCACGAAACCGGGAAGCATGAAGGCGCCGAGATGAACCCCCGGATTGTAATATCGCATCGTCAAGCCGGCGTCGACCACCCGCCGGGGGTGAAAATCCCGAATGGGGCAGAGGGTTTTGGAGGCAAAGCCGAAGGACCACAGCCCGCCCGGGTAGGTCAGGTTCGAATACAGGTACAAATGAAGGCGGGGGAAAAACGGGCGCTGGCTGGCCATCATCGGGCGCTGGAGATCCCTGTCGTAGTAAGCCGATTCGGCCTGGCTGACCAGGATGCCGTCCTCGGCCAGGATGCCGGCCACGTTCCGGTAAAACGCCTGGTCGAAGAGCGGTACCGCCGGGCCCTCCGGATCGGTGGAATCGACGATGACCACATCGAACCGGTCCCGGGTTTCAGCCGCAAAACGGACCCCGTCTTCGATCAACAACTCCAGGCGCGGGTCGTCCAGGGCGCAGCTGACCGTCGGCAGGTGCGCCCGGCTTGCAGATACGACCATTTCATCGATTTCGACCATCACCGCGCGCTCCACCCCCCGGTGGCGGAGCACCTCCCGGGCCGTGCCCCCGTCCCCCCCGCCGATGATCAGGACCCGTCTGGGGGCCGGATGAACGAACAGCGGAACGTGGGCAATCATTTCATGGTAGACGAACTCGTCCCGCTCGCTGAGCATCACCACCCCGTCGTTGAGAAGCATGTTGCCGTGGCCGAGGGTTTCGACCACATCGATCTGCTGGAACGGGCTTTTCCCGGAAAAGAGGCTTTTCTTCACCTTGAAGGAAAGTTTCACGCTTCCCTGGTGTTCTTCGGAGAGCCAGAGATCGGGATCGGTGGAATCGGTCATGGGTCGATGTTCCGGCCGGCCGTCTTGCCGCAGTTGAAAAACGACACGGCATAGCCGCAGTTAAATTCGTGGTAGCTTTTTTCCAGGGCCCGATAGCCGGGCGCCCGGTCCGGGAGGGTTTGATGCAGCGGGCGGCAGCGCGGGTCCATGCTGCTGGTCAACACCAGGGTAAAGCGCTCCGGTCGGAAGATGTCAAGCACCTCAAACACCACCGGGCCGTAGTCCTCCTCGATCATGTTGGTTTCAAAGCTGGTGTAGGAGCCGCTGCGCTGCGGCGTGACGTGCACGGTAAAGTAGCGGGCGTCCCGGATGCCGTTGACCGAAAACCCGGCAGGGGTAAACAGGTGGCTGTCGATTCGCATCCCGCTGTAGAGGCTTTCGATTCCGGTACGGGCCGCAATCCGCCGGGCGGTTCCATTGTCCGCGAAAAACCGCCGGGCCATGTCCGGGGAAAGGTCGCTCATTAGAATCTGGAGCGTGACGTCCTGCTTGGCTTCGATCTTGGCGTGGGAGGAAAAAAACAGGTGAACGTGGTCGGCGTTGGCCGGTCCGAGGCGATAGCTTTTCCCCGGAAAATACTCGCTCAACAGGGAGACGTCGGCCTCGAAGTCTGCCGGCTGTTCCTCGGGAAACATCAGGTTCTTTCGCTCGTAGAAGACCATGGCCACGTTCTGCCGACCGACGATCTTGAGAATTTCGGGCAGCGCGCGCAAAAGCACGGTCTGGCCGCAGGTGATCATCAAAATCCGATCCGCCCAGACAAAAAGGCTCGATTCGGAGAGCAGATACGCGTCCAGCGACAGGGATGAAATCTGGCTGAGAATTTCCGCGCCGCTGGCGGCCGCCACCTGCTGCCAGCGATCCCCCGGGTTCTCCCGCAGGTCGGATTGTGCGGTGAAAAGGATGATTTCAAGTTTTTTTTCAGGCCCTTCGAAGGCTGAAGCACAGGCTGCCAACAACGCCTCCCTCTGGATGCGGTCGCCCGCATTTCCGGTGTTCCTGGCGTCTCTTGCGGGGGCGGCAACCCCGCTGGAGGGTCGTCCGGCAGTCTCCGGGGCCGCCGCCCCCGGTGGACCGGAGAATCGGACGTTCCGAAAAACCGATATTGTATCGCATACTTGCCTTCGAACTTCAAGGTGCATGTTGACCCCAAACCACACGCCACTTTCCTCCCCCCGCCGCCGCCGGGGCGACACTCCCCGGTTCTGGGCCGAAAGCGGACCTCCGGCAGCGGGCGGCGTCCGGCCTGATGCGGGCGGCTTGGATGTCCCGCCGCCCGCCCGGCCCCGCCGTTTCGACCGCTTCCTTTTCCCGCCATTTTTCTTAACCACATTACTCCACCCTGGTTTGTGATTTCTCTTTATCTTTTAAGTTAAAAAAATTATTATAAAAAATATCATATTGATTTCATTTTTTCCTTGACAGAAAAGAGATATTACGATTTTATCCGCGATAGGTGGATGAAAGTGGAGTAGACTTCGGTTTCGTGCGGCATCGCTGCGCACCGAAAACACGGTCATGCCGGAGGCGGACATGTTCCGGGGCAGCTCGTATCACACCATCGACACCAAGGGGCGGTTCATTATTCCCGCCCGCTTCCGGGACCTCATCCGGGCCGGGGGCGGCGACGGCGTGATGCTCACCCGCATGGACGGCAGCATTTTCGCCTATCCTTACAACGAGTGGAGCCGAATCGAGTCGCGGATTCTGTCGATGGCCGAAAAAAGCGATTCGGTGCGCCGATTCCGGCGGGTCTTTGTCGGCGGAGCATTTGACTGCCCGTGCGACAAGCAGGGGCGGGTGCTGATTCCGCCGAGCCTCCGGCAGTATGCCAGGCTCGAACGGGAGATCGTCCTGGTCGGCGTATTGGATCATTTCGAAATCTGGTCCCGGGAAAACTGGGAAGCAGAAAATCTGCAGATGGCCGAGGATATGCAGCAAGAGGAGGTCCGAAATCAAATTGCCAAGCTCGGGCTATAGCGCCACCCGGGCCCGGCCGGCGGCGGCTCCATGGTCTACCGACACATTTCCGTCATGCGCAGGGAGGTGCTGGAGCACCTGAACTGCAGACCCGGCCAGACCGTCGTGGACGGCACGCTGGGCGGATGCGGCCACGCCGAGGCCATTTTGAAGCAGATCCTGCCGGGGGGGCGACTGATCGGCGTCGATCAGGACCCGGCGGCCATCGCCCACGCAGCGGCGGTTTTTGCGGGGCGGGAAAGAGACGTCGCTCTTTTTCACGACAATTACGCGAACCTTCCGTCGATCCTGTCGACAATCGACGTTGCCGGCGTCGACGGCATCCTGCTGGACCTGGGCCTGTCCCTGTATCAGCTGGAGGGGAGCGGGCGGGGATTCAGCTTCACCCGAGACGAGCCCCTTGATATGCGGATGAACACCGAATCCGAACCCTCGGCGGGAGATCTGATCCATCACGCCGAGGAAGCCGAGCTCGTGCGGATCTTCCGGACCTACGGGGAAGAGCGCTGGGCGGATCGAATCGCAGGGGCGATTGTGAAAAGACGCCGGCAGGAGCCGATTCGAAGCGCACGGGCGCTCGCCGAAATCGTTTCGGATTCGATCCCGAGGCGGGCGGCGGCCCGCAGCCGGATCCATCCTGCCACCCGGGTTTTTATGGCCCTTCGCATCGCCGTCAACCGGGAGCTGGATCGACTGGAGGCTTTTATGAACGTTGCGGCGCAGCTGCTCAACCCCGGTGGCCGCATCTGCATTCTTTCTTTTCATTCACTTGAAGATCGAATCGTCAAGCAACGCCTGCGGCAATACGCCGACCCCTGCATCTGTCCACCGGATCTTCCGGTGTGCGTGTGCAACCGCCGCCCGCAGATGCGAATCCTGACACGAAAACCGGTGACACCGTCGCCGGAGGAGATCCGGAACAATCCGATGGCCCGCAGCACGCGCCTGCGGGCCGCCGAGAAACTGCCATGGCCAGAAAGAACCGAAGATCCGAAAGCGCCCCCCGGCTGACAGGCATCTGGATGGTGCTGCTCGCCGTATTTATCGCCGAGCTGCTCTTTTACACCTGGTGCAGGGTCCAGTACGTTCGCACCGGTTACGAACTGGCCGAGCAGACCCAGCGCAGCCAGCGGCTGGCCGCCCTCCAAAACCAGCTGAAGATCGAACTGGCCCATCTCAAGAACCCGAAACGGATTGCGGAGATCGCCCGCCGCCGCTTGGGGCTGTCCATGCCCAGCGCCGGGCAGACGATTGTATTGCCATGAAAACGACCCCCGTAGACAAACGGCTCCGGCTTCGAACGATCCTGGTGGGGGCGGTGTTCTGCGCCATGCTGGTCGGCATATGCGCCAAGGCGGCCTACCTGCAGACGCTGCAGCGCTCCTGGCTGTCGGAAAAGGCGGCCCACCAGGTGACGTCGTCCATGGACCGAAAGGGCAAAAGGGGGACGATTTTTGATGCCAATCTCCGGGAGATGGCGGTGAGCGTGGACGTCGATTCGGTGGCGGCCTATCCGTCCAAAATCTCCGACCCGGACGGTACCGCCCGGGCGCTGGCCGCCGCCCTGTCCACCAACCGGGGGCAGATTTTCCGAAAGCTTCGCCTCGACCGGCCGTTTGTCTGGATCAAACGCCAGGCCGACCCGAAGGAGGCCAGCGCGATCCAAAAGCTGGACCTGAATGGAATCGATTTTATCCCCGAACACAAGCGGTTCTATCCGAACACGTCCATGGCCGCTCAGCTGCTCGGGTTTGCCGGTGTGGACGGAAGCGGCCTGGAAGGACTCGAGTATTTCTACAACAGCGATCTGGAGGGCGGGCGCCAGCAGACGACGATCCTCCGCGACGCCCTGGGCCGGGGATTCGACACCGAGGCAGCAAAAACAGGACTGCGCGAAGGGCACAACCTGGTGCTGACCATCGACCAGGGAATCCAGTTCCTGGCCGAAGACACGCTGGCCGAAACCGTCCGAAGCTCGGCGGCGGCCTCCGGAATGGCCGTGGTGCTCGCCCCCAGGACGGGGGCCGTGCTCGCCATGGCCCATTACCCGTTTTTCAACCCGAACGCCTTCGACCGATTCAGTCGGGATGCCTGGAGAAATCGCGCCATCACAGACCCCTACGAGCCGGGCTCCACGTTGAAAATATTCACGGCCGCCGCCGCGCTGGCTTCCGGGGTTGCGACCCCGAACTCGGTGGTCTTCTGCGAAAACGGGAAATATCGTGTCGGCGGCCACGTGATCCATGATGTCAACCCGCAGCAGTGGCTTTCCCTGGCCAACGTTCTGCGGGTGTCGAGCAACATCGGAGCGGCGAAGATCGGGGAGCTGGTCGGCTCCGAGCAGTTGTACACCACGCTGCAGGAATTCGGATTCGGGACCAAGACCGGCATCGACTGCCCGGGTGAGAGCCCGGGGGTTCTCTCGCCCTGGCAGCGTTGGTCGAAGATCGACCAGTGCGCCATCGCCTTCGGCCAGGGGGTGTCGGTCACGGCGGTGCAGCTGGCCGCGGCAACGGCCGCCATCGCCAACGACGGCGTCCTGATGCGGCCCTATATCGTCCAGGCCGTGACGGACAAAAATGGCCGTATCGTCCGCCGCCAGGACCCCAAACCGGTGAGACGGGCCGTATCGTCGAAAGTCGCCCGCCAACTCCGGCGCATGATGACCCGGGTGGTCTCCGAAGACGGCTCCGGTGCGCTGGCGATGCTGGATGGCTACACCGCGGCCGGCAAGACCGGAACCGCGCAAAAAGCCGACCGGCAAGGAAGCTACGCCGAAGACCGCTACGTGGCTTCGTTCGTGGGGTTTGCCCCCGCCGAGGCGCCGGAGATCGTCGTGCTGGTGGTGATCGACGAACCGAAAAAGTCGTACTACGGCGGTGTCGTGGCCGCCCCGGCATTCAAGCGGATTGCGGAAGAAACCCTGCACTACCTGAATGTGCCCCCCCAGGAGGGGAAAGGCCGGTTGCGGGTGTCCGCCGACCGCGAGGTGGCGGGGTGAGGCTCGATCGGCTGCTGCATCAGGCGGCACTTGAAGGCATCGACCCAGGCCGCGGCGCTGCAGCGGCCGGTCCCGGGTGGCTGGAGGCGCTGTCGGCCGTCGAGGTTTCCTCGGTTCACTGCCGGGCCCAGAACGTGAGAAGCGGGGGCCTGTTCGTGGCGGTGGCGGGCTTCTCCGCCGACGGCCACGACTTCGCGGAGGAAGCCGTCCATCGGGGCGCATCGGCCCTGGTGGTGGAAAAGCCGGTGAGCGCAATGAAAGTGCCGGTGATCCAGGTTGCAGACAGCCGCCTGGCCCTGGCAAAGATCTCCACCGCCTTTTACGGCCGCCCGGCAGAACGGCTTACAGTGGTGGGCATCACCGGCACGAACGGAAAGACCACCACCGCCTGGCTGGTGGAAGGCATCCTTCAGCAGGCGGGGTTTGCCGCCGGCGTCATCGGGACCATCAACTGGCGCTATGGCGGAAAGATCTTTGACAATCCGGTGACCACCCCGGAGTCGATCGATCTGCAGCGGATGCTGGCCGAAATGGTCGAAGAAGGCGTCACCCACGTGGCCATGGAAGTCTCCTCCCACGGGCTGAGCCTGAACCGGATCGAGGGGTGCTCCCTGGACGTGGGGGTCTTTACGAACCTGAGCCAGGACCATCTCGACTTCCACAGGACCATGGAGTCCTACTGGCAGAGCAAGCGGACGATGTTTGTCCGGCACCTGGGCCCCGGCAACCCCAAGGCAAGGAAAGTGGCGGTGATCAACATCGACGATCCACGGGGGGCCGAACTTGCGGCCGAACGAACAGGGCCGACGATCACCACCTCTCTTTCGGCGAGCGGCACGGTGCGTGCGGAAGACGTCTCGCTGCGGAGGCGGGGAATCCGTGCAGAGCTGATCGCCCCCGGCGGGGCGCACCGAATCGAGTCGGCGCTGGTGGGCCGCCACAACCTGGAGAACATCCTTTCGGCCGCCGGGGTCGGGATCGCGCTGGGCATCCCGGTTCGCACCATCTGCGAGGGCATCGGTTCGGTGAAAAAGGTCCCCGGCCGGCTGGAACCGGTGAAGGGCTCCAAGCAGCGGTTTGTGTTTGTCGATTACGCCCACACCCCGGACGCCCTCGATCATGCGCTCGTGGCCCTCAGGGCGGTCTGCGGGGGCCGATTGATCTGCCTGTTCGGATGCGGCGGAGACCGGGACCGGGGCAAGCGCCCCCAGATGGGAGAACTCGCAGCAAAGCGATCGGATCTGGCGATCGTGACCTCCGACAACCCCCGGACCGAGGATCCGCACCGGATCATCGAGGACATCGTCGCCGGTATCGCCCCCCTCGGGCTTTACCGTTATGAACCGCAGGAGCTGGCCGCCGGCTTCGACAAAACCGGATATGCGGTCGAGGCCGACCGACGCCGGGCGATCGCCCTGGCCGCCTCCTGCACCGGCACGGGGGACACGGTGCTCATCGCCGGCAAGGGGCACGAGACCTATCAAATCATCGGTGGCCGGAAGATAGACTTTGACGATCGCAAAGAGGCACAGCAGGCTTTTTCGCAATGAACCAGAAGCGCATCCCAGAGACGCGCAGGCCGCAGCGGATGCCCGGAGAAAACCGGCGGGAAAGTTCCCTGCGCCCTCTGGGAGGCTGCGGTGAACCCATAGCCAAAACGGTGCGGAGCACACCGCAGAGTCCGCGCAGGATACGGATCATCAGTGAACAACCGGCCTTTGTCCGATCCTCATCTTCCGGTCGGACAAAGGGATCCGTCTCATCGCCCTGCGCGGCTCTGCGGTGACCCGATGCACCCGGCAGCAAGAGGGGCCAGTGGCGGAAACGATCTGGACCGGCGAACAGATTCTGAAGGCGACCGGCGCCGACCGGGTATGCGGCGATCCTTCGGCTGTCTTTTCAAATATCGGGATCGATTCGCGCACCGTCGCAGCCGATGAGCTGTTTGTGGCCGTCCGGGGCGAGGTCCACGACGGGCACCGATTCGCGCCGGCAGTGGTCGATGCCGGCTGCCGCGGCCTGCTCGTGGGAAAAGAAATGGTCGGCGCCCTGCCGGTCGACCGGTGGCGCCAGGCCGGGGCGTTCTGCGCGGCCGTGGCCGACACCCGGCGCGCCCTGGGAGATCTTGCCGCGTTTCATCGGAACCGATGTCCGGTGCAGGTGGTGGCCGTCACCGGCTCCAACGGGAAGACCTCCACCCGGGAGATGACCGTTTCGGTGGTCTCCCGGCTGGGACCGACCCTGGCGCCGACGAGCAATTTCAACAACGACATCGGCGTGCCGCTGACCTTGTTCAATCTGCGCGGTGAACACCGGCTGGCCGTACTGGAACTGGGGATGAACCATTTCGGGGAAATCGCGAGGCTGACCGAAATCTGCCGCCCGGACATCGGCGTGATCACCAATGTGGGGCCGGCCCATCTGGAAGGCGTCGGCTCTCTGGAGGGGGTCAAGGCCGCCAAGGGTGAACTGCTGGAGCAGATGGCACCGGATCGTCGTGCCGTGCTCAACGGCGACGATCCCCGCGTAATGGACCTTGCCCGAAACACGCACCTGGAGGTTCTCCTTTTCGGCACTGCAGCCGAGGCCCAGATCCGGGCCGAGGAGATTGGCAAGGTGGGCGATCGGGTCGGTTTCATGCTCGTGCTGCCCTCCGGCCGCGTTCCGGTGATGCTGGCCACCCCGGCCCGGTTCATGGTCTTCAACGCCCTGGCGGCGGCCGGCGTCGGGCACCTGCTGGGGATCGACCCTGTGCAGATCCGCGAAGGGCTCGAAACGTTTTCGCCGATCAAGGGCCGGATGACGATCATCGAAACCGAGCAGGGGGTCACGATCATCGATGACACCTACAACGCCAACCCCGGCTCCATGGCCGGCGTCATCGAAACCCTGGTGCAAAGCGAGGCGCCCCGGCGCATCCTGGTGATCGGGGACATGCGGGAGCTGGGAGACAGCGCCGAAGCGCTCCACCGGGATCTGGGCCGAACGGCAGCCGGCGCCGGTCTCGATCGCCTCTATGTCACCGGTGTGTTTTCCGATGCCGTGGCCGAAGGGGCGCTGGCAGGGGGCATGGACCCCGAAACGGTCCTGACCGGCGGTAAAGAAGACATTCTGGCGCATCTTCTGGGGGTGGTCCGCCCCGGCGACCGGGTGGCCGTCAAAGGCTCCCGGTCCGTGGGCATGGAGACGATTGTTGAAGGCCTGCTGGCGCGGCTGAAACGGCGGCGGCAGAAGGTTCGGGGATAGCCGCCGGGGCAGGGCCGATCCCTGCCGGCTGCAGGCCGCGAGCCGATCGTCATCAATCATTATCGGGTAGCGATTCGCGACGATGTTTTACCATCTTCTCTATCCATTGCACACGACCGTTACGGTCTTCAATGTCTTCCGGTACATCACGTTCCGGACGATATATGCCAGCCTGACGGCCTTTCTCATCTGTTTCATGCTGGGGCCTTGGGTGATCCGGCGGATGCAGGGGTTGCAGGTGGGTCAATACATCCGAGAGGACGGCCCGGAGGCGCACCTGAAAAAGGCGGGCACCCCGACCATGGGCGGAACCCTGATCCTGGGGGCGGTGACGATCTCCTGTCTGCTCTGGAACATATTGAGCAACGTCTACATCTGGATTTTGCTACTGTCTACGGTGGGATACGGGTTGATCGGGTTTGTGGACGATTACCTCAAGGTGGTCAAAAAGCAGAACAAAGGCCTGTCGGCCCGGTCCAAGATCACCTGGCAGATTGCCCTGGCCGTTCTGGTGTCGGTGCTGATCTACACCCATCCGGACTTCGACACGCGGGTGACGGTCCCCTTCTTCAAGGCGATCTCACCGGACCTGGGGCCGTTTTACATCCTGTTTGCGGTATTGGTGATCGTCGGCGCCTCCAATGCGGTGAACCTGACCGACGGTCTCGACGGGCTGGCCATCGGGCCGACGATCATCGCCGCCGGGACCTACATGGTGTTCGCCTATGTGACCGGGCATGCGGAGATCGCCTCGTACCTGCAGATCAACCATGTGAGCGGCGCCGGGGAGGTAACCGTATTCTGCGGGGCGGTGGCGGGGGCCGGCCTCGGTTTTCTCTGGTTCAACACCTATCCGGCCCAGATTTTCATGGGAGACGTCGGATCCCTGTCCCTGGGA
Source organism: Desulfobacterales bacterium (assembly GCA_050115795.1). Taxonomy (GTDB): domain Bacteria; phylum Desulfobacterota; class Desulfobacteria; order Desulfobacterales; family CAFBRK01; genus JAIPEL01. The sequence goes on from JASFPT010000004.1 coordinate 34,120, forward strand.
GCGGCCCTGGGAACCGTGGCCGTGATCACCAAGCAGGAAATCCTGCTGGCGCTGGTGGGGGGGCTGTTCGTCATGGAGGCGCTTTCGGTGATTTTCCAGGTGGGATTTTTCAAAGTCACCCACGGCCGGCGGATTTTCAGGATGGCGCCGCTGCATCATCACTTTGAACTGAAGGGATGGGCCGAACCGAAAGTGATCGTCCGCTTCTGGATCGTCGCCATCGCGCTGGCCCTGTTGTCGATGAGTACACTGAAACTGCGGTAACGGGTTTAACCGTTAAAGGGTTGATTGGGACAGGCACCGCATAACATCAGAAAGGCGTCTTCATGCGGCCGCTTTGACGAATCAACCCATCAACGAATCAACCAACCAAACAATATGCAGATTGAAGGCAAGAAAATAGTGGTCGTCGGCCTGGGCATCACGGGCCGGGCCACGGCCCGGTTCCTGAAAAACCGCGGGGCGTCGGTCCGCGTCGTGGACAGCGCGGCGCCGGAAACCCTGGCCGCAGCGGCCGCCGAAATGCGGGCCCTGGATGTGGCCGTCGAAATCGGGCCCCACCGGCCCGAAGCCTTTGCCGAAGCCGATCTGATCGTCATCAGCCCCGGGGTCCCCCACACCCTGGCGCCGATTGCCGAGGCCGCCGGCCGGGGGGTCGAGGTCATGGGTGAAATCGAACTGGCCTCCCGGTTCGTGACCGTACCGATCATCGCAGTCTCCGGGACCAACGGTAAGACCACCGCCACCACCTTGATCGGTCGGATTCTCCAGGGGGCCGGAATGGACGTGTTCGTGGGGGGAAATATCGGAAATCCTCTCATCGGATTCGTCGAAACAGGGCAGACGGCCCAACTCGCCGTGGTGGAGATCAGCAGTTTTCAGCTCGACACCACCGACCGGTTCCACCCGGATGTGGCGGTGATGCTCAACGTGGCCGAAGACCATCTCGACCGCTACCCGGACATGGACGGCTACGTCGCTTCCAAGGCCCGGCTGTTTCGAAACCAGACGGCCGCCGACACGGCCGTGGTCAACGGCGCCGATCCGCGGACCCGTGCCATGGCCGAGTCAATCGCAGCCCGCCGGCTCGTATTCGGGTGGACCGAAGCGGTAACGGCCGGTTCCGGGCAAGGCGCCGTGTTGCGCGAAAAAGAGATTTGGATCCGGATGACCGAAGTCGGTGAGACAACGGTGCCTTTCGGCGGTTTTACGCTTCCGGGGCCCCACAACAGGGAGAACGCCGCGGCCGCGGTGCTGGCTGCCCTGGCCGCCGGGGCCGGCGTGGAGGCGGCGCGCGGGGCCCTTGACGGATTTACCGGGCTGCCCCACCGCCTGGAAAAAGTCGCCGTCATCGACGGCGTAACCTTTTACGACGACAGCAAGGCCACCAACGTCGATGCGGTGCGCCGCGCGCTGGAGACCTTCTCTTCTCCGGTGGTGCTGCTGCTGGGCGGCCGCGACAAGAACACCGACTTTACGCCGCTGACGCAGTTGGCGGCACAAAAGGTGCGCCACGCCGTGGTCATGGGCGAAGCGGCCCCGCGCCTGAAGCAGGTGCTGGCGCCGGTGGTCCCGGTCACAGAGGCCGGTTCCATGGCCGAGGCGGTAAAGACGGCCTTTTCGGCGAGCCGGCCAGGTACTGCGGTGCTGCTGTCACCGGCTTGTGCGAGCTTCGATTGGTACGAAAACTATGCCCGGCGCGGCGAGGATTTTCGCCGGCATGCGGAGGCGCTGCAACGCCGTGAAAAGAACCGATAGCCAAAGACCGGCCCCGGGCCAGCACACCGGCACGGTGAACCGGTACGACATCCGGCTCCTGTTTCCGGTCCTGTTTCTGGTCGGAATCGGAATCGTGATGGTCTACAGCGCCAGTTCGGCCCTGGCCCTGAAGCGATTCGGCCATGACGCCTACTTCCTCGAGAAACAGGCGCTGTTTGCCGCGATCGGCATCGTGGCGCTCGTGGTCTGCCGCCACATCCCCTACCGGCTGTACCGGCACCTGGCCTATCCGCTTCTGGTGCTGACCCTCTTGGCGCTGGCCGCGATCCCGTTCACCGGTCTGGGCATGACCGCGGGCGGATCCGCTCGCTGGCTTCGCTTCGGCGGGCTGAGTTTCCAGCCGGTGGAGCTGGCCCGGTTCTCCCTGATCATCTACCTGGCTTACTCCCTGAGCAAGAAGGAGGACCGAATCCGGGAATTTTCCATCGGCCTGGTTCCCCACGTGGTGCTGGTGTCGATCTTTACCGTCTTTTTGCTGATGCAGCCCGACTTCGGCTCGGCGGTCCTGCTCTGCGCCCTGACCGGGGTCGTCCTCTTCGTGGCCGGGGTGCGGCTCACCCACCTTCTGTCGGTGCTGCTGCTCGTGGCGCCCGCGGCGGCATGGCTCATGATGAACGCCGAATACCGGGTCCGGCGCCTGATGTCGTTTCTCGATCCATGGGCCTTTCCGGCCGACGAAGGATACCAGGTGGTCCACTCCCTGATGGCCTTTGGAACGGGAGGAATTTGGGGAGCCGGCATCGGCAAGGGCTACCAGAAGCTGTTTTACCTGCCCGAGCCCCATACCGATTTCATTTTCTCGGTGATCGGAGAGGAACTCGGGCTGATCGGGGTGGTCTTCATTCTGATTTTGTACGGACTGGTTCTCTGGCAGGGGATCCGCATCGCCCTGGACGCACCGGATCGGTTCGGTACCCTGGTGGCGGTGGGGCTGACATCGGCGCTGGGTCTTCAGGTCTGCGTCAACATGGGGGTCACCCTGGGCCTGCTGCCCACCAAGGGGCTGACCCTGCCCTTTCTCAGCTATGGGGGGACTTCGCTGCTGTTCAACATGGCATCCATCGGCATCTTGATGAACATCGGGGGGAAGCGGTGACGACAGCCGAAACATCCGACCTGGGCGTCGTCGTGGCCGGCGGCGGCACCGGCGGCCACCTGTTTCCCGGAATCGCCGTGGCCCAGCAGTTCGTGGCCCGGGTTCCGGAAACCCGGGTGCTGTTCGTGGGCACCGACCGCCCGTTTGAGGCCGCCGCCGTGGAGCGGGCCGGCTTTCCCCACCGGGCGGTCCGGGTCGAAGGGATCAAGGGCCGGGGATGGAAACGGGCGCTTGGGGCGGTTTTCAGGTTGCCCGGGGCGATTTTGGAATCGATGAGCATCATCGCCGAATTTCGTCCGCATCTGATTTTCGGGGTGGGCGGATACGCCTCGGGACCGACGGTGGCTGCCGGGTGGCTGGCCGGAAAGACGGTGGTGATCCAGGAGCAGAACCTGCTGCCGGGCATCGCCAACCGCCTCCTCTCGATGCTGGCCCAGCGGATCTACCTTTCCTTTCCGGAGACCGCGGCGCGCTTTCCCGCCAGAAAGGGGCGGGTGTTCGGCAACCCGGTCCGCAAGGAGGTGCTGGCCTCGGCCGGCCGGGCCCCGGAGAGGCCCTCCGGCAAGATGACCGTGCTGATTCTCGGCGGAAGCCAGGGGGCAAAGGGGATCAACACGGCGGTCATCGAGGCCCTGGCGCATCTGGAAAATCCCGAGAGGGTCCGGTTCATCCACCAAAGCGGGGCGGCCGACGAAGAGCGCGTCCGGAAAGCCTATGAGAAAGCGGGAATCGAGGCCGATGCCCGGGCATTTTTCCACGACGTGGGACGGGTCCTGGCAGAAGCCGACCTTGTGATCTGCCGGGCCGGCGCAACCACGGTTGCCGAATTGACGGCCATCGGAAAGGCGATCGTCTTCATTCCCTTTCCCTATGCGGCGGACGACCACCAGACGAAAAACGCCGCTTCCCTGGCGCGGCGCCAGGCGGCGGACCTGATTCCGGAAGCGGAGCTGTCCGGAAAGATGCTGGCCGAGCGGATCGAATCGTATGCCGCGCGTCCGGAGGTCCGAACGCAAATGGCGGACCGGGCCAGGGCCTTTGGGCGGCCGGAGGCGGCCGTGGCGATCGTGGACGACTGCCTGGGGCTGCTGGCGGAAAAGCGCGTGTGGGCGGCAGACGACTGCCGGGACACGGAAGGCTGAAGAGTGAATCCAGGCGTCCGGTATCAGAGATCGGATGACAGCGGTCGGAAGAAAATCAAAAGCCCGTCGGTGAGGGTCGTTAACTGGCAAAACGCAAACGGGGAATCTGAAACTTTGAACCTGGAACCTTGAACCCGGAACGAAAGGGCGCATGTACCAGAAAAAATACCATATCCACTTCGTGGGAATCGGCGGCATCGGCATGAGCGGCATCGCCGAACTGTTGCTCAACCTTGGCTACACGGTCTCCGGCTCGGATCTGGTGACCTCCGACATCACCCGCCGCCTGGCCTCGCTGGGCGGGCGCATCCAGCGGGGCCATGACGCGGCCAACGTCAGGGGCGCCGACGTGGTGGTGGTGTCGTCGGCCGTGGACCAGGACAACCCGGAGGTGGCCGCGGCCCTGGCCGCCTCGGTGCCCGTGATCCCCCGGGCCGAAATGCTCGCCGAACTGATGCGCCTGAAATACAGCGTGGCCGTGGCCGGGGCCCACGGCAAGACCACCACCACTTCCATCGTCGCAGAGGTGCTGTCAAAAGGCGGGTTCGACCCCACCGTGGTCATCGGCGGAAAGCTCAAGAGCATCGACGCCAACGCCGTGCTGGGTCAGGGGGAGTTCATCGTGGCCGAGGCCGACGAGAGCGACGGCTCCTTTCTGAAAATGTCGCCCACCATTGCCGTTGTGACGAACATCGACCGGGAGCATCTCGATTTTTACCGGAACCTGGAGAGAATCAAGGAGGTCTTCTTAAACTTCATCGACCGGATCCCGTTTTACGGGCTGGCGGTTCTCTGCCTCGACAACGAATCGATCCAGGACCTGATCCCCAAGATCCGAAAGCGCTTCACCACCTACGGGCTGAGCAGCCAAGCGGATTTCCAGGCCCGCAATGTGACATTTCACGGGCTCCAGAGCCGCTTCGACGCCTACCGGCACGCAGACCGGCTGGGGACCATCACCCTGAACCTGCCGGGTATCCACAACGTCAACAACGCCCTGGCCAGCATCGCCGTGGGAAACGAGCTGCGAATCCCCTTCGATGTGGTCAAAAACGCCCTGGAAACCATCGGGGGGGTTCAGCGCAGACTGGAGGTCAAAGGAGAGATCGGGGGGATCACCGTGGTCGACGACTACGGCCACCACCCCACCGAGATCAAGACCACCCTGGCAACCGTGCGGGAAAGCTGGCCGGAGCACCGGATCGTGGTGGTGTTCCAGCCCCATCGCTACAGCCGGACTCGGGCGCTGTTCGACGAATTCACCCGGGCCTTTTACCAATCCGATGTGCTGGTGGTGCTGCCGATCTACCCGGCCGGGGAAAAGCCGATCGAAGGCGTCGATGCCCTCAATCTGTATGACAGCATCCGGGCCCACGGCCACAAGGAGGCGGTCTTTGCAGATTCCGCCGAAAAGGCGGTGGCGCATCTGATCCCGGCACTCCAATCCGGGGACCTGCTGCTCACGCTGGGCGCCGGGGACGTGTGGAAGATCGGCATGCAGGTACTGGAACAGCTTCGGCAGCGGGACGAGGAGTAGGATCGTGGCGCAGCAGAAAAAACCGGTCCGAAGAAATTACTACCGCAACAGCGCCTCCAGGCGTCGCGCCCGCCGCATCGGCCGCTTTCGAACCGCCGGAAAGGCGGGGGCCGGTCTGCTGATGCTCGCTGCGGCCAGCTTCGCGTTGATTTTCGGCTACGACTATCTGACCCAGTGCGCCTATTTCGAGGCCCGCCAGATCCGGGTGTCGGGCAACCAACGGCTGGCACCCGACCAGATCCTTTCCCGGGCCCGGTTGAAGACGGGCGTCAACATATTGTCGGTGAACCTGTACCTGGTGCGGCAGCGGCTGCTGGCCGAACCCTGGATCGCCGAAGCCCAGGTCAGCCGGGACCTTCCCGACACCATGGAAATCCGGATCACCGAACAGCGGCCGCTGGCCATTCTCGACCTGGGCAGAAAGTTTCTGCTCAACGACCGGGGCGAAGTCTTCATGGAGCTGGATCAAAAAACACCGTTGGCGCTTCCGTTGGTCACCGGCCTTCAATTTTCCGATCTTCATCTGGACGGCGGCACCGGGAGCCGGGCTTTTGCATCGGTCATGGAAGTCCTGAAACTCGGTCTCCGCCCGGACTCGGCCCTTCCGCTGGCAGCCGTCAGCCACATCCAGGTGGACCGGCAGCTCGGGCTGACCATTCATGCCTTCGGCGGCACAAAGGTCATCAAGATCGGCTACCACGACTACTCGGACAAGTATGACCGGCTCCGGACGGTCATGGTGTTCCTGAACCGCGACGGCCGTCTACCGGACTTTTCGGTCATCGATCTGAACTACCGGAATCGGATTGTGGTAACCCCCGCGCAGGTCAGCGCTCCGGAAAAGGAGCACGAGGAGGTTTAGATGCACAGCCAGGAAGAAATCATCGTCGGCCTCGACATCGGCACGACCAAGATCTGTGCAGTGGTCGGAGAATTCTCCGGAAACGAGGTGAACATCATCGGCATCGGCACCCATCCGTCGATCGGCCTTCGCAAGGGGGTGGTGGTCAACATCGAGTCGACTGTGGAGTCGATCAAAAAGGCGGTGGAAGAAGCCGAGCTGATGGCCGGCTGCGAGATTTCCTCGGTATATGCCGGGGTCGCCGGCGGCCACATCACCGGCTTCAACAGCCACGGGGTCATCGCCATCAAGGGGCCGGAAATCGTCAAGGCCGACATCGACCGGGTCATCGATGCCGCCCGAGCCGTGGCCATCCCCATGGACCGCGAGGTGATTCACGTCCTGCCCCAGGAGTTCATCGTCGACGATCAGGCCGGCATCCGCAATCCGATCGGCATGGCCGGGGTCCGGCTGGAGGCCAAGATCCACATCGTAACCGGGGCGGTCACCTCGGCCCACAACATCGTCAAGTGCGCCAACCGCGCGGGCCTCGACGTCTGCGACATCGTGCTCGAATCGCTGGCTTCAGGAGAGGCGGTGCTCACCGACGAGGAAAAGGAGCTGGGGACGGGTCTCCTCGATCTGGGCGGCGGCACCACGGACCTGGCGATCTTCGCCGGCCACAATATCCGGCACACCTTCGTCCTCGCCTTGGGCGGCGACAACCTGACCAACGACATTGCCATCGGGCTGCGGGCCCCGCTGGCGGAGGCCGAAAAAATCAAGAAAAAATACGGCACCTGCATCGCCAGCAGCATCGCAAGCGAAGACAGCATCGAGGTGCCCGGCATGGGCGGTCGGAAGCCCAGGAAGCTGCCCCGGCAGATTCTGGGAGAAATTTTGGAGCCCCGAATGGAGGAGATCTTTACCCTGGTCCAGCGGGAAATCTTCCGCGCCGGGATGGAGAACCTGATCAACTCGGGGATCGTACTCACCGGCGGGACCTCCCTTCTCGATGGGGTCACGGACGTGGCCGAGTCGGTGTTCAACCTGCCCACCCGGCAGGGCAAACCCCGTGGCATCAGCGGGCTGGTGGACGTGGTGAACAACCCGATGTACGCCACGGGCGTCGGACTGGTTCTGTACGGGGCGAAAAACCAGACCGAAAAAAAATTCCGGATCCGGGACGCCAACATCTTCAACCGGGTGATGAACCGGATGAAGCGGTGGTTCCGGGACGTGATCTGAAATAGACGACCATCAGGCGGATGTTCTCAACAAGCACGATCAGGCCATAAAGGGGGAGACGATGTTTACCTACGTGGACAGCGAAAAATCGGCGAAAATCAAGGTCATCGGTGTTGGCGGGGCCGGCGGCAACGCCATCAACAACATGATCGAATCGAACCTGCAGGGCGTCAAGTTCATCGCCGCCAACACCGACGCCCAGGCCCTGGAGGTCTCCAAGGCCATGGTCAAGATCCAGATGGGCGAGCGGCTCACCGAGGGGCTCGGCGCAGGGGCCAACCCGCAGGTGGGCCGGGAGGCGGCCATGGAGACCGAGCAGGCGATTCGCGAAGCGTTGGCCGACAGCCACATGGTCTTTATCACGGCCGGATTCGGAGGTGGCACCGGAACCGGGGCCGCCCCGGTCATCGCCGAGATCTGCAAGGATCTGGGCGCACTGACCGTGGCCGTGGTCACCAAGCCGTTCTCCTTTGAGGGGCGAAAGCGCCTTCGGCAGGCCGAGGAGGGGCTCGAAGCCCTCAAGGAGGTGGCCGACACGGTGATCACCATCCCCAACGACCGGCTTCGGGGGCTGGCCTCGAAAAACGCCAAAATGATCGAGATGTTCAAAAAGGCCGACGAGATTCTCCTGCACTCGGTAAAGGGGATCACCGATCTGATCATGATGCCGGGCCTGGTCAACCTCGACTTTGCCGATGTCCGCACCACCATGTCCAAGGCGGGAATGGCGATCATGGGAATCGGCATCTCCCGGGGCGAAAACCGGGCTGTGGAAGCCGCCGAGCGGGCGATTTCCCACCCGCTGCTCGAAGACGTGTCGATCTCCGGGGCCAAGGGGGTTCTGATGAACATCACCTGCACCTCGGATCTGACCATGGAAGAAATGACCGAAGCCTCGGATCGGATATACAACGAGGTCGGCGAGGAGGCCGAGATCATCTGGGGTGCGGTCATCGACGACGAAATGGACGAAGAGATGCGCGTGACGGTGATCGCCACCGGCATCGGCGGCGAGACCGCCGTGGGCCGCCGAAGCAGCCGGGGCGGGGGCCTTCGCGGCAAAATCCGGGACATCACCCCGGCCGATCTTCAGGCCAGCATCGACTACGACGAACCGACCTTCATCCGCCGCCAGCAGGCCGCCAACGAATCGACCGGGTCGGCCTACCGCGGATACAAGGGGATCGTGATCGACAACAACGATCTGGAGATCCCGACCTTTTTGAGGAAAAAGGCCGACTGACGCTTCCGCCAAAGTCCCACCCGCCGTCACCGGCCACGGGTGGGTTCCCGCGCCCCTCTCCCCCGGGGCCGGGGACCCGCCCGTTCTTTTCTTTTCCCCGCCGGTTTGACTTTGCCAGCCGCACCTCTATTGTTATAATTGATTTACGGATAGCAGCCGATGCCGGCCGAGGAGATGGGAAGCAACCGATGCAAGCCGGCAGTGGGCAGTAGGCAGTAAGAAGTAGGCAGTAGGCAGCAGGCAGTAATCAGAAGGCTCAACGGCAGTCATTCTTTCTTCCTACTGCTTGCTGCCTGCTATCTTTCCGCGGCGCGAAGCGCCGTCCTTCTGAATTCCGACATCGGTATTCCCATGCCCAGAAAACGCCCAGCGCACCATCCGCTTCTCGACCGGGAAATCGGCACGGTCACCAAAAGCTGGAAAAACCGGCTCCGCGTGGTGCTGGCCTACCCCAATACCTATGCGGTGGGGATGGCAAGCCTCGGGTTTCAGGCGGTCTACCGCCTGTTCAACGACATGGAAGGCGTGGTGTGCGAGCGGGCCTTTCTCCCCGAACAGGGCCGATCGGAAATTCGGACCCTGGAATCGAACCGGACCCCGGCCGATGCAGACCTTTTCGCCTTTTCCATCGCCTTTGAAAACGATTATCTGAATCTGCTGGAGATGCTCGAAAAAAGCGGCCTTCCGTTGCGCGCCGAAAGCCGGCGGCGGACCGATCCCCTGGTGATCGCCGGGGGGGTGGCCCCGATGCTGAACCCGGAGCCGATCGCCCCGTTTATCGACGTCGCCCTCATCGGCGAAGCCGAACCGATGATCGAGGCGCTCGTTGATGCTGCCGCAGCGACTTCGGAGCGGAAGCGCCGGCTGCTTCGGATCGCCCAAACCGTGCCCGGTGCCTACGTTCCGGCCTTTTACCGGGTCCGCCATCACAAAGACGGGACTTTGGCGGATTTTGAGCCGACCGAGGCGGTGCCGGCCGTCGTTCGCGGGGTCCGGGCAAACGAACTTGACGCTTTTTCCACCTGCAGTGCCATCGTCGGCCCGAAGACGGCCTTCGAAAGCCGCTACCTGGTGGAAGTATCCCGGGGCTGCCCCCACGGTTGCCGGTTCTGCGCCGCCGGCTATATCTACCGACCCCCGCGCTTCCGCGGGCTGGATCGGCTGGCTTCGGATATCGCCCGCGGCGCGGCCCTGACCGACGCCGTCGGGCTGGTGGGGGCCGCGGTTTCGGACCTGCCGGACCTCGAGGCGCTTTGCCGCCAGGCCGGAATCGGCCCGATGCGGCTGTCGTTTTCCTCCCTGCGGGCCGATGCGCTGACCCCGGAGCTGATTGCCGCCCTTTCCCGGAGCCGGGTCAAGACCGCCACCATCGCCCCGGATGCCGGCTCACAGCGCATGCGCGACGTGATCAACAAAGGGGTCGACGAGCAAACGGTCCTGGGGGCGGCAGAGGCCCTGGTGGCCGCCGGCGTCCCCAACCTGAAACTCTATTTCATGGTCGGGCTTCCCACCGAAACCGACGAAGACGTGGAGGCGATCGTCTCCCTTTGCAAGCGGGTCAAACACCGGTTTCTCGCATCCAGCCGCACCCGCGGGCGCATCGGCGACATCACCGTCAGCCTTGCCAGTTTCGTCCCCAAGCCGTTCACCCCCTTTCAGTGGAGCCCCATGAACGACGCCGGCCTGCTCAAGAGAAAGCTCAAGAAAGTCAAAGAGGGTCTGCGAAGGGTGGCCAACCTTCGGGTGCACGCCGACGTCCCCCGCTGGGCCGTCATTCAGGGGCTGCTTTCCCGGGCGGACCGAAAGGCGGGCGACATGCTGATCCTCGCCCATCGGGCCGGGGGCAACTGGCCGGCCGCTTTGAAGCAATCCGCCGCAAATCCCGATTTCTACCTGTTCCGGGAGCGCGCCGCAGATGAACGGCTCCCCTGGGACTTTATCGACCACGGTGTCCAAAAAAGCTTCCTGCTCGCCGAGTACCGCCGGGCGCTGGCGGGCAGGGTCTCGGCGCCGTGCCCGATAGACGACTGCGCCCGCTGCGGTGTCTGCTCTCCGCAACGGGCGCACTGAGCCGAGCCCTGCCGTCTCGGATCGACGGCGGGCCGCCTCATGGGGCCGGAACGCTCGCCGGTCTGCCCCGAAAAGACGGCCCGCCCTTTTGCTCGCCGAATTCCGATCCGTTCAGATTTTGTGGGCCTCGTGGCACTCGAGGCACTCCATCTTGCCCCGGGTAAACTGGCCGGCGTCAAAGTCCTTCCCCTTGAAATGGCATTTCCGGCAGCCGGCGACCTCCGCCGAGAATTGAAAGGTTGGCGTAAACTTTCCTTCGGCGTCGAGGTTCAGCAATTCCACCGCCCGGGCGGCGACGTCTCCCGCCAGGCGGGCGCAGCGTTCGCTTCTTTCGCCGGCGCCGGAGGCATATCCCGAGGCCAGGCACCAGTTGGTGACCGATTCGTGGCACAGCTGTGTTTTGGCGACGCTCTTTTTCAAAACGGCGTCGCTTTTGTACTTGTCGACCAGAAATTGGTGTTTGCTGGCGTACTCGTTGGCCTGGTCGCTGGGAAACGGGAAGGTGCTGTACCATCCCATGAGTTCGTTGACCAGGGGCTTGTAGTTTGCCGACACCAGGGTAATCGCCGCGGCGGCACCGTTCAATGCACCGCACAACGTGGTCCAGCCCGCCACCCCGCCGGCTCCGAAACTCATGATATTGGGCGGCTCGATGGGAAACGAATCGTAGGGATGACCGACTTTTTCCCGCAACTGCCACATAACCCCGTAAAACGCGCCGGCGCTGCATTCATTCTTGTAATAGCCCAGGTGCCCCAACTTCCGGGCCTTCTCGACATCCAGTTTCACATACGGCCATGGCAGCGATGAGGCGGCCGGGTCGATTTCCTTTGAATGGCCGGAAGCGGCGCTGCCGAGGCCGATTCCGAGAGCGGCGCCGGTCGCCAGGAGCCCGGACTGCTTGAAAAAGGATCTTCTCGACACCACTCGATGAAGCGGGTCTTTTGTTTCGCCGGACTCGGGCCTTTGAGACGAATGGCTGTGGTCGTGATCGATCATGGATGTTCCCTCCTCCTCCTTGAGTGTAAAAAGACAACCCCGCGATAGTCCCCGTCCAGAAATAGCAATTTGCTTGCCAGCCCCCGAAAATTTAAACCCGCAATGAAATCAGATAGATCTCCATCGCAGAGAACGAAAAGAAAGGCCCGGCCCTGCAAAAATTCACTGGCAGTGCAAAATCGTTTTGGCACGACTGCCCGGGGGATCGCCTGCGATCCGGATCAGCGCCCCCTCCCGGGGCGGGTCTTTTCGGGCGGAACGCCGGCTCTGCCCGAATTGCCCCCGCCCGGATCGGTACAAGAGGGGGCTCGTCATTCGGCGGGTGGGCGGAATCGTTTCAGTTGTCGGTCGCGATCGGCTCGAAGTCCTCGCACCAGCGGGTGGCCGCCAGGTACAGGTCGTTGCGCTGGCAGATGCCGTCCTCGACCCGCACCGAGCCGTGGGCGGAACTGAGGCTGGTCAATCCCTTGAAAACGCGCTCCAGATACGCCGGCTCGTTTCGAAAGTGGCGGCACTGGAAGCAGTAGTGTCTATTTTCTTTTTTCTCCATATCGACCTCGTCTTTGGACACCCCCTGCAGCAAGGTGCGGGGAATGCGCCAGGCTGGTGCGGTTCAAGGATGTCGGCCCGCCGGGGTAAGGGATGCCGTCCCACCCGGCGGGCCGGTATTTCTGCCGGTTAGTGAGACAGGTGGATCCAGTACGTGGCAAACACCGCTGCCGAAAGGATGAACCCCAGGGTCACATTGACGGCCACCCCGCTGGTGAACGCCCAGAAAGGCTTGGCCCCGGTGGACGCCAGTTCGCGGAAACGGGTCGTCAGCCCGATGCTGAAGAAGCAGAAGATAAAGGCCCAGGTGCGCAGGGCCTTGATGGGGCCGACCAGCATGGGCTTGACGATGGCGTTGTAATCGGAAAAGCTGTAATGGCTGGCGATGATCGTCATCAGAACCGAGGCCACCGCAAAACCGATGACAAACTTCGGAAACCGCCACCAGATCTCGGCGGCCTGGGGCTTGGCGCCGTCTTTGACATCCCATTTGGTGGTGGCGATCAGGGCCAGCACAAACGCCCAGATCCCGATCCAGATATCGCGCCCCACCACCTTCATCAGGGTGAATCCCCACACGGCCGCCTCCGGTGTTCCCGAAATCCCCTGAACCGATCCGGCCAGGTTGCCGTATGCCTGGGCGGCGGCGAAACCGGCGGCGTCCGCAAACTCAGAGGTGCCGATCCAGGCGCCGGCGATGCCGGTGGCCAGATGCATCATCCGCGAGACCAGGGGCAAGAAGAAAATCATTACAATGGCCCACAAGATCACCATGGTGATGGCGATGGGCGCATGCTCCTTTTTGGCGCCGACAGCACCGGCGATGGCGATGGACCCGGACACGCCGCATACGGCGCCGCCGGCTCCAAGCGTGGCGCAAAGACGCCGGTCCAGCCCCATCTTTCTGCCCACGAAGAAAATCACCAGGAACGTGGAGATGGAAACGATGGACGCCTGTGCAATGGCCACCGGCCCGGCCCAGATCACCAGCGTGAAGGGCAGCGTGGCACCGAGCAAAACGATGCCGGTCTTGATGTAGTATTCCACCCGAAACCCCGCATCCATCCACTTGGGCAGGCCGATCAGGTTTGCGATGATCATCCCCAGCAGCAGGGCCACCAGCGGCGGCTCCAGGTTGTAATGATGGGCCTGGTCCCAGGCGCCGATCATGAAAATGATGATGGCGGAAACGTAGATAAAGGAAAACGAAGGGAGAAATTCGGATAGTTTGAAGCCCAGCGCTTTCAGGCTGATGGAAAAGATCACGGCCCACAAGATGAACTGGGCGACATATCGGCCGATATTCTGGGCGAAATTGCTCCCCAGCTCCCCGAAGGTGGACCATTTGGCGGGGGTGACGGCAATCCACTTGATGGAGGAACCGCCGGCGAAAAAGAGAAAGGCCACCACCACGATGCCCAATCCCAGCCAGATCGCCCACCAGTCCTCTTTCAAATACAACTCCTTCCATCCCATGCGCGCAGGCGCCGCCGCAGCCTTGCCTTCCGTTTCAGTCATTGAAGTTCCCTCCTTAGCAATTGGTGGTAGATGGAAAATGGCAACCGGCAAAAATGCCTGGGCCAGCGTCTGGGCCAGGCGGATAGCAAGTTGCCTGCCATTTTCACCAAATTTTATTTACGCAGTGATTTCAGAAGGTTCGTGTTGGGCAGGGGATCAGGAAAAGCGGGTGGTTGGCAAACTTTCAGCGACAGTGCAAAATCTACTTGGCACCATTGCGGAATTGGTCGGCGCTGATGCGGTGTTTGCGCATCAGGTACTGCAGCGATTGACGTTCGAGGCCGGCGGTTCTTGCCGCAAGCGAGACGTTGCCGTCCAGTTCGCGAAGGAGGTGGCTGATGTACTGGACCTCGAAATTTTTCAATACCCGTTCTTTGGCTTCCTTGAAGCGTGCATCGCGGAAGGTGGCGCGCTCGCCCTCCAGACAGTCGAGCTTCGTGTTTTCGGCATCGAAATCCTCGGCCTCGATCCGGGTTCCCGTTGAAAAAATCACCGCCCGCTGGATCTCGTTCTGGAGTTGCCTGACGTTGCCGCTCCATGTTCTGGCCGCCAAGCGTCTCATGGCGCTTTCCGAGAATCGTTTGGGGGCGACTCCGGCTTCTGCACAATACAGCGAAAGAAAGTGGTTGGCGATCAGCGGGATGTCCTCCGGGATGTCCCGGAGCGACGGCATGCGGATGGAAACGACGTTGAGCCGGTAGTACAGATCCTCCCGGAACTCTCCGCTGGCGATCTTGCGGGAAAGATCCCGGTTGGTTGCCGCCACGATCCGGACATCGACGCTTCGGGTTCGATTGTCTCCCAGGGGTTTGATCTCCTTTTCCTGGAGGACCCGCAGCAGTTTGGCCTGCAGGGTCGGGGAGATGTCGCCGATTTCATCCAGGACGATCGTCCCGCCTTCGGCGGCTTCAAAAAGGCCCTCCTGGTCATGCTCGGCTCCGGTAAAGGCGCCCTTCCGGTAGCCGAACAGCTCGCTTTCCAGGATGTTTTCCGGAATGGCCGGGCAGTTGACGGCCACAAACGGCTTCCCGGCGCGCGGGCTCAGCTCATGGATCATCTTGGCGGCCAAATCTTTCCCCGTTCCGGTTTCGCCCGTGATGAGGATGGTGGCCTCCGTTTTGGCCGCGCGCCGAAGGGTCTCGATGGCCATCTGCAGGGGCCGGGAGCGCCCCAGGAAGGCTTGCAGGGTCTCCTTGTCCCTGATCTTTTTTTCCAGGTCGACGGTGCGCCTGGCCAGGGCGTGGTGTTCCAGCGCCTTGGTGACGGTGTGTAGCAGCCGTTCTTCGTCAAAGGGTTTGGTGACGTAATCGTAGGCCCCCAGCTTGAGCGATTCCACGGCGTTTTCGATGCTGCCGAAGGCGGTCATCATGATGACGATGGCCTCGGGGTCGAGGCGCCTGATGCGGCCGAGCAGCTCGATGCCGTCCATTTTCGGCATACGGATATCGGCCAGGACCACGCTGATATTTCTCCCCGCGATGATTTCCAGCGCCCGCTCCCCGTCGGAGGCGGTGTGCACCTCCACGGCCATCGCCCTGCCGATGAGGCGGGTGAGAAATTTTCGCATATCGTTCAGATCATCGACGATCAAAAGGGTCTGCTTCATCTTCCCGGGTTCCTTTGGGGAGCCAGATGGTAAAGGTGGTGCCTTTGCCCATTTCCGATTCAAACGAAATATCGCCGCGGTGCTCCTGGATGATGCCGTAGCTGACCGAAAGGCCCAGGCCGGTCCCCTGCCCGGGCTCTTTGGTGGTGAAAAATGGATCGAAGATCGACTCCCGGGCATCGTCGGAGATCCCGACGCCCGTGTCGGACACGGAGACCCAGAATCCGCCCCTTGCAGCGTCGTCCCGGGTACCGACGGTGATCCGTCCACCCCCGTTGATCGACTGGAAGGCGTTCATGATCAGGTTCATAAAGACCTGCCGCATTTTCCCGACATCCACCACCACTGTCGGTAGCGAGGGGTCG
>JASFPT010000005.1:0-46613 GCA_050115795.1 Desulfobacterales bacterium
CCGAAAACCTGCTCGTAGATTACCGAGGCCATCATGTACCAGGCGTTCAGCGCGCAGAGAATCAACACGATCGCCGTCGGCTTGATCAGTTCGGGGTAGCCGAAGTGGGCCAGATCCAGACCGATGAAGCCGAGCAGCAGCAAGGTGAACGTGGAGGCCATGGCGCCGTGGATCCGCAGGGCACCCACCCACAGGATGGCGGTATAGAGGGTCCAGACCACCAGGAACCATCCCACGTCGGTTCCGCTCAGTTTGTAGACGTTGAAGTGGTTGAGCATCCAGATGATGCCGAGGGCGATCCAGAAGGAGCCGTAGGAAACAAAGGCGCTGTAGCCGAAGTTGTTGCCGCACTTGAACTCCTGAAATCCCGCGATCAGCTGCGCCAGGCCGCCGAAGACGAAGGCCAGGGCCAGCACCGGCCCGACCCCGCACCAGCCGAGGTTGTGGAACTGAAGAATCAGGGTGGTCAGACCGAAGCCCGCCAAACCGACGACTGCGGGATTGCCTTTTCCCATTGCTGACATGCGCTCCTCCTTTGATCGGATTCTCATGGTTGTAAGGTACGGCCGCCGTTCCGGCGGACGGGGGGTCCGTAATGGAAAGAGCAACACCCGTGCCACCCATCGAAAAAGAGGGGGGGTTTTTATAACCGCTTCAAATCGCGGGGAATTGGTAACTTTTTGAAGACGGGGAGGATTCTGAACCCCATTCAGAAATGGGGCATTTATGTCACCATCCGCCTGAATAAGGAGATAACGTGCTAAATGTGTGGGAAAATGTGATAATGGGACAATATTAACCCAATTCGAGAAGATTGGGAGACTGGATCGCGTCAAGAACCTTTCCCACTTTTGAGTGCGGTGAGCGGCTGTCTAAGCGGCAACTTCCTCTTTTTTCTTCATTTCAGTTTCCTTTTTCAGTCCGAGGGATCTCCGCGTCCCCCGCTTGGTTCCGGCGATGTGGCCAAGGCGAGCTGCTGCTGGATCTGCTCTTCGTCGATCCGGGCGGCGTTGCCGAGGTTTTTCGATGCACTGTCCGTCGAGGTGGCCTCCTTCCCTGGTCAAACGGTTGGTGCCGCAGCTTCCATTTAACCCTATCGAGGCCACCGCCTCAACATGTGCGAAAAATTTTATACGTTGTCGGAATTTGAGCAAAATCGGGGAGGGGCAAATCGGCGTCAGGTGACGCTTTTTCGGTAGACGGCCTCCAGGGGACAGGCTTCAATGCAGTCCCAGCAGCCCATGCACAGGTCCTGGAAGACCATCGGCGGCTCGAAGGGCCCGTCGATCTGCTTGAGCACCTTGTGCTCGCAGGCTGGTACGGCGGGGCAGCGCCCGTTTTCCGGGGCGCACCGGCGGGGGGCGCACCGGTCGAAATCGATCATGGCAAACGTTTTTTTCGATTGAAGCTGCATTCGTCCATCCTTTCGGCACCCCCGCGATTGCGGCCCAAAGCCGCCGGGGCAGGGGGCCGGTCATAATCCGAGGGACTTTATCTTCCGAAATAGCGTGCGGCGGTCGATGCCGAGAATCCTTGCCACCTTCGAGCGGTGCCACTGGTGCGCCTGCAGCAACCCCTCGATATAGGCTCTTTCAAAGCGGCGCACGGCCTCTTGAAGGGGCTTTTCTTCGGGCCCTTGTGCGGAAATCCCCGTCGATTCCCCGGCCGGGACAGGGCCGGGTTCCGAAGGCTTCTCGATGGGAACCAGGTCGAATTTTCCCAGGGTGATGAACCGCTGGATGGCGTTTTGAAGCTCCCGCACGTTGCCCGGCCAGTCGTAGCGCGCAAGCTCCGTCATCTGGGCGGGTGGCAGGCTGCCGACCCGCTGGTTCTTGCCGGCAGCGTAGAGCTGAAGAAAATGGTGGACGAGCAGGGGGATGTCTTCGGCCCGATCCCTGAGCCGCGGCAGGTGGATCGGGATGACATGGATCCGGTAAAAAAAATCCTTTCGGATTCTGCCTTCCTGCACGCTGCGTTTCAGGTCCCGGTTGGTGGCCGCGATGATGCGTATATCGGATCTTCGAACCTCGCTTCCGCCCACCGGGGTGTAGCCGGCGCCTTCCACTGCCCGCAGCAGCTTGACCTGCATATTGGTTTTGAGTTCGCCCACTTCATCCAGAAAGAGGGTCCCTCCGTCCGCCGCGGCCAGATAGCCGGGTTTGTCGGCGTCTGCACCGGTGAAGGCTCCCTTTTTGTAGCCGAAAAACTCGCTCTCCATCAGATTGTCGGGAATGGCGCCGCAGTGGACCGTGACAAAAGGGCGCCCTCCACGCCTGCTCAAGTCATGGATGGTGTGGGCCACCAGCTCCTTTCCGGTGCCCGATTCACCGTAGACGATGACATTGGCGTCCGATTCGGAGGCCTGCAAAATGGCCTCGTAGACCCGCTGCATGGGCTGGCTTCTTCCGACGATGTTGCCGAATCGGATGGCGCCCTTCATGGAATAGCGCAGCCGCGCATTTTCCTCCCGGAGCATCGCCTCCTGCTTCCGGAGATGTTCTTCGGCCGTTTTGCGGTCGGTGATGTCGATGAGCACGGTCTGGCATGTTTTCACGGCGCCGTCGGCGGCTCCCACCGGAGACTGGATGGCGTAGTACCAGCGTCCGTCTTCGGGGTGCCGGATCTCGAACCGGGCCGTTCGGCCTTCGAACACCTCCGACAGGCGACACCACGGGCAGGGCGCCTTGAGGCCGTATATCCGGTGAAAACATCGATTACCGGCCGTATCGGCATCACCGCCCAGGGCCTCGACCATTTTCCGGTTCATGAACGATAGACCGAAGGCCTCATCAACGGCGTAGATGAAGCCCTCGAACAGGTGGACGATCCGCTCCAGGTCCGCCGTCCGCGCCTGGATTTCCGTTTCCAGGTGCTCCCGGTACCGGCGGTTTTCCGCCACCAGCCGGGCCCGCTCCAAGGCGCTGACCACAGCGTGCTCCAGCACCGCCATGTCGAGAATCGGCTTGGTGACAAATTCTGCGGCCCCCAGCCTCAGTGCGGCCACGGCGTCCTGAAGGACCCCGGCCCCGGTAACCACGATCACGGGCGTCTCGGCGGCCCGTTGCCGGATTTTTTCCAAAACTTCCAGGCCGTCCATCTTGGGCATCCGCAGGTCGAGCAGAACCAGCCCCGGCCGGTGCTGCTCGAATCGCTCGAGCCCTTCAGGGCCGTCTGCCGCCTGGATCGTCGAAAAACCGCTGTCTTGCAGGTAGGTGGCGACGCTCTCCCGCAGGATCGGCTCGTCGTCGATAATCAGAATCAGGGCCTTGCCGCCGGGGTGGATCGTCATGGTGCGGTTTCCTCCTCCAGCGGCAGCCGGATCGTGAATCGGGCGCCTTTTCCCGGGGTCGACTCCACGCTCATGGCCCCATCATGGTGGTTGGTGACGATAAAATACGAAACCGAAAGGCCCAGGCCGGTGCCGACGCCCACCTCCTTGGTGGTGAAAAAAGGCTCGAACACCCGCTTGCAGACGTCCTCGTCCATGCCGGGGCCGTTGTCCTGCACCTCGATGACAGCGTGGACGCCCTCTTTTTGCAACCGCAGGGTGATCACCGCCTCCGGCTGCCTGCCCTGGGCAGCCAGGGCCTGGGCGGCGTTTCTCAGCAGGTTCAAAACGACCTGCTCGATTTCGCTGGCCACACAGACGACCGGGCCGATGCCCGGTTCGAATTCCCGGTTGATGCGGATATCCCGGAAGTCATATCGTTTTTTCAGGTCGTAATCGTGGGTCGCAAGCTCCACGGCACGGTCGAGGACCGCGGTCAGCAAAACGGGTGCCTTGCGGGTTTCTCCTCCGCGGCTGAAATCGAGCATATTTTCGACGATCCGCGAAGCCCGCTGGCCCGATGCGGCGACATGTTCCAAAAATTGGGAGATGCGCCGGTCGTCGAGATAGCGTTTCATGGCGTCGAGGTCGATGCCGGCGGCCCGGGCCGCGTCCCTGTTGGCGGCAAGATCCGGCGACAGGCGGCGGGAGATGTTCTGGAGGCTTTGGAGAATTCCGCCCAAGGGGTTGTTGATTTCGTGGGCCATCCCTGCGGCGAGTCCGCCGACGGACATCATCTTCTCCGTCTGGACCATCACGTTTTCGAGCCGGACCCGTTCGGTGACGTCGTCGATCCGGATGACCGCCCCTTCCAGGCCGCCGGCGGTCAGGGGATAGGCCATCAGGTCGGCGAACCGCTTCGCCTCCCCGGCCTCGTAGGGCACCTCGTCCTGTTGAAAGGCGGCTTTCTCGGCGACGGCCCGACGCAGGGCCCCCTCGCATCGGACAAGTTGGGGCAGCAGAGAAAAGACGTCTTTGCCCACGGCTCGGTCCGGGGTCAGACCGGTGGCGTTTTCGGCCTCCCGGTTCCAATGGGTGACCCGGCCGGACAGATCCACGCCCACCAGGATCGACGGCATGGTGTCGACCAGCTGCCGGTAGCGGGCCTCTCTTTCCCGGATCGCGGCTTCGGCTTCCTTTCGCACGGCGATCTCGGTTTCGAGGCTCCGGCTGTAGTCGTCCAGTTGCGCCATGAATGCGTGGAAGTACTCGGACAGCTCTTCGACCTCGTCGGTGGATTTTCGGTCCGGGGCCGGATGGATGCCACCGCCCCCGCCGGTAGACAGCCGTTCCATCAGCTGTTGCAGGGGGGTGGTGATCGATGCGCTGATCTTCAGCGTGATCGGAAGAACCAAGGCCAGTGAAACCAGAACGGTTGCGATAAAGATCCGCCGGACGGTTTTCAGCGGGGCGTACATTTCGTCCAGGTAGGTCGAGCAGGCCACGATCCAGTCGAACTCGGGCAGGTGGTTGAAAATCACCAGTTTCTCTCTGGCGCGGTCCTTCCCCGATCCAGGCCAGGAATAAGTGATTTTCCCGTTTTTCAGGGTGCAGATTTCCCGAATGAACGGTTTGCCGTCCAGGTCCTCGGTTTCATAGTGGTTTCCGGTCAGAAACGGGTGAAGCACCATATTGCCGCGGGTGTCGATCAGGTAGGCGTAGCCGGTCTCCCCGAACCGGAGGGAAAGAATGCCCTGCCGGAAATCGGTCGGATCGACCAGCTCGATGAACTCGCTCCGATAGGAGGAGGCGGAGATAATCCAGTCCCACGGTGCGAAAAAGGTCATGTACAGGGCTTTGGGGCGGGGAGCGGGATCGTCCGGGTTCTGCCAGTCGTATTCCAGATATCCGGTCTTTCGCTGCCGTTGATCCCGTATAAACGCATGGGCCGACAGGTCGGCTCCCACCAGCGTGGCCTGCGGGTGGATCCGCATGATGCCCTTGCTGTCGATGCAATACAGGTAGCCGGTTTTGCCGATCCGCTGACTGAGCATGATCCGGCTGGCCTGCGCTTTGGCTTGCGCCTCGGACAGGGCGCCGGCCTGGGCCAGGCGGTGGAAGTAGACCGCCACTTCACGGTTTTTTTCGGCCACGGCCCTCAGGTGGTTGCGGATCGAAACGTCTGCCGCCGTGCGCACCATGTTCAAAATGGTGGCGGTGGTGGTCTCCAGTTCACTGTGGATGTTGGTCTCGACGGTCTTGCGAACGAAGGAGTAGATGATGCTGCTGCATACGGTGATCGACAGAACGAGGACCGCCGAGTAGGCGATCAGCAGCTTGTAGCGGATTTTTCGGCTGGCAAACCAGTTCAAAGGCGACATGGGAATTGACGTCGGCCGGACTCAGGCCGGTGAAAACAGCGAAGATCTCGCCAGGAAGAAAGAAGGAAGCACGAATGTTGACCTTCAGCCATTGGAGTTCTTGCCCGCCGCAGCGGCTAAATTTCGATATCCATGCTTCGAATGTCGGATTTCCACGCCCGCGTGGCTATCCTTCGTAGAGCACCGCGATGATCGTGGTTTTCCCTTCCTTTGAGGTGATAAAATGGGGGGTGGTCGACAGGTAGTAGACACTGTCGCCCGGCTCCAGCTCGAAGGTGTCGTCGCCGATCTTGAGCAGTGCGGTGCCGTCCAGCACGAAGATAAACTCCTCGCCATCGTGGACCGACATCTCCTGGTCCGGGTTTTCTTCCAACTGGACGATGAGGGCCTCCATGTGGCGGCCTTTGACTTCCGGCGCCAGGGCCATATAGGTGTAAAGCTGCTTTGCGCCGGAGCTGGCCGTCGAACGGGAGATCACCTTCCGTTCCTTTCGGCGGGTCACCGAGTAGAGCCGGTCGCCGGTGCCGGAGACGAGGCGGCCGAAGGCGCTGTCCAGGGCCTTGGAAAGCTTGATCACGGTACCGAGCTGTGGCTGGACCTTTTGCTGTTCGATGTCGGAGAGCAGGCCCACGGCAAAACCGGTCATGTTCGACAGCTCTTCCAAAGAGAGCCCTTTTTCCTCGCGGAGCCTGGCGATTCGTGTCCCGATCTCCTCCACCCCCGCCTGGGCGGGAGGTGCGATTTCCCCCGTGAGGTCTTCGAAAAAATCGACGTTGATGTAATGCTTACGGCTCTCTTTCTCCATATCGGGCTCCCATGTTGGTCTGTGGTTTGTCGTCTGCGGTCGGTGGCTGGTGAGGCTATCCTATCGAAGATCGACATTTATCTCAAGACTTGGCCGGCCAGCCATTCCGGGCAATAGGCATTTTCCCGGGATGAGATCGCGAAGCGATTTCATCACAGGCATTTGGCTCCGATGTGGCGCGCGATGACGATCCGCTGCACCTCGGAGGTCCCCTCTCCGATGTCGAGCAGTTTCTGGTCCCGGTAGAAGCGCTCCACGTCGTATTCTTTCATCAGGCCGTATCCGCCGTGGATTTGTACGGCGTGGTTGGCGCTGCGGTACATCACCTCGCTGCAATACAGCTTGGCCATGGCCGCCTCCTTGGAAAACGGCTTGTCGTTGTCCCGCAGCCAGCAAGCCCGGTACAGCAGGAGTCGGGCCGCGTCGATTTCCATAGCCATATCGGCCAGCTTGAAGGCGTTGGCCTGGAAAGTGGCGATGGGGCGCCCGAACTGCTCCCGCTCGTTGGCGTACCGGAGGGCCATTTCCAAGCACCCCTGGGCCCCGCCCAGTCCCATGGCGCCGATCGAAAGCCGTCCGCCGTCAAGGGTCTGCATCATCTGGTAAAAGCCGTGGCCGCGTTTTCCAAGGAGGTTTTCCGCCGGCACCCGGCAGTCCTCGAAATAGAGTTCGCTGGTGTTGGAGGCGCGCCACATCATCTTGTCGTGCATTTCTTTGGCCGTGTATCCCGGGGTGCCGTTTTCCACGAGAATGCACGACAGCTCGGGTCTTCCGTCGTCGCGGGTTCCGGTTCGGCACATGACGGTGACGCCGGCGCTGATCGGGGCAGAGGCATTGGTGATAAAGATCTTGCTGCCGTTGATGACCCATTCGTTTCCGTCGAGGACGGCGGTCGTCTTGGAATTGGCGGCGTCGGAGCCGGCGTTGGGCTCGGTCAAGCCGAAGGCCCACAGCGCTTCCCCCGAGCACAGCTTCGGCAGGTATTTCTTTTTCTGGTCTTCGCTACCGTAGTAATAAAGCGGCCCGATGCCGAGGGAATTTCCGGCTGCCACCGTAGCGGCATGGGAACCGTCGATCCGCGCGATTTCCTCTGTGGCGATGATATAGGACAGGTAATCCATGCCCTGGCCGCTGTATTTTTCCGACACGAAAATGCCGAACAGGCCGAGTTCGGCCATCTTGGCCATCGTATCGAGGGAAAACGCCTCGTTTTTGTCCAGGGCCTGGGCCACCGGTTTGATCTCTTTTTCGGCAAAGCTGCGGACCGAGTCCCGAAGAATTTCGTGATCCATGGACAGCTCGAATTCCATTGGTCCTCCTTTGGGTTGCGGGTTGCCGCTGCACCCGACTCGGCCGGCGGCAGGATGCAGCTACTTTACAGCCACGACGGTGCGGCTGTCAATCGGGTTGAACCGACGCGCGAAGGGGGCAAAAGGGGGACGAAAATGAGGTCTGTTGCCCGGCATGCCGCATCGCGTTTGCCGGTTTCACCGGTTATGCCGGTTTGCCTGTTTGCCGGTTCAGGTGGTAGACTGCCTGGGGTATTCGCCGGTACCCGTTTCAGAGGAAACCGCATCCACATTCGGCCTCCGAGGCGACCGGCCATCTACCTGCCCCGGGCGGGAACGACGCAAGCGACGCCGAAAGGCAACCGGAAACCGGCCGCGGGGAACCGGCAAAACCGGCGCAACTGTCGAAACTGAATCATCCGGAGGATCCCATGCCCACCGGCGCATGCGGCATCGACTGCGACGTGTGCAAGCTGCGCCTCATGGGGAGCTGCTCGTCCTGCGGGCCGGGCAACAGCCCCGAGGCAAAAAGAAAGCTCGAAGCCCAGCTGCGGCTGATCGGCGACACCTGCTCGATTCTTGAATGCGCCGTCCTCAACAAAATCGAATACTGTCTCCGAGACTGTCGCTCCTTTCCCTGCGAAAATTTTTCCATGGGCCCCTATCCGTTCGGCGTCGGTTTCTTGAACATGCAGCAGCGGCGGCGCGGGGAGCTCCCTCCGGCCTTGGACTGGAACAATCGGCCGGTACAGGTCCCCAACGAGTTCTGGGAGACCCTGGCCGCGCGGGATCCGGCGGTGCTCAGCAATTTCGTTCTTGCTGAAAGCGACACGGAGGGCGGGCTGATTTTCCCTTTTCTGAAGGCGTCCGTGCGCATCGACCCGAGGCGACGGGAGCTTCAGCAGCTCTTGGAGGGGCAATGGCACGCGGTGTCCGACCCCATGCTGACGTTGGTTACCCTGCTGTATTTCAATCGGGTCGACCACCTGGTGCCCATGGCCGGCGAACTGGCCAGCGCCGACAACCTGACGTGCGCAGGGCATTTTTCAGGGCGCCACGCGCTCAAGATGGCCCCGCTGCTGGAGCGCTATGGAACCGATCCGGAGGGCTTCCGGCAGTCGGCGGAGCTTCATTTGGGCGGAAAGCCGACCGACATGGCCGATCTGGCTTTCCGACTGCTGCCGTTTCCCCGCGTCCCGCTTCACTACCTGTACTGGAAGGCGGACGAAGAATTCCGCGCAAGGATCGATGTGCTGTTCGATCGATCCATCGAGGCGCTGCTGACCGCTGCCGGCATCTGGTCTCTGGTCTGGCGCGTCAACCTGGAGCTGCTTCGCGTTTGAAATTGAACACCCCCTGCAGCAAGCTGCGGGGAATTCGCTCGCTGGTGCGGTTCAAAATGTCGAATCTGGAATTTTGAACGGTGAACCCGGAACCCCATCGGAGAAGGGACCATGATCTGCCTTGAACTAAACGAGGAAATGGATGTTTGCATCACCATCGAAGCCAGGGTGATCGTAAAGAAAAAACCCTCCGGATCGCTGGAAGAGGAGGTCCTCCTCAAGGACACCCGGCTTCGAGCCGAATACATCGGCCGGCAGTTCGAGGCCGAGATCGTCGAAAAAGTCAGAAAACAGCTGGCAGCGGAACTCGGCCCGGAATCGGGGGCTTAGAGCGCTTGTCAGCATAGCGTTCCGGCCATCCTTCTATTCGGAAGGCGAAAATGCGGGCGAAAATGTGGGAAAGCCGCTCTCCAGAAACCAGGCCCGGGCCTCCGGGTCGTAGCGCCAGACCTGGTCCACGGTCTGGGAGTGTTCCACCATGGTGTCGGTTCGATAGTAGCGGAATGTCACCGGGCAGGTGATTCGAAGGCCGTCTTCGGACATCACGGCCGGACCGAGACGGCTGTCGGATACCTTTACGCCTTTCAACGCTGCGGGCGTCGGTGCGTCCGCACCCGGGGCCATGTAGGCCCTCGCCTCTTCAAACTGCCCCCATCGCACGGCGCGGACAAACCCTCTGCAACGGCGGTCGAACTGCTCCATTTCGACCGAATTCCGAAGGCCGGCACAGCCCGATACGGACAGGACAATCGCAACGAAAACGCCCATGGCGACGCGAAACATCGGTCTATCCATCGGATGCCTCCTTGAGGGGGTCAGGACAGCCGCTCCGGTTCTTCCATTACCGGCAAAGCGGGTTTGGAAACCAGGCCGTAGTCGGCGTTTAGAAAAGCGTCGGCCATCTGCTGCACCATTTCCTCGCTGTGCATCAGCATGTCGAGCTGGCGGGTGTAGATGAGCAGCCGACCGACCTGGTCCAGAACCCGTTCGATCTCTTCCGCCTCGACCTTGGCAAAGCGGGCCGTGACCCGGTCGCCGGCGGTGCGGACCAGGAAACCGAGACCGGCCAGCACCCGCTCGATGAGCCGTGCCCGGCGGCTTCGGCGTCGGTCATCCGCCGCCCCGCCCTTGAATTCGAAATTGATGTAGTTCTTCGCCGGGGTTTTACCGCAGTAGCAGTCCAAAATGGAGTAGTGGTAGCCCACACGGGAGCTGAAATTCAGGTACCGGTCGGAGATGATGGCGTAGCTGCGATCCCCGAAGCGCTCTGCCGATACATTGGGCGGCGAGAACAGCTGGCGGCTCATGACGGACAGAAACCCCCCGATGTTGACCGGCCGGGGCTCCAGCGCTCTCAGGCCCTCGTGCAGCATTCCCTCGACCAGGGCCTTGAGGGGGGCCGAGAGAATCTGTTCGCCGGTCACCGACGAGACCGTCGTGGCGTCCACCGACAGACCGCCGCCCAGGTCGATGACGTACAGGTCGATGGGGATCGGAACCCGAAGCCGGACCGAAAGGCTCGCCCGATCCGTGACCAGGTCGCCGAGCTGAAAGATTTCCTCGTAGGATTTTTCGTGGATGTAGCGCATCATGTCGTGCATCGTGCGGCAGTTTTCCGGCAAAAAGGCGGGCGAACGGGGGTCGAGCAGATTCAGCGGCACGATCAGGTCGGCCCGGCGCCGGAGGGCCTGGTACACCGGCGTATTCCGCATGAATCCGCCCCGCTCGAGCCCGGCATTGACCAGCGCGGGCACCCGCCCGCGGTAGACCCTTCCGTTGTAGGCGTCAACGGTGACCTCGCAGCCGGCCGGTATCCGGGCCGTTGCCGTGCCGGCGTTCAAAATCGCCGGCACCATGTATTCTCGCGCCAGGGAAGCCATGTGGCCGGCGATGTTTCCCGAATCGGTGACGATGGCGCGGCATTTGCCCATGGCCATCACCAGCTGGGGCGAAGAGCGGGCAGAGACGATGATTCCGCCGTCGGGGAACCGCACCAGGTCCGCCTCTGTCCGGATCGGAAAGGCCGGGCCGCTGGCGACCCCGACACAGGCGATGTCGCCCCCTTCGAGAAGTACTTCGAAGCCGGCCACCGGTTCCGATTGCACGGTCCTTACCCCCGTTTCCAGGACGTCGAGGCGCAGGGGGCGCGTCTGGAGCACGACCAGGCGGCCCTGCGCATCGACGGCCCACTCCACGTCCTGGGCCGTGCCGAAGTGGGATTCCAGGCGGAGGCCGAAACCGGCAAGGGTCTCGGCCTGTTCGCGGGTGAGACAGGGGGCGGTTTGCCGATCGGACCCCACCGTTTCCTCGGCCAGCTCCCCGCCGGGCCGTGCGGCAAGGCGTTTGGGTTTGGTTGCGATCGACGATTCGACCAGAACCGGCGGGGGGCCCTTTTCGAGAAGGAAGGTGTCCGGCGGCACCACCCCGTCCACGGCGTAGGGCCCCAGGCCCCAGACGGCCTTGATCAGAATCCGGTTGTCGAGGGGGTTGACCGGGTTGCGGGTGTACATGACTCCGCTGGCCGAAGCGGCGATCATCTCCTGGCAGGCCACGGCCATGGCCGCTTCCTTGAACGGAATCCCCATGTGGAGACGATAGGAAATCGCACGGGGGGTGAAGAGGCTGGCCACGATCTTCTTGTATTCAAGCGGCATGCGGTGTGGTGGGATATTGAGCCGGGTCAAATACTGCCCGGCAAAGGACAGGCTGCTGTCTTCCCCCAGGGCGCTGCTGCGCATCGAGATGTTCGGCGCAGCCCCGGGGGCGACACTTTCCTGCAGGCGCCGGTAGGCCTCCCGCTGGGCCGTTGCCAAATCCGGCGGGATTTCGGCCTCCGTCAGCTCTTTCTGGATCTCCTCGCTGACCTGCACGACGGTCTCGGTTTCGATCACGTCGAGGCGCTGTTTGAGGCGGGCGATGGTCCCCTCCAGGCGATTGTGGGCGATGAAACGGTCGAAGGCCGCCGTGGTGATGGCAAATCCGCGGGGAATCGGAAGGCCGATCCGGTTTGCCGCCTCGCAGAGGTTGGCGTTTTTTTCGCCGACCGATCCGACGATGTCCCTGGAGATCGCCGTGTAGGGCAAAACGTACTCGGCCGTGCGGCTCGTGGAAAGACCACCGGTTTCGGCCTTGATCCGGCGCTGGATCTGTTCCAGGGTCTGCCGCAGGGCGGGAGCCGATTTTCCGGTCATCAACTCCAGGCAGTGGATCATCCGGGCGCAGTGGAAGACGGACCGTGCGGTCTGGGCCTCGATGTAGGGCTGACCGAAGATGGTCCGGCCGTGGAGCTTGATCTCGATGTCGGCAATGATCGTGAGCAGTTCGGCGTTGGAAGCCAGCAGGGTCTGGAAATTGGCGTATTTGACCCGGAAGGCCTCCATGATCCGTTCGCGCTCCGAAAGGTCGCGTTGTCTCTGTCGTTTTAACAGATGTCGAATCATCCGTTCTCCTCGGCGCCGTCGTCTGCGGCGGTGCGCAGGCGGTAGCGGGTGGACGGTCCCTTGCCGGTTCGGGCCAGCAGCCCTTTTTGAACGAGGTCGTTCAGGTCGTACACGGCGGTCCGGGAAGGCAGATCGCCGCCGACCATCTCCTGATACTCGCTTCGGGAGACGCTTCCGCTATTGCGGATCCGGGGCAGCGCCTTTTGCTGGCGTGGATTCAACCCTTCCGGCAACGGTTCATCGCCGGATCGGTGGGGATCTCCGCCGCCGGCAACGCGGCTGGGGCCGGTGGCGGCCGCCCCGGTTGCCGGGGCCTGCAGCCCGCCGTCCAGGGGTTCCGAACAGGCCCCGATCTGGAGGTCTTCTGCCTGGATGATCCGGCTTTCGGCCATCACCGACGCCCGTATGATGCAGTTTTCGAGCTCTCGAACGTTTCCCGGCCAGTGGTAGAGCTTCATCTTTTCCAGCGCCCCTCGGCTGAGGCCCAGTACGGGGGTTCCCCGCAGGCGGCCCTGCTCCTGGAGGAAATGGCGGGCCAGGTGCGGGATGTCCCCGGGATGTTCGCGAAGCGGCGGGGTATGGATCGTGAGCACTTTCAACCGGTAGTACAGATCCTCCCGGAACCGGTTTTCGGCGATCAGCCCCTCCAGATCCGCGTTGCTGGCGGCGATGATCCGAACGTCCACGTCGGTTTCCCGGTCGCTTCCCAGGGGCCGGACCTTGCGCACGGCCAGCGCCCGCAGCATCGACTGCTGCACACGGCCGGAGGCGGCCTGGATTTCGTCCAGGAACAGGGTCCCCCCGTTGGCTTCGAGAAACGCACCCTTGCGGTCGGTCCTGGCTTCGGTAAAGGCCCCGCGAACATGCCCGAAGAGGGTGTCGAGCAGCAGGTTTTCGTCCAGGGCGCCGCAGTTGATGGAGATGAAGGGGCCGTTTCGCCGACCGCTCAGATTGTGGATCGCCTCGGCCGCCAATTGTTTGCCGGTTCCGGTCTCCCCAAGGATCAAAACGTCCACGTCGACCCGGGCCGCCTTGCCGATCTCCCTTTTCAGACGATCAAGTTTCGTGCCAGAACCCACGATTTGCGGGATATTTTCGGCTGCCGGCGCCGGTTCCGGCCCGTCAGACGCCCCCGGCAGCCAGGCCGCCTCCTTGGAGATCGCCGATTCGATGGCGCGGTCTTTTCGCCGGATCTCCTCCATCTGGCGCTTGACGGTTTCGATCATCCCGTTGATGGCGGCTTTCAAGGCATTGACCTCGTAGCCCCCCGACGGGAGTGCGATCGGTTCGAGCGTCTCGGGGCCCTTTCGCCGCTCCACCGCCAAGGCGAGTTGGAGAATCGGGCGGGTAAAGGCCCTGCCGAGCAGGAAGATGATCATCGCAACCAGGACGGCGGCGCCCAGGGTGACCAGAAACATCACGTCGATCTGCTTGTAGCCGGCGGCCAGCGTCAGGCGGCTGATGTCCACGTAGGCGATCCCCGCGTAGACCGCGGGATCGGCCTCGGCAGCGGCCCGGAAACGGATCGGGCTGTAGGCCAGGTAGTGCTCTTTCTGGCCGAAGGGAAGATCTCCCGGGTCGTCGGGCTTGATGACGCTGAAGGTCCCCTGGCGGACCTCCGTGATCATTTTCCAAAAATAGCCGTAGCGCGAGGCGGGCCGGAAGGCGCTGGACAATCCCGGCCGGCCCAGGGTCCCCTCCAGGCCGGAACGGGCCAGATAGGTCGAAAGATCCGCGTCGGCCTTCTCCGGGTCTTCGGACTGAAACAGGATCCACCCCTCCTTGTCGAAGAAGAAGCTGTAGCGCACCTCCGGGCTCCGGGCATAGGACCATACCGGAGACTGAGGGGAGTTGAACAGCGAAAGGACGTTTCGAATGCTGGCGGCGTTGACCATCAAAAGCAGATAGCCGTCCACGCCGTTCGGACCGGTGCGGGGGGTGGCCATCTCGATCACGTGGGCCGACACCCGCCGGTTCGGATTGCCGGGGGTGGGAAACGGAAATTCGATTTCTGTTACGGGCGAAATCCAGACCGCCCCGGCCCGTAATGCGGCGAGCGCATCGAGCTGAAGCAGCGGGTTCGGTCGAATCCGGGAGACCCAGTCGGAAGGAATTTGCGCAATCTGGTTCTTATCGGCAACAAAAAAGCGGTGCTCCGCATTTTTTTGCGAGATAAATCCAACCGATCGGTAGTGAATTCCCCCCGATGCCCGACTTCGTGCAAGAAATGTGTCGATCTCTCCGGCTTCGGGGGGGCTTTGCGCGATATAGAGCAGGTTCTGCCGGGCGCGTTCCAGAAGCGTCTCGATGTCGTGGGCGATGGCCCGGGTCTGGAGCTTGACGGTCCGCTCCAGGGCCACGTTGATGAAGTGGTAGGATACCCGGTACGAAATGTAACCGGTGACCAGGAGGATCAACACCACCGGCGGAATGAGGCCGATGATCAGCTTGGCGTTCAGACTCCTTGCCGAAAAGCCGTTCTTGAGCCGCAGGATCCGCGGCCCCTGCCAGTAACGGTCGAACAACGACATGGCGTGCCTCCCCGTGTCGATCCGACAGGCCTTCCGGGTCGGAAGGCGGCCTCGGGTATGTACTTCCTATCTGCCATGGGGCCCCGTGCAAAGCAAGAAAAAATCGCGCAAAACTGGCCGGCTTTTCCGGCAACAAACCAACCTCGACACGGCCTCCGGCCCCTCCTTGTCGAAAAAATATAATGTAATAATAGTGTCTTATGAATTTACGCGGTGCCGTCGCCGTCGGCGTTGCGGGCATGGCACACTCCTTGCTCAATTCCGAGACAGGACGCAACGCCGCGCAACGGGGCCTTGGGAATTTCGGGGCGCCTCGTGACGGGGACCGAAACCAAAGAAGAAGGAGGAGACATGAGAAAGTGGGCGAGTCGGATCCTGGCAGCCCTGGCAGCACTCTACCTGGCCATGCCGGGGGTGTTGTGGGCCGCCGGGGACAGGGCGAGCGAACTGGTGGTGGTGGCCGACACCCGGGTCATCCAAAACGGGGTCATGAAATATTTTGCGAACCTTTACAACACGAACATCTGGTTGTTCGCCGTGTGGGCGGTGGTGCTGACCGCCGCGTACGGGTGCTTTCTCGGGTGGCTGATGGACAAGATCATGAGCAGGACCGGGCTCGACCTCACCAGCCGGGAAATCGTGGAACATTAGGCACCGAAACCGGGAAAGGAAAAGGAGAAGCAACATGGAATTCTTCAACGCGGACTGGCTTTACATGTACATGCCGATCGCCGGCGTGAACATTTTTTGGCCCGGCCTGGTGCTGATCGGCTTTTCGGTGGGGGTCATCGGAGGCTTTTTCGGGATGGGCGGCGCCTGGATGGTCACCCCGGGCCTGAACATCCTCGGTTTTCCCATGGCCTTTGCCATCGGGACGGACATTGCTCACATTGCCGGAAAATCGATGGTTTCGACCATGCGCCACTCCAAGTTCGGCAACGTGGACTACAAGCTCGGCTTCGTCATGCTGGCCGGAACGATGGTCGGCATCGAGTGCGGGGCACAGGTGATCATGTACCTGGAGCGGATCGGGCTGGTGGGCTCGGTGGTGCGGTGGGTCTACGTCGGTTTCCTGGCCCTGATCTGCTGGATGGTCTTCTACGACTACTACAAGGCGATTTCCAATAAGAAGCGGGGGGAAGCCGCCGGCGCCCACGGCACCGAGGGAATCACCTGGTACAAGACGCTGCACAAGATCAAGATTCCGCCCATGGTCCATTTCAAGACGGCGGGGTTTGTCTGCAGCGCCTGGCTGCCGATCATGGTCAGTTACGTTACCGGCGTGCTGGCCGGTTTTCTGGGCATCGGCGGCGGCCTGCTGCGGATGCCGGCCCTGGTCTACCTGATCGGAAGCCCGACCCACATCGCGGTGGGGACCGACCTGTTCGAGGTGATGATCTCCGGTCTCTACGGTGCGTTTACCTACACCCTCAAGGGGCGGATCGAGCTGGTGGCGGTGTTCGTCATGCTGACCGGTGCGGCCATCGGTGCCCAGATCGGCACCGTGGCCACCAAATACTCCCGGGGCTACGGCATCCGAATTGCCTTCGGCATTGCGGTGGCCTGCTGCATGGTCTCGATCATCCTGAAGCAGTTCAAGTACGAGGCGGCGGCCGCGGTGCTGATTCTGGGCACGATCACGGCCATCTGCATCTACATCATCAAAATCATGTTCGCCGGCGCGGCCAGAGAACTGCGGGACAAAAAAGAACGGGCCGAATCGCTCCGGACATAACCATAGAGGAGAGATCCAAATGAAGATGAAACCTGTGGCCATCGCGCTGGTCTTGGCGGTCTTGCTCGCACCGGTTCTCGGCCGGGCGGCCGAGGTCGCCCAGGGGCAATGCCTCAACTATTCCAAGGAGGCAGGGACCCTGAAAATCGAAGAGTACGATACGAACATTTCCAAGGACACCCCCTACGGCAATCCGACCGGGATCATCAGCCAGTTCGACCTGACCAGGGCCAAGGTCGGCATCACGCCCGAAACAGGGGACGTGGTCCGCGTCGCATACGAGATCAAAGAGGACCAGAAAGTCGCCCTGAAAGTCATGAACGTATCGAAACAGGATCTTCGCAAGAAATAAGGCGTAACCGAACCTTGGAAGGCGGGGGCCACCGGCCGGTGGCCCCCCGCCGGATCCTCTGGAGAGTCCCGTGGGCAACCTGAACCGAAAGCAAACCCTGGTGGTGGTATTGATGGACCTAGCCCTGCTGACGGCCCTTTGCGTGGCGGTGTATCTGAGCCGGACCGGAAGCGGGGACGTCACCTTTGTTTTTCTGAAATTTTTCGTTCCGGCCGTCCTGGCGACCGTGACGGCGGCGCGGATCGCCATCCGTCGGCTCGCCGGCCCGGCCTCGGAACCAGAAGACGATCCGGCAGCGGATCGGACGTGAACCTTGAAGCCGACCCGCCGCAGGCCGGGCCGCACCGGTGGGGCGAATCGCAGATGGCGGAAGCAAAACGATGAAGACCCTTCGAAGCCTCCTGATCGCCGTAGTCTTCGGGCTGATTTTCCTGTCGATGGGTGACACCTTCGTGGCCACGGTGTTCGAGCCCTCGCAGACCTTTTCGGTGGTGACCGGAAAAGGCAGGATCGTCAGCGGCAAGCTGGCCGGAACGATTCACCCCGTGGACGTTCCCGGTGCGCGCCCGTTTTTGTCCAACCGGATCGAGGACCCGGTCCTTCTCGAGAAGGTTCTGGCCTA
Organism: Desulfobacterales bacterium; assembly: GCA_050115795.1. Taxonomy (GTDB): domain Bacteria; phylum Desulfobacterota; class Desulfobacteria; order Desulfobacterales; family CAFBRK01; genus JAIPEL01. The sequence goes on from JASFPT010000005.1 coordinate 17,767, forward strand.
CCGTCCCCACCATGAATCCTTCTCCCTGCGGTTCATCGAATTGAAGGGGCGGCTCTGGCGGGCCCGGCTGCTGACCGACGGCGGCGCCGGCTCCGGCGAGTTCCCGATCCAGGTCTACCAGACCGTAAGCCCCCCGGAACCCGGGGCGCCGCCGTTCGTCGTGCGGCTGTTTGAAGACGAGGCGGCGCTGCGGAAAAGCCGCGTCTCCCTGTTTCGAAGATATGCCGGGATCGATCCGTGGTGGGTGACCATGGTGCTTCTGCCGGCGGTCTGCTGGTTCTTTTTCCGCGCATGGAAAAAAACCGGAAAAGAAGACGAATGCCTCCAAGCGCGGGGTCTCGGGCCGATCTACCGGTTGGCGAAACAAAAAGAGGGCTGGGACCTGATTTTCGGGCTGGGCGCCTTCCACGGCATCCGGAGCGGGGACCGCCTTCAGGTCCTGGATGCAGATGGACGGCCCACCGGTCAGGAACTGGTCGCCGAAAAGGTGCAAAACGAATCGGCCCGGTCCCGAATGCCCGTCGATGCAGACATCCGGCCGGATTATTTGATTAAAAGACAGAATCCAGAAGTCAGGCGTCAGGAGTCAGAATCGCAGGAGTCGCCTCGCTCCGTCGATTGAAAAAAGCGTGGGGGAGGCTGCGAGGTTGGAAGGGGATTTTTGAGACTGAAGACAACCCTAAGGATTCCCGTGAAGGTGGCGCTTCATTCTTGGTCAAATCCTGTTCGCGAATGGGACGGCATAGCGGACTTCTTTTTTCTGTATTCTGCCCTTAAAACGCGCACCGCCCGATATAGGTCTCCGGCCGGAGACCCTTGAGCTCCTCCTTTACGGAATCGGACACATCCAGGGCGTCGATAAAAGCGGCGATGGCGGCGGCATCAATCCGGGCGTGGGTCCGGGTCAGCGCTTTGAGGGCCTCATACGGTTCCGGATACCCCTCCCGCCGGAGGATCGTCTGGATCCCTTCGGCCACCACCGCCCAGTTGTTTTCCAGGTCCTGCCGGATTTTCCCCTCGTTTAGGATCACCTTGCCCAGCCCTCTGGAAAGGGAGGAGAGGCCGATGAGGGTGTGGGCCAGGGGGACCCCCAGGTTCCGGGTGACCGTCGAGTCGGTCAGATCGCGCTGAAGCCTGGAGATCGGCAGTTTTGCAGCCAGATGTTCCAGCAGCGCGTTGGCCACCCCCAGATTCCCTTCGGCGTTTTCAAAGTCGATCGGGTTCACCTTGTGGGGCATGGCCGAAGATCCGACCTCTTCGGCCTTGATCTTCTGCTTGAAGTAGTCAAGTGCGATGTAGGTCCACATATCCCGACAAAGATCGATCAGGATGGTATTGATCCGCTTGAGCCCGTCGCAAAAGGCGGCCAGGTTGTCGTAGTGCTCGATCTGGGTGGTGACCCGGCACCGTCGGAGGCAGAGCACCTCGTTGACCAGGCGGTCGGCGAATTGGATCCAGTCGATTTGGGGATAGGCTGCGCAGTGGGCGTTGAAGTTGCCGGTGGCGCCGCCGAATTTCGCGGAAAAGGGGATCTGCCCCAGCAGCTCCTTTTGCCGGTCGATTCGTTCGACGAACACGAAAAGCTCCTTTCCCACGGTGGTGGGAGAGGCCGGCTGCCCGTGGGTCCGGGCCAGCATCGGCACGGTCTTCCACTGGGCGGCCAGTGCGGACAACGTCGCCCGGACCCGGTCCAGGGCGGGTTGCACCGCCTGGTCCCAGCCCTCCTTCAGCGACAGGGGAACGGCTGTGTTGTTGATGTCCTGGGAGGTGAGACCGAAGTGGATGAATTCGGAGAAGTCCGATAGCCCCAGCGCTGCAAAGCGCTCCCTTATGAAATACTCCACGGATTTGACATCGTGGTTGGTGACCTTCTCGATCTGCTTGACCCGCCGGGCGTCGTCCTGCGAAAAATCCCGGTACAGGCCCCGGAGCGCCTCGAAGCGGTCCGGATCGAAACCGGCCAGTTGGGGCAGGGGCAGTTCGCACAGGGCGATGAAGTATTCCACCTCCACCCGCAACCGGTAGCGGATCAGGGCGCTTTCGCTGAAATAGGCGGAAAGGGGCTCGCAGGCATGCCGGTAGCGGCCGTCCACAGGGGAGACGGCGGTCAGGGGGGTCAGTTCGTTCATGGGAAAAATCCTTTGACCTCAATTGGTTGGAGGAATCCGGACAGGAAGAATAGCGAAGGTAAGTATAGAAAAAGGGGGTTGCGGTGTCAACACAGGCCGCTGCTTTGCATCGGCCTGTAAATAATGACAAAGACAAGGAAAGGGCCGGCCTTGAACATGCCCCCGTTTGACAGTGGAATCCGCATCCTATAGGAGCTTTTCACGAATATACATCCGTGTCTCTTGGATTTTCATTGGGTTGCCCTTATTTTCATAATTTCGTGCGGCAAAGCCGCATTTTCATCAAATTGCGGAAGCGCCGTCTCCCATGAAGGTGTCGAGGATTCCGTTGATCTTCTCGGGGAAGCATCCCGCTCAAATAGAAAAGCAATTTTATCGATGATCAGCGTAGAGAACCTGAGCAAAGGTTACGGGTCGCGGGTCCTGTTCGAGGAGGTCGGCTTCAAGATCAATCCGCAGGAACGGGTGGGTCTTGTGGGCCGAAACGGCCACGGCAAGACGACCCTGTTTCGGATCCTCGTCGGACAAGAGCAGCCCGACAACGGAACGATCTCGTTTCCGAAAAACTACCGAATCGGATACGTTCAGCAGCAGATCGCCTTCACCGAAGCGTCGATCCTGGCCGAAGGGATCAAGGCGCTTCCGGCATCCGACAAGGGGCAGGCCTGGAAAGTGGAAAAAATTCTGTCGGGCCTCGGCTTTGCGCAGGTCGACATGGGCCGGCCGCCGTCGGATTTTTCCGGGGGGTACCAGGTGCGGCTCAACCTGGCCAAGGCGATCCTGGCCGAACCCGACCTGCTCCTGCTCGACGAGCCGACCAACTACCTGGACATTGCCGCCATCCGCTGGGTGGAGCGGTTTTTGTCCGGCTGGCCCCGGGAGCTGCTGCTGATCACCCACGACCGGGGCTTCATGGACCGGATTGTGACCCACACCCTCGGGATTCATCGCAGAAAGATCCGAAAGGTGGCCGGCGACACCGGCAAGTACTACGCCCAGATCGCCCAGGAAGAAGAAGTCTACGAAAAGACCCGGCTCAACGACGAGCGCAAGCGAAAGCAGGTGGAGCAGTTCATCTCCCGCTTCCAGGCCAAGGCGCGGCTGGCCGGCATGGTCCAGTCCCGCATCAAGACCCTGGAGAAACTGGGGCGCAAAGACAAGCTGGAAAGCATCGAAAACCTCGAGTTTTCTTTCCGGAGCCGTCCCTTTGCCGGAAAACACGTGTTTTCCGTGCGGGATCTGTCCTTTTCCTACGACGGAAAAAGGCCGATCATCGAAAATTTCAACCTGTCGGTGGGACCCGGAGAACGGATCTGCGTGGTGGGAAAAAACGGCCGGGGCAAAACCACCCTGCTCCGGTTGCTGGCCGGGAGCCTGCCCCCCCATCGCGGTGAGATCGCCTTCAACCCGCAGGTCCGGGCGGGGGTTTTCGAGCAGACCCACATCGCCTCCCTGGTCGACTCCCGGACGGTGGAAGAAGAGGTCATGGCGGCACACCCCGATGTCGACCGGCAGACCGCCCGAAACATTTGTGGCGCCATGATGTTTTCCGGAGACGACGCCCTGAAGCGGATCTCGGTGCTCTCCGGAGGGGAAAAGAGCCGGGTGATGCTCGGTCGGCTCCTGGTCACGCCGGTCAATCTGCTGCTGCTCGACGAGCCGACCAACCATCTCGACATGGAGTCGAGCGACGCCCTGCTGGCCGCCATCGACAGCTTCGACGGGGTGGTGGTCATGGTGACCCACAATGAGATGTTCTTGCACGCCCTTGCCCACCGGCTGGTCGTTTTTCAGCGGGGGGGCATCCAGGTCTTCGAGGGCGGCTACCAGCAGTTTCTCGAGCGAGAGGGATGGGAGGACGAAGAGCCGCTGCGCCGGGGCAACGCCGGAACGGTCGAGGAGGACCGGATCGGCAAAAAGGAGTTCCGGAAGATGCGATCGGCGGTGATTACCGAGCGCAGCCGGGTGCTGCGCCCCCTGGAAGAGGGGATTTCCGATGCCGAAAACCGCATCGAGGACCGGGAAGAGTCGCTTGCGGCGCTGAACCGGGAGATGCAGGCAGCCTCGGAGACCGGCGACGGCGAGCGCATCGCCGACCTCTCGCGCTCGATTCATCGCATTCAACAGGAGATCGAACGGCTCTTTTCCGAGCTGGAGCGCCTCACCACCGAGCGCGACGCCCGGCAGACCGAGTTCGACGAGCGCCTCCAGGTGCTGGAAAGAAGGCAAAGCCCATGACCGAGCCACGCAAGAAGCAGCGGATTCTCGTGTTTCAGCAAAACGGCAGCGGGGAGAGCAAGATCCGGGGAATCCGGGAACGCGGTTTAGACCGGATCGACCTTCGGGTCGTCGATATCGATCAGCCCCTGCCGGAGGTGATCGACGAAGGCGGCGAATACCTGCCGGAGCGTATCGAGGCCGACCTGGTCCTGGATTATCTTCGCCACCCCGACCTGTCCCACGATCTTGCCGAAAGATGCCGGCAGCAGGGGATCCCCGTGGTCGCCTCCGGCCGCAAGATCCGGATCAAAGGGGTTCTCACCCCCCCCACATGCTGCGGCCTGGCCCCCAACCCCCGTCTCGGTGCTTACGGGAAAGCCTTCGGCGCGCCGGAGTTCGAGGCCCGCATCGAAGATGGCCGGGTGGCTTCCATCCGGGTTCTGCGGGGAGCGCCGTGCGGCGCCACATGGGAGGCGGCTAAACGGGTGGAGGGACTCCCGGCGGAAGAGGCGGTCGTCCGGATCGGGCTCGAGGTTCAGTTTTTCTGTACCGCGGATCCGGCCGGCTGGGATCCGATCTACGGAAAAAGTCCGGTCCATTTTGCAGGAGACGTCCACAGCGCGGCACTGAAACGGGCGGTCCGAAGCGATGTTGACCGGGATTGACATCTGGGAAGAAACCTTTCATTATGGGCACAAGCTCATAACGTCGATATCGCCTTTCAGCGAGGAGGAAGACCCATGGAACAGGCCGACATCCGGCGGGCCTTGGAGGAATGCGAATTTTTCAGCGGTCTGGTATCAGGAGACCTGGCAAAGGTCGCAGAACTCTGCCAGGTGCAAACCTACGAGGTGGGAGAGACGCTCTTCCGCCAGGGGGATTTCGGCGAGCACCTCTGGGCGTTGGTCGACGGACAGGTCAGTCTGGAGCGAACCGTCGAGCTCGGAAAGCAGAAAGGGAGCGTGGTGATCACCACCCTGGGCAAAGGGCGGATTTTGGGCTGCTGGTCTTCCCTGCTGGGCGAACCCCACATTCTGATGTGCTCGGCGGTGTGCGAAAAGCCGGCCGTGGCCCTGCGCCTGTCCGGCGCCCGGCTCCGGGAGATCATGCATGCCGACACGGACCTGGGCTATGCCATCATGGAAAAGCTCTGCTTCCTGCTGCGGGACCGCGTCCAGTCGGCCTACGGGGCGCTGGAGAGAATATAGCACCGGCCCCTTTCGGGGCCGGCCGGAATTGAGCTATTGAGCTGTTAAGCTGAGAAGCTGTTAAGCTAAAACGATAAAAAGCGTAGCGATCGGTGACGCTTTTCGAATACCTTTCGCGAATAGGTGCCAAAAGCGAACAAAGAAATCGCGAACCGTCCGCTTATCAGCTCAGCAGCTTATGAGCTTATCAGCTTGACACGTACGAAGCCTGAATAACGGAAACGCCTACTCATAAAACCTGTACACTGAAGCGTTGACCCACATGGACGAGCCCTACGACGTCGAAGAAGCGGCGATCCTGGAAGATATTCGACAGGCTTTGCCCGGATTCGAAAGCGAGCGACGGAACCTGATGCCGCTCCTGCAGCGGATTCAGGAGACCCACGGCTACCTGCCCGCCGGCGCCTTCGACCTGGTGGCCGGCCACCTGAAGATGGCCCCCTGCGAGGTCTACGGTGTGGCCACCTTCTACAACCAGTTTCGGTTCAATCCCCCCGGCCGCAATCCGATCAAAGTCTGCATGGGAACCGCCTGCCACGTTCGCGGCGGGGATATCATTCTGGAAAATTTCGAACGAAAACTGGAGATTCCAGAAGGACAGACCACCGAAGACCGGGAGTTTTCCATCGAACGGGTGGCCTGCGTCGGCTGCTGCGCCCTTGCTCCGGTGGCCGTGATCGGGGAGACCGTCCACGGTCACATGGCGCCGTCCAAGGTGGAAAGCCTGATCTTGCGAATTCAGCTCGAAAAAGAGCGTGCGGAAAGGGAACAAACCCGTGACGAATCCGGCGGATAGCACCGGACCCGAGCAGCGCTACCGTGCGCTTCGCCGGGAGGCGGACAGTCGGCGCCGGTCTTTTGTCGAGGCCCCGGAGCCGAAGATTCACATCGGCATGGCCACCTGCGGCATCGCATCGGGCGCACTGGACACCAAAGCCGCTTTCGAGGAGACCCTGGCTGAACAGGGGATCGAGGCGCTGATTCATCCGGTGGGCTGCATCGGCCACTGTTATGCCGAGCCGGTGGTCATCATCGACGCCCCGGCATCGGGATTCCCCCCCATTTTCTATCCGGAAGTCAGCCCCGGCAAGGCAAAGATGCTGGTGAAAAATTTTCTCGGCCAGGGCGACCCCCGCTTCGAGCACATCCTGGGGGCCATGGAGCCCAACGAGATGATCCCCGCCGTGTCCGATTTTGCCCGGTTCTCCATGGAAAAGCGGGTCGTCATGGACCTTTGCGGCCGGATCGATCCGGAGGACATCTTCGACTACATTGCAGAAGGCGGCTACGAAACCCTGGCCCGGGCGCTGGCCGGCGCCCCGGAGGCGGTTCTCACGGAAGTGGAGCGTTCCGGACTTCGCGGCCGCGGCGGAGCGGGGTTTCCCACCGGAAGAAAATGGCGGATCGCCGCCGCTTCGGAAAAGGACCAGAAGATTCTCATCTGCAACGCGGACGAGGGAGACCCCGGCGCCTACATGGACCGCACGCTGCTGGAGAGCAACCCCCACCAGGTGCTGGAAGGAATGATGCTGTGCGCCTATGCGGTCGGCGCTCAAAGCGCCGTGGTCTACGTGAGGGCCGAATATCCGCTGGCGGTAAAAATCGTGACACGGGCCATCGAGCAGGCCGCCGAACAGGGGCTCTTGGGAGAAGACATCCTGGGCAGCGGGTTCTCCTTTACCATCGAGGTGTTCCAGGGGTCGGGGGCTTTTGTCTGCGGCGAGGAAACCGCCCTGATTCAGTCGATCCACGGCCGTCGGGGCATGCCGGTCCACCGGCCCCCCTATCCGGTGGAAGATGGCCTTTGGCACCGTCCTACGGTCATCAACAACGTCAAGACGCTCGCCTCGGTTCCGCCGATCGTAAACCACGGGGCTGACTGGTTCCGAAAGATCGGCACGGAAAACAGCCCCGGCACGGCCATTTTTTCGGTGGTCGGCAACGTGGTCCACCCGGGTCTGGTGGAAATCCCGATGGGGGTCACCCTCCGGAGCCTGATTTTCGACATCTGCGGAGGGATTCCCAACAAGAAGAAATTCAAGGCCGTCCAGATCGGCGGCCCCTCCGGGGGATGTCTGCCCGAGTCGTTTCTCGACACCCCCATCGACTTCGATTCCCTGACCGAAGCCGGGGCCATGATGGGTTCCGGCGGCATGGTGGTCATGGACGAAGACGCCTGCACCGTCGATGTCTCCCGTTATTTCCTGGAATTCACCCAGAAAGAGTCCTGCGGCAAATGCACGTTCTGCCGGATCGGCACCCATCATCTGCTGACGATCCTGGGCCGGCTGACCCGGGGCGAGGGGGAGGAGGGAGACCTGGCGCTTCTCGAATCGCTCAGCCGGGACATCCGTACCGGATCCCTGTGCGGCCTGGGCAAAACCGCCCCCAACCCGGTGCTCACCTCTCTGGCATACTTCCGGGACGAATACGAAGCCCACATCCGGGAGAAAAAATGCCCGGCCTGCATGTGCCGCGCCCTGACCGCCTACTACATCGACCTGGGCAAATGTGCCGTGGGCTGCGAAGCCTGCGTGGGGGTGTGTCCCACCGAGGCGATTTTCACCACCAGCAACCGCAAAAAGGGGGTCGATCTAACCAAGTGCGTCAAGTGCGGGGAGTGCATGGTGGCCTGCCCGCCGGAGTACGACGCGGTGCGCCGGGTGTCGCCGCCCGAATTGGCACCGGTCGTTGAACAGAAGAAGGGAACGCAGACCCCCGACTAAAATCGCTGCACGATTTTATGAAAAGCGGCCGTGCCGCTCGAGGGGTCGAAAGAAGATCCACAAAGAGCGCACCGCCGGATCGGATTGCCGCGTCATCCAGTATCCAGCATCCAGGATCTGTATTGAAGATCCAGGGGTTAACCCATGGCGACCATTACCATCGACGGGAAGGCGATCGAGGCGGCGAAGGGCGCGAACCTGCTCAAGACCTGCCTGGAAAACGGCATCTACGTGCCGAACCTCTGCTATCTGGAGCAGCGCCCGGTGCCGACGGCCTCGTGTCGGCTGTGCTTCGTCCAAATCGAAGGACAGCCGGCCCCCACTGCGGCCTGCACCGTTTCGGTCAGCGACGGCTTGACCGTCCGCACCGACACGGAGCCGGTGCGGCGCCTGCAGCGCGCCGGACTCGAGCTACTCCTTTCGGTTCACCACGTCGCCTGCAAAACCTGTCCGGCCAACCGAAAATGCGCCCTGCAGGACATCGCCCGGTTTCTGAAGGTCGGGCTCAAGTCCCGGCGGCTTCCCAGGCAGCTCAAGGATGAAGCGGTCGTCTCCGAACATCCCTGCATCGACTACCACCCGAATCGGTGCGTATTGTGCGGAAAGTGCGTCGCCGTCTGTCGCCTCCAGGGCGGGCCTCCGCAACTGGCTTTTGCCGGCCGGGGGTTTGCAACGGTCATCACCGCCTTCGGCGCCACCGAGGCCGACTGTACCGCCTGCCTTGCCTGCATCGACATCTGCCCGGTGGGGGCGCTGACAGCGCGGGACGCAACGGCGCGGGATGCCGTTTGATGAAAGGGTTTCGGGCAGGGAAAAAGGCGCGAGGACCCGGCGTCCCGCGCGCTGGGATGCTCGAAGGCTGGGAAGCTGGGATGCCAGGGCAGCCGGCGGGTGGGCGCTTTGCGGCGGATGGACCGATGGATAGCCTGATGCCGCGTTTTCATCAAATCAGACGTTTTCGTCTATAGCCCCTGATCCTGTAGTGAACGGTCTCCGTGCCGTTCATGAGGACACGACACGGAGACCGTGCTTACGGAATGCGACTGCGCCGAGTGAAGTGTCCTGCGAGAATGCAGAAGAATTCAAACACCGGCTTTCTTCCGGGTTCTGCCTCCCCGCCTTCCAGCTTCCCTGCAAGTTTCTGCGCCCTGCCGCTTCAAATTTCTTCCAACGCTTGCTCATGCCCGCTGACTGCGATAGCTTGTCAAATCATGGCCGAAAAGAGCACCATCATGGGGGCGATCGAGGGGATCTCCCGGCGGGACGATCGCCAACTGGAGGCCGAGTTCAAGGCGGCCGTTGATTCCGTCCAGTGAAAAGACGGGATGCCGGTCATCTGCTTCGGATTTGTGGTGACTTTCAAAGAATCCGCTGCCATTCTCTGCAGCCGTGATTTGGAGGAAAACCGTTGAAATTGGGCATCGTCGGCCTGACCGGGGCCGGAAAGAAAACCGTCTTCGAGGCGCTGACCGGAAATCCGGTGGCCGCCGCCCACCTGACCGAAAGCCAGATCGGCACCGTGAAGGTTCCCGATTCCCGGGTGGACGCCCTGAGCCGGATGTACAACCCGAAAAAGACCATCTATGCTCAGGTGGAATACTTTTTGCCGGCCGCGGCCCTTCAGCAGAAAGAGAAGGGAAAAGAGCAGAGCATCTGGGTGCAGGTGCGCGACTGCGACGCCCTGCTTCACGTGGTCCGCAATTTCACCCCGCCGGGATCGACACCGCCGGACCTGGCCGGCGATTTTTCCGAAATCGACCAGGAGCTGATGGTTTCGGATCTGGTGGTGGCCGAAAAGCGCCTCGAACGGCTGGAGGCCGACGCAAGGCGGGGGAAGAAACCGGACACCGAGGAGCAGGAACTGCTGGTCGGCTGCAAGGCGGTCCTGGAAGCCGACCGCCCTATCCGGTCCGACCCGGAGCTGGCCGCCCATCCCGCCCTGCGCGGATTCGCCTTCCTGTCGGCCAAACCGATGCTGGTGTTGTTCAACAACGAAGATGAAGACGATGCCGCGCCCGAGGTGCCCGGGATCATCGACTCGGAGAGCTGTGAGGTGATCAAGGGGCGTCTGGAACAGGAGCTGGCCCAGATGGACGCCGAAGAAGCAGCGGCGTTCCTGGAAGAGTTCAACATCACCGCCTCGGCCATGGACCGAATCATCGAACGCTCCTACCGGCTTTTGGGGCTCATCTCATTTTTCACGGTGGGCGAAGACGAGGTGCGGGCCTGGACCATCAAAAAAGGGACCCCGGCAGTGGAGGCGGCCGGCGCCATCCACACCGACATGCAGAAGGGATTCATCCGGGCCGAGGTGCTCGCCTACGGCGACCTGATGGACGCCGGGACCTTCAAGGACGCGCGGTCCAAGGGAACGGTGCGCCTGGAGGGGAAAACCTACGAGGTCCAGGACGGTGACATCATCACCTTCCGCTTCAATGTATAAAATCGCTTCCGCGATTTGATGAACGGCGGCTGCCCCGGATCTCCTGTCGGCCAAAACTCGTCGGTAAGGCCGTGTAGAGACGCCCGCTGAAGGAATTTCAAGAATAAGCACGCGTCGTGGCGCAAGCCTCGGGCATTTTTCAACGACCCGTCGCGGCCGTCCCAACACGCCCGAATCGGCTCAAACGCTGGTAGCGTTGCCCGGCCTGCGATCCGACACCCCTTGGCCTCCGTTTTGCGTGGACCGGCGCTTTTTTGACAATCCTTATAAACCGGGCGGCAAAGCCGCTCATCAAAAAATTACGGAGTATTTTTTTGGAAAGACACGGCGGCGATCTGGTGGGCGAAACGCTGGCGGCCTTCGGGGTGAAGCACCTGTACACCCTGTGCGGCGGGCACATCTCGCCGATTCTGGCCGGGGCGAAGAAATGCGGGATCGGTGTGGTGGACGTCCGGGGGGAGGCCACCGCCGTTTTTGCGGCGGACGCGACGAGTCGGCTCACCGGCCTGCCCGGCGTGGCGGTCGTCACCGCCGGACCCGGTGTGACCAACACGGTGACCGCGGTGAAAAACGCCCAGATGGCCCAGAGCCCGCTGGTGGTCCTGGGCGGTTCGGCGCCCAGTGTCCTGAAGGGCCGCGGTGCGCTTCAGGACATCGACCAGCTCTCTTTGCTCAAACCGGCCGTGAAGCTGGCCGTCGCCGTCGGACGAAACTGCGATATCGTCCCGGTGCTCACCAGGGCCTTTGCAGCTGCTTCTTCCGGGGTCCCGGGGCCGGTATTCGTAGAGTTTCCGGTGGACCTGCTCTACCCCGAGTCCCTGGTTCGGGAGTGGTACGGCGCAAAGACGAAAAAAACCGACAAGGAACGTCTTGCCGACAAACTGATCCGCTACTACCTGACCCGGAGCGTGGATCGGCTCTTTGAGTGCCGTTTCGAGCGTCTGAAGCCCGGCCGATATACGGTTTCCGTGCCCGAAGCCGCCCCCGGCGCCATCCGGCGTGCGTCCCGGTGGCTCGAGCAGGCCAAGCGCCCGGTGATGATCGTCGGCAGCCAGGCGCTGCTCGAGCCGGCCCGGGCACCGGCACTGGTCCGCGCCGTGGAAAAACTCAACGTCCCGGTCTACCTGACCGGCATGGCGCGGGGCCTGATGGGTTCGGGCCACCTGCTGCACATGCGCCACGGCAGAAAACAGGCCCTCCGGCAGGCCGATCTGGTGATATTGGCCGGCATGCCCTGCGATTTCCGGCTCGACTATGGAAGGGCCATCGGCCGGGGCGCTCGGATGATTTCCATCAACCGGAGCCGTAAGGACCTGAAGCGCAACCGTCGTCCCGATCTCGGTATCCTGGCAGACCCCGGGCGGGTGCTGACGGCCCTGGCCGAAAGGGTCGCCGATGCCCCCGACCGGGCCCGGTGGCACGCGGACCTCCTGGGGCTTCAGGAGGAGAAAAACGCGGCCATCGAGGTTGTGGCCGCTGAAAGGACCGATTCGGTCAATCCCCTGGACCTGCTGATCAAGCTGGACGCGATGATCGCAGATGACAGCCTGATCGTTGCAGACGGGGGCGATTTTGCAGCCACCGCCTCTTACCTGCTCCGGCCCCGGGGTCCGCTTTGCTGGATCGATGCAGGGCCGTTCGGCACGCTCGGGGCCGGGGCCGGATTCGCCCTGGCCGCCCGCCTGTGCAGACCCGAAGCCGAAATCTGGTTGATCTACGGAGACGGGGCGGTCGGCTACAGCCTCGTGGAGATGGACACCTTTGTCCGGCACGGACTTTCCGTCATCGCGGTGGTGGGAAACGATGCGGGCTGGACGCAGATCGCCCGGGACCAGGTCCGGATCTTAGACGACGACGTGGGCACCCGGCTTCGCCGCACCGACTACCACAGAGCCGCCGAGTCGCTCGGGGCCCGGGGACTTTTGCTCGACCGGCCCGATCGGATCGAGAAGGTCCTTGCCGAGGCCAAGGAGGCCGCCCGCCCGGGCCGGCCGGTGCTGATCAATGCGAAGATCGGAAGGAGCACCTTCCGGGAGGGCTCCATCAGCATCTAGCCGCTGCGCGTCCTGAGGCCGGGACGCTGGGATGCCGGGAGGCCGGTTTCAGATGAAAAGCCCGGTCTGAATTTTTGTGTCGTCTCTGTAAAAATTCGTGCGTCCCGGCTTCCCCCGCAAGTCACCAGCAGGCAGTCGCTTACCAGCTTTCCAGCCTGGCGGAATCCCTGCTACCCACCACCCGCTGATTTTAAGTTGATTATCGTATGCCGAATCCTATAGTTATGTGACCAAAATCCGGTGGATTCCAACCGGGACGGGAGGTCTGCAAAGGTTGCTTCGACGGGGTGCCGCAAAGATACGGATGCTGGCCGCGATCGGATGCGGGTTGATCCTGCTGGCCGGATGCAGCCCCTTTGCCCCCCGGCAGCGGACCCTGCCGGACGGGGACCTGCCGGCGGGCTATTCCCTGTTCAGTGGGAACCGGGAGCCGGAGCGCCGGTGGTGGGAGGACTTTGAAGACCCCGAGCTTTCTTCTCTCATCGAATCCGCCCTGAAGGACAACTTCTCCATCCAGGAGGCCTGGGCTCGGCTCAACCAGGCCCGGGCCCTGGCGGTGCAGGCCGGCGCCGGCCAAATCCCGGACCTGAACGTCGAGGGAAATTTGCTGGCCGGCCGGCAGAAGGCAAACGACACGGCCGAAAGCCGCCGTCTGGAAAGCGCCGCCATCGGAATGGTCAGCAGCTACGAGGTGGATCTCTGGGGGCGGGTCGGGGCCGGACGCCAGGCCGCCGACCTGGCCTCGTCGGCCAGCCGGGAGGATGTCGGGACCGCCGCCGTGACCCTGTCTGCGGAAGTGGCCAACCGCTGGATCGGAATCGTTTCCCAGCGCATGCAAAAAAGGCTCATCGAAGAACAGATCCGGATCAACCAGACCCTGCTGGAACTGGTCACCCTCCGGTTCAAGACGGCGATCGTCTCGGCCCTTGACGTCTACCAGCAAAAGCAGATCGTGGAAAACCTCCAGGCCGAAATCCCCCTGGTGGAGGAACAGGAGCAACTGCTGCTGCACCAGCTGGCCGTGCTCCTGGGAAAGCCGCCCCGAACAGCGCTGTCCATCACCGCAGCGGTACTTCCGGAACTGCCCCCGCTTCCCGCCGCCGGCCTGCCCGCCGACCTGCTGGCCGCCCGACCGGACGTGCGTGCAGCCGGGATGCGGCTTGCGGTTGCGGACTGGCAGGTGGCCGAAGCCCGGGCCGCCCGGCTGCCGGCCCTGAGCCTGACGGGCCGCGCCCGCTACGGGGAGGGGGAACTGGACGTCTTGTTCGACAACTGGCTGGTGAGCCTGGCAGCCAATCTGACGGCGCCGGTCTTCGACGGCGGCCGACGCGCCGCCGAGGTGGACCGGACCGTTTCGCTGGCAGACGAACGGCTGGCCGCCTACCGTCGAACGGTGCTGACCGCGGTCAAGGAAGTCGAGGACGCCCTGGTGTCCGAGGCGAAACAACAGGCGCACATCGACGGCCTTCGGCAGGTGATCGATACCGCCCGGCAGGCCCTGGAGGAGGCCGGGAACCGATACCGAAACGGGCTCACCGACTATCTGCCGGTGCTGACGCAACTGCTGTCGGTCCAGGGACTGGAGCGGGATCTGATCCGAAGAAATGCCGAACTGCTGGCCACCCGGGTCAGCCTGTACCGCGCCCTGGGCGGGGTATGGACCGGCGATCTCCCGGCACCTGAAACCGCCGGCGCCAGGGGCACGTCGACGGAAACCTTTCCCGGGAGCTGACTCGTGAGCAATGCCATCATCGAAAAACCCGATATCCCCGAAGACCCCCCGCCGGTTCGCTGGTGGAAGCGGATGCTTCGGATCCTGGTGGCGCTGATGATCGTCGTTGCCAGCATAGCCGGGGCCGCCTACCTGAGACAGACCGCCCCCACGACGAAAAAGAGGCCCCCCGCCGAGTGGGTCCCCGTGGTGAAAACCGTACCCCTGCAATCGACCGCCTACCGGGTGAAGATCAGCGCCATGGGGACGGTGATGCCGGCCCGACAGGTGGTGCTTCGTTCGCGGGTGGCCGGCCAGGTGGTGTCGGTCCACCCGGATTTTACCGAGGGCGGTTTCCTTCCAGCGGGAGAACCGGTGCTCCAACTCGACGACGCCGACTACCGGCTCGCCCTGACCCGGGCGGAAGCCGACCTGATCGACGCCCGGTACGCCCTCCAACTCGAGTTGGGACGCCAGGAGGTGGCCCAAAAAGAATGGGCCCTGCTCAATGCCGGCAAGCGGACCGATCCGGCCGAGTCGGCGCTGGCGCTTCGAAAGCCCCACCTGGACAAGGCAACCTCGGACGTGGCCGCCGCCGAAGCGGCGGTGCAAAAGGCCTCTCTGGACCTGGAGCGGACCCGGATCGAGGCGCCCTTCAACGCGATGGTTCGCTCCCGGTCGGTGGACCTCGGGTCCCAGGTGGCGCCCCAGGATGCCCTGGCCGAGCTGGTGGGGACCGACACCTACTGGATCCAGGCCTCGATCCCCGTCGGGCGACTCGACTGGATCGACATCCCCCAGACCCGCGACGGTACGGGTGCCCCGGCCACGGTCTTTTACGCCGGCGGCCATTCCATCCGGGGGCAGGTGGTGCGGCTCCTGGGAGACCTGGCCAGCGAGGGGAGGATGGCCCGGATTCTGGTGGCGGTCAAGGACCCCCTGGGCCGGAAAAGGGGTGCCCAGGGCCCTCCGCTGCTGATCGGCGAATACGTGCGGGTGGAGATTGAAGGCCGGCAGCTTTCCGACGTTTTCGTGGTGCCGCGGGCCGCCCTTCGAGACGATGCGACGGTCTGGCTGGTGGGAGACGACAGCACCCTTCAGATCCGAGAGGTGAAAACCCTGTGGCGGGACGCTGACACGGTGGTCCTCAAAGACAGCCTGAAAGAGGGCGACGCCCTGGTGGTCACCGATCTTCCGGCGCCGGTGGCGGGGATGAAGGTCCGTCTCGAATCGAGCCGGCCGGTCAAGGAGTCGACCCCCCCCGGCGACGCATCGGGTGGGCCACCCGGAGACGGCCGTGGATAGCCGGACATCGGGAGACGAACGGCGGGTCGGCCCCATCGCCTGGATGGCCGGCCACTCGGTGACGGCCAACCTGCTCATGGCCGTGCTGCTGCTGGGCGGCCTGTTCTGGGGGACCCAGATCAAGCAGGAGGTCTTCCCGGATTTCGAACTCGACCTGGTGACGATCACCGTCCCCTACCCGGGAGCAAGCCCCCAGGAGGTGGAGCGGGGCATCCTGCTCGCCGTGGAAGAGGCGGTGGAGGGGCTGGAGGGGATCGAAAAGGTGACCTCCAGGGCCCGGGAGGGATCGGGCACCGTCACCGTGGAGATGATCGAAGGGGAGAACATCCAGCGCCTGGCCCAGGAAATCAAGGCCGAGGTGGACCGAATCTCCTCGTTTCCGGAAGAGGCCGAAGACCCCGAGGTCACCATCGTATCCCGCAAACGGTACGTGGTCTCCCTGGCGCTGTATGGCGACCTGGGAGAGCGCGTTCTCCGGGAGTACGCCGAGTTCGTTCGGGACCGGCTGCTTCAGGAACCGGAGATCACCCAGGTCGAGCTGGGAGCCGTCCGCGACTACGAGATCAGCGTCGAGATTCCTCAAGATACCCTGAGAACCTACAACCTGACCCTTGACGAGGTGGCCCAGCGCATCGCCCGGGCCAGCGTGGAACTTCCCGGGGGCGCCATCAAGACGCCCGGGGGCGATGTCCTGATCCGGATGAAGGAGCGTCGCGACTACGGCCGGGAGTTCGGCCGGATTCCGATCATCACCACGGCCGATGGAACCCGGGTGCTGCTCGATGAGATCGCCACGGTCACGGACGGCTTTACCGAAACCGATTCGGAGGCCACCTACAATGGAAAGCCGGCGGTACTGCTGGAAGTCTACCGGATCGGCGAGCAGACCCCGATCGAGGTCTCCGAGGCCACCCGGCGCGCCGTATCCGAACTGAAGCAGACCCTGCCGCCGGGGCTGTCCATCGACCTGCGAAACGACCGGTCCGACATCTACCGGCAGCGTTTGGGGCTGCTGCTGAAAAACGGCTACCTGGGCCTCGGCCTGGTGTTCATCCTCCTGGCGCTCTTTCTCGAGCCGCGGCTGGCCGTCTGGGTCAGCCTCGGGATTCCGGTCTCCTTCCTGGGCTCCCTGCTGTTTCTCCCCTCCGGCGGGGTCAGCCTCAACATGGTCTCCATGTTCGCCTTCATCGTCACCCTGGGCATCGTGGTCGACGACGCCATCGTGGTGGGCGAAAACGTCTACCACCACCACCAGCGGGGGAAACCCTGGACGGCCGCCGCGGTGGAAGGGGCCCGGGAGATCTCCATGCCGGTGATCTTCGGGGTGCTTACCAACATGGTCGCCTTCGTGCCGATGTTCTTTGTTCCGGGGATCATGGGAAAGGTGTTTCGGCAGATCCCGGTGGTGGTGATCTGCGTGTTTACCATTTCCCTGGTGGAGAGTCTCTTTATTCTCCCGGCGCACCTGGGCCACCGCAGGTCCTTTCGGCCCGGGGGTGCGCTCGGTCGGCTCCAAAATCTTCAGGCCGCCTTCAGCCGGGGCTTTCTGCGGGCTGTGGACCGCTATTACCGTCCCCTGCTGGGGCTGATCCTGCGATGGCGCTACGTGTCGCTGGGGATCGGGGTCGCCGTGCTGATCCTGTCGGTGGGGTATGTCAAAAGCGGCCGCCTCGGATTCGAGCTGTTTCCGAAGGTGGAGTCCGACTATGCCATCGCCACCGCCACGCTGCCTTTCGGCAGTGCTTTTGAAAAAACCAAGCGGGTCCAGCAGCACCTGGTCGCCGAGGCCCAGGCCGTGGCCGCCGAGGCCGGCGGTAAAGAGCTGGTGGAGGGGATATACGCCAGCATCGATGGAAACGTGGCCGAGGTGGTGGCCTACCTGACACCGCCGGGTGTCCGGCCGATCTCCACGGCGGCCTTCACCGACCGGTGGCGAAAGCGGGTCGGGGCGATCTCCGGGCTCGAGTCGCTCCGGTTCGAGTCCGATGCGGGAGGACCGGGCAGGGGGTCGGCCATCTCCGTGGAGCTGAGTCATTCGAACCTTCAGGTGCTGGAGGCGGCCAGCGCGGAGCTGGCCCGCGCCCTTTCCTACTACCCGAGCGTGGTGGACGTGGACGACGGGTTTGCCCCCGGAAAGCAGCAGATCGATTTTCAGGTGATGCCCGAAGCGCGGAGCCTGGGCCTCAGGGCCCGGGAAGTCGCCCAGCAGGTGCGGCACGCCTTTTACGGGGCCGAAGCCCTTCGCCAGCAGCGGGGCAGAAACGAAGTCAGGGTCATGGTGCGGCTGCCCAGAAAAGAGCGCGTCTCGGAATACAATCTGGAGAACATGATTCTTCGGACCCCCGGCGGCGGCGAAATGCCGCTCGAGTCGGCGGTGACGGTCAAGCGGGGCAGGGCCTACACCGCCATCGATCGGCGCAACGGACGCCGGGTGGTCACGGTGTCGGCCGACGTGCGGCCGCGCAACAAGACCGACCTGGTGCTCAAAGACATGACCGCCGAAATCCTCCCGGCGCTCCAGGAGCGCTACCCCGGCCTCGGTTTCAGTTTCGAGGGGCGCCAGGCCGACCGGCGTGAAAGCATGGAGGCCCTGTTCAAGGGGCTCGGGGTCACCCTTCTGGTGATTTTCGCCATGCTGGCCGTGCCGCTGAACAGTTACGTGCAGCCGGCCATCATCATGGTGGCCATCCCTTTCGGAATCGTGGGGGCGGTCGTCGGGCACCTGCTCATGGGGTACAGCCTCAGCGTGGTGAGCATGTTCGGGGTGCTGGCCCTGACCGGTGTGGTGGTCAACGACTCGCTGGTGCTCATCGACATGGCCAACCGCCAGCGGCGGGCGGGTCTTTCCCCCTACGCCGCTATTCTCACCTCGGGGCAACTCCGCTTCCGGCCGATTCTGCTCACCACCCTGACCACCTTCGGGGGGCTGACCCCGATGATCTTCGAAACTTCCCGGCAGGCCCGCTTTCTGATTCCCATGGCCATCTCCCTGGGCTTCGGGGTGCTGTTTGCCACCCTCATCACACTGGCCCTGGTGCCGTCGATCTACCTGATCGTGGAAGACCTGAAGCGGATCCTGAAGGTGGGCGGCGGCCGGCGCGTGGAGGCTTCGGGGGGCACTGACGGCGGCGTGGGACCGTCAGACATCACCACCGATGCGGGTTGATTGCCCAAACTGCCAAGCTGTTGAGCTGATAAGCTGATAAGCCGAAAGAAATTGAACCGAAGGGTCTTTGTTCTGTGCTTAACAGCTCAATAGCTTAGCAGCTTAGCAGCTTACCAGCTTCCTTATCCGCCAGGCAGGATACACCGGGGCAGCATCAATCCTCTTTTTCGGATTCCGTGCAGCCCCGTACCACCGCCAGCCGCACCGGTTCCCGGATGCCCTTCAGATCCGCTGAAAATGTGCGTTCGATCGTCAGGCAGTCTGCCGCACAGCGCACCACCGGATCGGAGACGACCACCTGTCCGCCTTCGGAAGCGGCCTGGATCCGTTGGGTGAGGTTGACGGCAGTGCCCACGATGCCGTATTTGGCACGGGCTTCCGAACCGATGTTGCCCACCACGACTTCCCCTGCGTGGACGCCGATCCCCATTTCAAAAACCGGCAGGCCTTCCCGGTCCATCTCGCTGCGCAGGCGCTTCATCTCGACCTGCATGCCAAGGCCGCAACGCACCGCCTGGATCACCAACGGCTTCAGGGGGCCGTCGAAGGGGTCGAAAAACACGAGCACCGCGTCCCCGAAAAAATCGACGATAATTCCGCCGTGGTTCTCGACCACGCCGATCATTCGACCGAAATACCGGTTCAGGATCCGGAGGGTGGCTTCCGGTGAAAGGGTTTCGGCCATGGGCGTAAAGCCGCGAATATCCGACATCAGGATCGCCACCTCCCGTTTCTGTCCCCCGAGTCGGGCGGCGGACGGTTGGGCCAGCAGCCGGCGGGCCACCTCGTGGTCCATGTACCGGCCGAAGGTTTGCCGGATGAAGTCCCGCTCCTTGAGCCCCTCCACCATCTCGTTGAAACTGCGGGCCAGGCGGCCGATTTCGTCCCCGGAGCCGGAATCGGCCACCTTCGCGTACTCGCCCCGGGCAATCCGGCCGGCGGCGTCGGATATGGAACGGACCGACTGGACCATTCTGCCCGCGCTGAACCGGATCAAAACCAGCACCAGCAGGATCACCGCCCCCCCTGCCAGAAAGTAGCCGTTTCGAAACCGCACGATCGGTGCCAGAATCTGGCTGCCCGGGGCCACGAGAACAATGTTCCATCCGGCGTCCTCCGTCCGGCAGAAGCCGGCCACCTGCTCCGGCGGGTGGCCCGGCCCCAGGACGGTTCCGAAGCTTTGCTGCTTCATTTTCTCCAGCAGGCGCAGCTCCAGCGGATCGCCGGTTTCTCCGAGCTGTTTGCGGGCGGACGAATCGGCACCCGAGTCGAGAAGGATTTTTCCGGTTGTGTCGGTGATGTAGGCGGTTTCGCTCTGCCACCACCCCATCCGAAAAATATCCTTCAGCAGGGCTGTGAAGCGAATTTCGACCTCCAGCCGGCCGAGCTCGTCTCCGTCGTCGTCGAGCAAATCGCAGCTCAACGTCACGGTCTCGGTTCCCTGGTCCGCATTGTATTGCGGCAGGGACAGCCCGCTGATCCGGCTCCGGGAAAAGCGCATCATGGGACCCATGGAGCGGCCCATGCCCATCCCCATGCCCGGGCCGGAAATTCCCGGGGTTTCGGCATTTTCCGCCGTCCAGTGGAGATCGGCCCGCACCACCCCCTCCAGGCTCCGGAGCTTCTCGAGGATCTGCTCCTGGGAGAAGCGGCTTCCGGTGAGGCCGCCGCTTCGCTGGAAGGCCTCGATCCATTCCATGGGGCGTTCCAGGCGCATGTCGATGAAGTGGGCGGCGCGTTGGAGCTTGAGCACGGACGCCTCCTGCCACTGCTCCATGAGCGTGCTCCGGGCAAAGTACCAGCCGAAGGCGCCCACCACAAAGAGCAGGACGGACACCGGCATCAGCAAAAAGATGATGAGCCGCTGCTGAAGGGAGTTGATCTGAAAGCCTGTCATCAAACCGAGACGATTAAGGGTGAAGGGTCACAACCGTTCAAGAGCGGTGGATTTTTCCAAAGAGCTGGGGGAAAATCTCCTGGAGCAGGGGCAGCACCAACTGCCGATCCGGGAGCGTTTCCATGGCCCCGTTTTGATCCAACAAGGCGGGCACCCGGGGCAGTTGATCGGGCCTCAGAAAATCTGCCAACAGCTCGATGGTCTGCCGGGCGGCCTCCTCTTTTCCCATCTTCATGTAGGTCTCGGCCAGAAAAAGCCGGGGCATCACGTCCTCCGGCGCCCTGAACAGGACCTTTTCGAAGCATTCCGACGCCTTTTCCCCATTTCCGGCCTTGTCGTAGGCGATGCCGAGGTCGTACAGGGCCTTGGCGTCCTTCGGATTCATCTCCAGCGATTCTTTCAAAACGCCGATCGCTTCTTGGGTCCGGCCCAGCAGGATCAGGATGTAGCCCAGATTTGTGCGGGCCTCCTCGAGCCGGGGGTCAAGCTCAACGGCTCTATGAAGCAGGGCCGCAGCTTCGGGGGTTTTCCCCCCGGCGGCGACGATGAGCGCCAGGTTGGTGTAGGCGCGGGCGTAGTCGGGTTGCAATTCGATCGCCTTTCGAAGGCGGGCTTCGGCGGTGTCCGGATCTCCCAGGGCCTGGTAGATCAGGGCCATGTTGAAGAGGGTCACGTGGCGCCGCTGGCCGTAGGTGGGATCCGCCTGCTGCAGGGCCAGCTGGTATGCGTACAGCGCCATCGGAAATTGGCGCCTGTCCGCGTAATACCGGCCCAGGTTGTGGTAGGCCCGGGCGGAGGTCGGAAATTTTTCGACGGCATCGAGCCAAAGGGTCTCTTCGGTTTTCCAGTCAAAGTTGCGAACATAGGTGCCGTAGCCGAACCCGGAGACCACCAGGGCCAGGGCGGCAAACAGCAGCGCCGCCGCCCAGCGCCGCTTTGCCCGGTCGGCGGCCGAAACGATCCACGCCGCAGGCGGCGCGAACAGGAACATGGACGGAATATAGTTCCGGTGTTCGTAGACGAGCTCCAGGGGAAGTACCGTGGATTCGACCAGGTGGTTTGCAAAGAAAAACAGGACCGCGAAGGACAGCAGCGGCCGCTTTTTGACAAGAGCCGCTGCGGCACCGATCAATGCCAGAATCGCCAGGATCGACAAAAAGGTGGCGGGCGGTGAAAAAAGGCCGCTCGACGGTGTAACCGGGCGTACCAAGGAGAACCTGCCGGGGGCCGGGAACAGCAACTGGGAAAGATAAAAAATCACGATCCGCGGTTCGGTCAACAGCCGCTCGCCAAGCGTAAAACCGCGATTTTGGTAGCCGGCCAAAAAGCGCCCTGAATCGAAGAAGGCCGGACCCGCGATGATCAGGGCAAATCCGAAAAGCACCAGGATCAGCAGCGGCAAAATCAATCCCGCCTTTTTCAGGCTCTTTTTCGAGACCCCCTGGATCAGGATCAGGTCAAAGAGCAGAAGGCTTACCGGCAGCATGACCGCGTTTTCCTTGGATCCCACGGCCAGGATTCCGCAGGCGGCGCAGAGCAGGTAGAATCCGGTCCGGCCGACAACGGCGGTCCTGCCGCGCAGATAAAAATAAAGGGCCATGATCGTGAACATACCGGCCATGGAGGCCATCCGCTGTACGATGTAGGTGACGGCCTGGGTCTGGATCGGATTGAGCGCCCACAACAAGGTGGCCAGGGCGGCGATCAGCATGGCGCTGGGGCCGGTTTTTTCACGAAGCAAGGGCAGCTCAAGCGTCCGGCAAAGAAAGAGGAGCAGAAACACCGCAGCGGTGAGGTGGATCGCCAGGTTGACCAGGTGGTAGCCGAAAACGCGGTCTTTGCCGAAGTAATAGTTGATCGCAAAGCTCAGGCAGGCCACGGGCCGGTAGAGGCTGCCGCTTTCGTCCGGGTCGGCGAAAAAGGTTCTTCCGATGGCTTCCGGCGTCAGCTCGGTCAGGTGAAGCCGGCGGTTTTTGACGATGTTCTGCTCGTCGTCGAAGTGCCAGGAGGCGTCCAGGGAGTTGGAATAGGCGGTGATCACCAGTGCGACGATCACCAGAACGGTGATCAGCAGCTGGCGGTGAGTCGAACCCCGGGCTGTATCGGGTGAGGTTTCGATCGGCATGGGCCCTTTCGGTGTTTTCCGCGTTCGACCAGGAACCGTTCGGTAGGTTGGATACTACAGGCCGGGCGGGATGGCAAATCAGGAATGGAATTGATGCTGCGCGTCGCGGGTCGACTGACCGCTCGAGGGTGCATGGATGAAAGAAGGCACCCATAACCACGAAATTCGAATTTCGTGCTTTGTCTCCCACTGGGGACCGAATTATGAAAGGTCTCACAGCTGCAAATGTTCTCATATGTAGCGCAAGAAACTTTTCGGGTGGCGGCGCTTGAGATAGCGAAATCCGATGCACAGCGGATACAGCACGGCGGCGGCGGCAAGGGCGGCGATCAGGGTCCCGCCGATGGAGACGGATCGGGTCAGATCGAGCCAACGGGCCGCGGCCGTCACCAGATGCACATGCACGATGTAGAAGAACAGAGCGGTCTGGCCGAAGACAAAGACGGGGTTGTACTCGCCGGGCGGTCGGCGGTCGAAAACCGCGGAAAGGCCGGCGAGCATCAAGAACATCAAACCCAGCTCCAGGGAAAGAAAGCTCAAACTCGGCGGATACTTGCTCACGTGGAGCCACTGAAGCGCGCTTCCCCCCTCCCGGTACAGGAGCATGTTTCCGTACCCGTTGACCCACCGAACGGCCAGGAAGAGCGCCAGGGCGGCGGCTGCCGCCTTCAGCGCCTTCGTCGTCGGCATCCGGCCTTCGTTTTCAACCAGCTGCCGGCCGTACCACCAACCCAGGACCATGCAGGAAAGCCAGGGCAAAAGGGGGTAAAGAACGAACCACCCGCCGGGAATCCTTCCGCCGGTGAGCAGCAAAGCTCCGATCGGGCCGGCGCTTGTGCCTTCCCCGGCCAGCTTCAGGGCGATCCCGGCCAGCGCCTCGCTGCCCGCAGCCAGGAAAATTCCGAGACCGAACACCCACCGGACGGGAAGCCGCCGGATGACGGTCATGGCGCACAAGCCCCCGCCGATGGCGTACAATACCTGGAGCATCGGCCCGAAAACAAACGCGGCGCTCATCCAGAGGGGATCGAGCAGGAGAATGAAAAGGCCCCGGGAGACCAGATACCGGTCGATGCCGCCCGCCGTTTCTCCGGCGGCCCTCCGCCTTTCCACGGCAACGGCCAGAGACACCCCGGCTAAAAAGAGAAACGTCGGCGCGCAGAGGTGGGTCACCCACCGGAGGAGAAACTGGGCGGGCGGAATCGCGGTTCCGGCCTTGTACATGACGACCGAGTCGGTCACATAGCGCCCGCCGTTGAAGGCAAAAGAGGCGTGATCCACCAGCATCAGGACGATGACGATCCCGCGCAGCAGGTCCAAGGCGGGGAGGCGGTGGGTTGGGGGCGGCTTCATTTTCTGTAATTCGGATCCGATAAGGGCAGCTTTTTCGGTGCTGGGGTGCTGATAAGCTGGACCAGACAGTAGGTAGTATGCAGTAGGCAGTATGCAGACCCTCAGGCTTTTCCACGCTTACCGCCGGCGTTTCTTTTCAGCATCCAAGCCTCCCAGCATCCCAGCCTGCCGGCCGCGCCAAGCGCCCTCATTCATAGGCAACCACGCGGATCAGACCGATCGTGGCGCCGGTTTCGTCGGTGGTTGTCGCATCGCTCACCGAAACGATCCGCTCCGGGTGCACGGTGGTCGAGAAGGCCCAATGGTCACCTGTCCGCCCTGCCGCTGCCCTCGTCTTTCACCGAAGCGACAATTGCGTTTAAGGCTGTGGAAAAAGAGATCAGGAGGCCGGCACGGCGAGGACGGGCGCCGGGGCGTGACGAAGCAGCCGCTGAGTGGTGCGGCCCATCTCGATGCCCTGCTCGAACCGGCGATGCCGGACGGCGACGACGATCAGGTCGGCGGACAAGTCCCTGGCCAGGCCGATGGCCTGGGCGGCGGGCTCTCCGGCACGGACGACCGGATCGACCGGAATCTGCACCTGGGCCGTTTCCCGCACCCAGTCCGAAAACGTCTCCCGGGAATCGGATTTTTCGAATTCCGGGCTCCAGACGGCGGTCAGTTTTGCTTCGAAACGCCCGGCCAGCACCGCAGCGACCTGCAGGGCGCTGCCGGCCGCATCGGACAGGTTGCAGGGGCAGAGGATCTGCCCGATGTCCGGCTGTGCTTCGGGACGTGACGGGTCGATAAAACCGTCCATCTTCTGGCGGACGGTAAAGACGGGAGTCGCGGACCGATGAAGCACGTTTTCGGTGACCGATCCGAGCATGAACTGCTTCAACCCGCCGTACCCGTGGCTGCCCATCACGATCAGATCCGCCCCGTCTTTGCCGGCCGCTTTCAAGACGGCCTCGGCGGGCGGCAGGTCGCTTGCCGCGTACTCGACCGAGACCGACCCGGCTGACTCGCCGAGGACTTTTTGCACGTGCGTTTCAAGGGTTTGGCGGATTCCGGCCTTGGCGCTTTCAAGCTCCTCGATCACCTGCTCGGCCAGCCCCCTGGACAGGTAACGGGGGTAGTCGAAGTGGGCGGCGTGCAGTACGGTCAGAGAAGCGCCGAATACGCGGGAACCGGTGCAGGCATACTTGAGGGCGAGGTCGGAGAGCTCGCTCATGTCGATGGGGCAAAGAATCCTTCGGGGATTGAAGTCATCCATCGGTCTGCTCCTTCACGGGGGAAAACCGAAACGGTCGAATGGATTTCAGCACACATTAAAGGTCAATTATGCAACAGTCCGACGCAATCTTCAACCTCGCCCGCCGCCTCGGGCACCTCATTCGGCGATTCCGGTGAAAAAGATCGCTCCATGCGCCCAGCGGCCTGGCGAACTACTTTACTTCTTCTTTAAGAAGACAGCAGGCGATCCGGTAGCGGGGGGCGCCGTCGGAGTCGGTATCGATGTTGCCGGGCTGGATCAGCTTGTTCATGACGCAGCCTTCCGGGATGGAAAGGGCAAAGAGGTCTTCCTCGGTGATTTTCGGGCGCCGGACCAGGCCAGCTTCGGTCATCTCGTAGGCGTGAATCGGGTAATCCTCGCAAAGGGGGCAGCGGTAGACCCTTCCGTTTGGAAAGACAAAATAGTTGTCGGCCACGTTGCCGGCGCACTCGAAAGCTTCGCCGGCCGCCAGGAAAACCTTCGGATAGGTGGTCGCGATGCCCATTTCAGCAGCCTTTCGCGCCGCTTCTGGAACCACCTCCGTCCACTGCTTCCGGGAAACCTGGGAGGATTGAAATGCCCCCTTGGCCGATTTGCCGCGGATGCCGATCACCTGGATGAAGAAGCGCTCGATGCCGAGGGCTCTGAGCATCGCCGGCATCCGGGAAAGGGCGTTGATGTTCTCCCGGCTCACCGTGTAGATCAGGCTCGTGGAAAAGCCCCGGGTCACGGCTTCTGAAATTCCGGCCACACAGCGGTCGAAGGAGCCCTTTCCCCGGATCGGATCGTTGACCTCGGCGGTGGGGCCGTCCAGGCTGAAGCTGAGCGCGTCGACTTCGTCGGGGGAGACCTTTTCGAGAAAATCGTGGAACAGATATCCGTTGGTGTCGATGGTGATGCTCCGGTACCCGAGCCGTCGGGCGCTTTTGACCGCCCGGGCCAGTTCCGGGTGCAGGGTCGGCTCTCCTCCCAGAAAAACGAGATTGGCTGGTCCGGCCTTTTCGGCCATCACGCCGAGCCAGGCCTCGATCGTTTCGATCGGCAGGGTTTCGGTTCCGTGTTGCTCCGGATTGATGTAGCAATGGCGGCAGTGCAGGTTGCAGGCGGTGAGGATGTGGAAAAAGACGTTGGCGGCGTCTTTGGAAAAGGCGACGGTGTGTTTCATGGCATCGATGGCGATCAGGGGTTTATGGCTTTGCGATGTACCCTCTTGGTGTTGAAGACCGGTTTAAAGGCACTGGGCGTCGTGCGCTGGGAGGCTGGGATGCTGGAAAGCCGGGAGGCAGTTGTCAGAAAAAAAGCCGTGCTGCGAATGCTTCTGCCCCGCATTTTTCGCGACCCGCTTTGCGCCAACCGCCACCGGATCGCCGATTTCGCAGCGCCGCGGGCTTATGATGTCAAATTTTCAAATTTCCCGGCGATCCGCGGTCCCGGCTGCCGGGCTGATCTATAGATTCTCCCCCAGCCGCTTTTTGGCCGCAATCAACTCCTCGTTCGTCAGGCGGAGGCGGACGACGGTGTATTCGGCAAACATTCGGTACAAAAGAAAGAGAAATTCAGCGCGTTCGTCGTTGAGACCGGTACGGCCCCCACCGGTTGTGTCCACGGCAAGGACCACCGTTTGACCCTTGGCGAAGACCGAAGCAGAGCGGCTCAGGTTGTCGATCAGCCGCATCTCCCCGAACATCTCGCCGGTCTTGCTGCTGGTGGCGATCTCCACGTCCTCTTTTTCGATGCGGATCTCTCCCGACAGCAAAAAGTAGAGCCAGTTGTCGCGGTCGCCTTCCTTGATGATCGCCTCACCGTTTTCGTATTTGCGAATTTTGCTCAGGCGGAGCAGTTTCCCCAGGTTCTTCGTCTCGAAGTTTCGAAGGGCCGGGATCGCCATGAGTTTTTGGATGTTTTGGATGTCGTCTTTGAGGTATTTGGATTCAAGCATGTCTAACTCCTTTCCAAACAGTGCTTTGACAACAATTCGTCAAACTCTACCGGGTAGCAGCCGTCAAAGCAGGCTTTGCAGAACGTTTTCTCCGGCATTTCCATGCCCGTTGCCTCCAGTAGCCCTTCCAGGCTCAGGTAGGCCAGGGAGTCGAGGCCCAGAAAATCGGCCAGTTCTTTTTCGGTTTTGTCAAAGGCGATCAACTCGCCCCGGGTGGAAAAATCGATGCCGTAGTGGCAGGGAAAGCGATGCGGAGGGCCTGCCACCCGCATGTGGACCTTGTTGACGCCCAGCTCCCGAAGGGCTTTCACGCGGGTCTTGGCGGTGGTCCCCCGGATGATGGAGTCTTCGATGATGACGATGTCTCTCCCCTTGAGCAGGTCCTTGATGGGGTTGAGTTTGACCCGAACCCCGAAGTCTCTCATGCTCTGGGACGGCTGGATGAAGGTCCGGCCCACGTAGTGGTTTCGGATCATGCCCATCTCGAAGGGGATGCCCGACTCCTCGCTGTATCCGAGGGCTGCATAGGTTCCCGAGTCGGGAAACGGCATGACCAGGTCGGCCTCGACGGGGGATTCCTGGGCCAGGCGCCGGCCGTGGGCCTTGCGCACGGCGTACACATTTTTGCCGAAGATGTTGCTGTCGGGCCGGGCGAAATAGATGAACTCGAAAATGCAAAAAGACCGCCGATCGGCAGCCGGGGTCTTGATGCTGCGAAGGCCTTCGTCCCCGATAATGACGATCTCCCCGGGTTCGACCTCCCGGACGAATTCAGCCTGCACGAGGTCCAGGGCGCAGGTCTCCGAGGCGAACAGGTAGTTTCCATTGAGTTTTCCGATGCACAGGGGCCGGAAGCCATGGGGGTCCTTGATGCCGATGATCTCCCCCTTGCTCGTCATCATGACGAAGCTGTAGGCGCCGACGACATTTTTCACCGTTTCGACCAAGGCGCCTTCGAACCCGAGCTTCAAGCTCTTGACGAAGAAGTGCAGAAACACCTCGCTGTCCATGGTGGTCTGGAAAATCGAGCCGGATTCTTCCAGCTTCCGCTTCAGGGTGTGGGCATTGACGAGGTTGCCGTTGTGCGCCAGGGCGTAGGACTTGTTCCGGTGGTGGACCACGAAGGGTTGGGCGTTGGTCAGAATCGAGCTCCCGGTGGTGGAATAACGGACATGGCCGATGGCGACGGTACCGGCAAGCTGCTTCATGTGCTCGACGTCAAACACGTCGTGCACCAGCCCCATGCCCTTGTGGCCCACGATGGTCCCGTCGCGGTTGACGGCGATCCCGGCGCTTTCCTGGCCCCGGTGCTGGAG